>DASSZL010000273.1:0-3504 GCA_035713505.1 Vulcanimicrobiaceae bacterium | reverse complement strand
GCTGCCCGTACTGCCGGGGCTGGACGAGCTCGTGCTTTGGGAAACCGCAACGTCTTGCGCCGTGTTACGCAAGAGTGATTTTCACTAATGCTGCAACTCGCGGAAATCTTCTATAGCATTCAGGGAGAGGGCGCACACAGCGGAACGCCCGCCGTTTTCGTGCGCCTCGGGGGCTGCAACCTTTCCTGCGATTTCTGCGATACGGATTACTCGCTGAAGTTTTTCGCGAGCGTCGACCAGGTCGTTGCGCGCGTGCGCGAGCTCGGCGGTGATTGTCCGATGGTGATTCTCACCGGCGGAGAACCGCTCGCGCAGCGTGAAGCGATAGAACTGATCGAGGCGCTGCGCCGCGACGGACGCCGCGTGCACATCGAGTCCAACGGAACGATCTATACCGAACTGCCTGCCGACGTGTGGCTGTGCGTCTCGCCGAAAGAGCGCGCCGACCAGCGTATGATCGCGCGCGCCGACGAACTCAAACTCATCGTCGACGCACGCGTTCCCGAAGAGTGGCTCGAGCGCTCGAACGACGAACAGGTGCTTCTGCTTCAGCCCGAAGGCAACAAACCGGCGAACGTCGCACTCGCGCTCGAGTACATCAAAGCGCATCCCAAGCGTTTGCGGCTCTCGCTGCAAACGCACAAATTGATCGGAGTGCCGTAACCGCATGATTTTGGTGACGTGCGCGGTCGGTAAGGAACTCGCGTTCCTGCGGCCGCAGCCGCATGTCGAATTGCTGGTGACCGGCGTCGGACCCGTCGAAGCGGCGGCGAGCGTTTCAAGAGCCCTCGCGCAAAGCACCTACGAGCTCGTGATCAGCGCCGGAATCGGCGGCGCGTTCGAGGGGGCGGCGGAGGTCGGCGAAGGCGTGGTGGTCACGGACGAACAGTTGGAACTCGATCTGGAAACCGGTGTGCCGATTTCGCTGCCGGACGGCGCATCGGTCGTCAATCGGTCGAGTTCCGATCTGATGCTGGTCGATCGCCTTGTCGAGCTGGGCTTTCGTCCGGTTCGCGGTATTACCGTTCCGCGCGTCACCGCAACCGGCCCAAGCGCCGCGCGCTTGGCGGCGCTCGGCGCCGGAGTGGAGACCATGGAAGGCTTCGCAGCCCTGCGCGCCGCCGAGATCGCGGGTGTTGCGGCGATCGAGGTACGGGGAATATCGAACATCGTGTGCGACCGTAAAAACAGCCGCTGGGATTTTGCAGCCGGCGTGCAAGGAGTAGAAAAAATCTTGACCGCTTTGCTCGCGCTGGTGACGCCCGCATGATTCAGCAAAAACCCCTGACGCTGGCGTATTCTCCGTGCCCCAATGACACGTACATCTTCTCGGCGCTGACGAGCGGTCTGCTCGATGACGCGCCGCACGTTCGCGTGCAGCTCGAGGACATCGAGAACCTCAACAATTCCGCGCTCAAGGCGGATTACGAACTGACCAAAGTGAGTTACGGCGCGATTCCGCTGCTCACGGAGGGCTACCGGATTCTCCGCGCGGGCGGAGCGCTGGGGCGCGGATGCGGTCCGCTGCTGGTCACGCGCAAAGGCGCCGGCACGAACATCGAGGATTATCGCGAGAAATTGATCGCGATTCCGGGCGAGATGACGACGGCGTTCATGCTGCTGCGCTTGGCGATGGGCAAACGCCCGCAAACGCTGGCGCTGCGCTTCGATCGCATCGTGGAGGCGGTGGCCAGCGGACACGCGGACGCGGGACTCATCATCCACGAATCGCGCTTTACGTACCAAGAAGCCGGCCTCGAACAGGTCGTGGATTTGGGTGATTGGTGGGAATCGCAGACCGGCATGCCGATTCCGCTGGGCGCGATTTTGGTTCGCCGCGACTTGGATGACACGGCCGCGCGCGCGGTGAACGACGCGATCGTTCGCAGCTTGCGCTTCGCGCGCGAGAACGAGGCGGCGGTGATGAAGTACGTACGGGAGCACGCAACGGAGATGCAGGAAGACGTGATGCGAAAACACATCGCCCTCTACGTCAACGAATACAGCGAGGACGTCGGTGAGGAAGGCATTGCAGCGGTAAAGGAACTTTTCTCGCGCGCACACGCCGCGCGGATCGTACCGGAAACGGCGCAGGCCGAGTTTGTTTAAGCGCGCGCTCACCATTGCGCTGTCCGCGGCGCTGTTTGTGGCGGGCGGCGTTTCTCCGCTGCGCGCCGGCACGCTTCCGCCCGCGAAGATCGTTCTCGGCGATGAAGTGTTTCTGCAGTCCGCGTGGCACGATCTGAATGGGCGCTGCGTGGGCATCATCACGAATCAAACGGGCGTGACCTCTGGTCTGGTCAACATCGTGGACGCGGTCAAGGCGAACGGGCACATCTGCCTGAAGGCGATCTACTCACCCGAGCACGGGTTGCGCGGCGATCGCCCGGCCGGCACGTACGTCAGTTCGTACACCGACGAGCGCACCGGATTGCCGGTATACAGCCTGTACGGCCCGCAGAAGCATCCGACGGCGCAGATGCTGGCCGGCGTCGACGTGCTGCTCTTCGATATTCAAGACGTCGGCGCGCGCCCGTATACGTTCGTCTCGACGATGGCGTACGCGATGGAAGCGGCCAAAGAGTACGGCAAGGAAATCTGGGTGCTCGATCGTCCGAACCCGATAGGCGGCGAGATGGTCGAAGGCCCCATCCTCGATCCGCGATTCAAGTCGTTCATCGGCCTGTATCCCATCGCCATGCGCCACGGCATGACGGTCGGTGAACTCGCCGAGATGTTCAACCGGCACTTCGGCATCGGCGCGAATCTGCGGGTCATCAAGATGCAGGGCTGGCATCGCCGAATGCTGTGGCCCGACACCGGCCTGCAATGGGTGCAAACCTCGCCGAACATTCCCGAGTGGAGCACGACCGTCGTCTATCCGTGCACCGGACTGCTCGATAGTTTCGGTCTGAACGGCGGCATCGGCACGACCAAACCGTTCAAATACACCGGCTTCCCCGGCCTGGACGCCTACCGCCTGGCGAACGTGCTGAACGAGCGCAACATCCCGGGCGTGTATTTTCGCCCGGCGTACTGGTCGCCGTTCTTCGGCGGACTCAAAGACAAACAAATTGCCGGCGTCGAGCTTGATGTCTTCAACCCGCACGTTTTTCCGTCAGTGGAAACCGCCGTCGAGATTCTGAGCGCGGTTCGCGATCTCTATCCGCATTTCACCAGCTACGGCACGCGAGGCCAAGACATCGACTGGGGCACGGACACGCTTTGGAAAGACCTGAAAGCCGGCATGGGCGCCGACGCAATCGAGCAGCAATGGCAGCCCGCCCTCGCCAACTTCAAAACAATCCGCGCGAAGTATCTGCTCTACGACTAGTCCAAGTCGCCGCGGCGTGTGCGCAAGTAGTTGAGCTGCCAGAGGTGGATGAAGCGCTGCAGTTCTTCTTCGGCGCGGTTGTCGAGGTCCATGAACGCCATGCCGTGCGCGAACTTCGAGTTGTCCATGTTGAAAAAACTCGCGAGAACTTTGGCGCGCACGTGCATGGG
>DASSZL010000272.1:0-2185 GCA_035713505.1 Vulcanimicrobiaceae bacterium | reverse complement strand
CAAGAGCGGCGCGAACGCCGCCGACGCCGGTTCCAGTTCGACGTCGACCCGCACGCGCGTGCGATTCGCTTCAATCGGTTCAAGAGCTGTGCGGCTGCGGAACCTGCGCAGCGGTCCGCGCGAATACAGCCGATCGACTTCGTGAAATTCCGGTGCTTGCCAAATCGCCGGCCGCTCTTCCCAAACGGCGGTGAACGGCCAGCGTTTGAAAGAAGCAATCCTTCGGGTTCCGCCGCCCGGCAAGGGTTCGTAGCGCGCCGAGATCTTCGGCAATCCGGCGTGTTCGTTTACCCAATCCGTGTCGCCCAAATACGTCCAAAGCCGCTCCCGTGAAACCGGGAACTCCCAGGCCCATGTGCGCTTGAGCGGCATGCGGTGCTAAACGAGAACCGGCGAAGGCCGCGTGCCCAGCCACGCCGCCAAGTCGGTCTTCTGCGTCACGTACTCCCCCGTGCGCAGTTCGCGTCGAAATTCGCCGAACGTGCCGCAGGCCTCCGCGAACGCATCGTGCTTGTGAATCGACTCGTAATTCACTTGACTTGCAGCGATGAACGTGGAGTCCGCGAAATCCCCGTACATGTCGAGCGCGCTGGCGAGAATTCCGCGCACCACGTCTTCGACGAACTTCGGATTGTGGTGCGCCTTGTTGACGATGAAGAACTCGTCGGGACGTTTGAGCAGGTCATACGTTTCGCTCGACATCGCGCTTTCCACGATCTCGACCAAGTCTTCGGTACGCACCGCATCCGCATGCTCGGGCTCGACGCCGACGAGAACGCTGCCTTTTCCGCGCTGATTGTGCGTGGCCACGGGAAGCGCGTCCAAAGCGCGCTCCGCATCCGCCGCGGAGAAACCCGCTTCGATGAGTTCGTGCATGCTGTGTTCGCGCACCATGAGCTGCGCGCACGGGCAAGCCGTCATGCCTTCCGCTTCCACGCCGATGACGCGCCGCGTTCCGCGTTCGTCGGCGTGGGCGATACCGACCAGCGTGTAGGTTTCTTCACCGCGCTTGCCGCTCACGGGCGTCCAGCGCTCCAGGCCAAACGTCGCGCGCAGCCGCACGTCGGCGCGAATGGCGCGCTGCGAGCGGACGATTTCCTTGGCAATGGCCTCAACGAGGCGTTCGATGCGCGCGGGCTGTTTCTCGCGCGAAAGAACATCGAGCGCGGCTTCCTCGAGGATCTCGCTGAAACGCGACATGTGCACGCCGGCTTTGTGCGGCGCGAGATCTGCAACCATCGTAAATTCGCCGTTGAAGACCCGCTCTTTTCCGTCGACGTTCAGATGTACGATGCGGCGCACGCCCGATACCCCGACGCGTCCGAGCGAGAGGCGCACGTCCGGCGCTTCCTCTTGGCGGTTCGCGTTGAAATGCAGCGTACGCGCACGCCGGTGGATGCCGTTTGCGTTCGCGGCGGGCAAATTCAACTGCGGCGCTATTTCAGCAAGCGGCACGAGGTTGTAACGGCGCTGCAGCAGCTGCGGATGCATGTAGCCCTCGGTCCACAGCAGGTCGATATCGATGGGCCGCGCCGCGAGCTTGCGGGTGCCGAACCGGCCGACCGCGCTTTCCACGTCGCGCGCGAAGCGCTCGAAGCCGGCGCGATCGAGCGCGGTCTCGAGTTCCGCCGCCACGTTCAAAAACGCGGGCCCCTCGGCGCCGTCCGCCGCCTCGCTTTCATAGAACGCGGAGACGTTGAGAACGTCCGCCCGCGTCCGCAGACGTTGCAAGGCGGCCAAAATGTTCGCCTGGCGATCGCCCAAGTTCGATCCGATACCGATATAGATGCGCACCGGCGGACTCTTCGGCGGGGCGCCTGACCGGCCCCGGCCGCGTAGAGCCGGCGGTTTCGTGAGATAATGCGACCAGGAGACTGACCATGCACGACGCTCGTAATGTCGGCGCGATCGAGCGCTGGATATCTGTTGGACTGGGCGGTTTGCTGCTGCTGGGAGCCATCCGGCGGCGGGACATCCTGGGTGCCGCGGCCGGCGCGGGCGCTGCCGTGCTGCTTTATCGCGGCGTGACGGGGTATTGCCCGGCGTACGGCGCGCTCGGGGTCGATACGGCCGGCCAAGATCGCCGGTACTACAATCCCGCGGCGAGCGTCCCTTATGGGACCGGCGTGCGCGTCGAGTCCTCCATCGCGGTCGTGCGGCCCGCCCCGGAGCTGTACAGCTTTTG
>DASSZL010000271.1:0-10267 GCA_035713505.1 Vulcanimicrobiaceae bacterium | reverse complement strand
CGTAGAAGAAGTGCGGCGTGCTCGTGACGCTCGCGTCGAAGGTGACCTCGGCGGGCCGGGTGCCCGCATATGCGGCTGCAAGATTCATGCGTATCGTTCACGACATATCGTGGTAGGATAAAGTCCGCCCATGAGAACGCTCCGGACAGAACGCTTGCGCTTGACCCCCGTCTCCGTGCAGAACGCCGGCACGCTTTGGACCGTGCTGCAGCAGCCCGACTTGCGTTCGTATCAGGAGCTGCCGAATGTGGGCGCGGCCGCTTTCACCGACATGGTTTCCAAGCGGCCAAAGGTGCTGCGCGCGGGAACGAGCGGCCGCTTCGAATGGCTCGTGTACGTGAACCGCATTCGCAAGCCGGTAGGCTGGGTCTCGCTGCGAATTGCGGAGCGCGATCTTCAAACCGGGGAAATCGGCTACAGCATCGTGCGCGATTTTCGCGGGCGGGGCATCGCCCGCGAAGCGGTGTGCGCGCTGATGGACGAGGCGTTCACCCAAGGGGGCCTCGTGCGGGTGAATGCCTATTGTCTGCCGGAAAACATGCCGTCGCGGCGCCTGCTGGAGCGGTTGGGGTTTTCATCCGAAGGCGTGCTTCCGCGCGGGGCGACCGTGAACGGACACATCGTCGACGTGCTCATGCACCGCATGGAACGTGCGCGTTGGGCTCAGTCCGGGAATTCAATGGTGATTCCGGCTTCCGCGTATCCGGCGTAACGCCGCTCGCGCTCCAAGAACGCGAGCAGCGGCTCGCGCACGACCGGCACGGTGATGCGATGCGCGAGCGACGAAACCGCCACCCACGCCGATTCCACCACATGGTCGCCCTCGATGTGCGGGCGCTCCGGCTCGCCGTCCGCGTCGACGGCGAATGCCGTATTGATGAAGTGCGTTTGCGCATCGTAGGACTCGCTCACGTAGCACAAATCGCGTATCGTGCCGCAGAGGCCCGTCTCTTCGCGTAATTCGCGCAGCGCGGTTTGCGCGAGCAGTTCACCGGGCTCCTGACGGCCGCCGGGCAGATTCCAGAGCGGCAGCTCGTGATTCGGATACCGTGAGGCGACAAGGAGTACACGGTCGCCCCGACGCACCAGCGCCGTGGCCAGATGAACGTGTATCATCGCGATGCCTTTACCGCCGCGGGCGACGGCTCCCTGTCTTCACGCCGGGGGCTGGTTTTCGTGTGGGCGGCCGTGCTGCTGTTCGCCGGCATCTACATTTGGCTCGACGTGAACAAACTGCACGCGCTGCGCGTGGGCTCGAACACCGGATCGTATCTGCAGGCGGCGCTGAACTTTCTGCACTCCGGCTCGACGTTCGACTACGGCGACCGGCATCCCGAAACCGCGCAGCACGATCAATGGATGCTGCTCGTGCTCGTGCCGTTCGCGGCGCTTTGGCGCTCGCCGGTAACGATCATCGCCGTACAAGTGCTTTCGATAGCTCTGGCCGCGCCGCTGCTCTACGCGCTGGGACGGCGCTTCGGCGCGAGCGACGGCGCGGCGGCCGTGGCCGCCTGCGCGTACTTGATTTCGCCGTCCGTGCAAGGTTTCGCATACGGCGAGTTCGTGCCGCTGGTGTTCGTGCCGGTGTTGGCCTGCGCCCTGACGCTAGCCGTTATGCAAAAGCAATTGCTATGGGCGCTCGTGTTCGCGCAATTGCTCACCGGAACGAAAGAAGACGTCGGGCTGTTCGTCGCATGGTTCGGTTTGGTCTGCGCGCTGCTGTACGATCGGCGCCTCGGCGTCGCCGTGCTGTTGCTCGGCCTGGTAAACGTGGGCGCGTATGAATACTCCGAGCATCTGGCTCGCGTCGCGGCCGTGCGGCCGCCGTACGCTCTGCGCGATCCCGGAATCTTGCAGCAGCTCGCGTTTTTCGCCGAAGTGCTCGCGCCGTTCGCTTTCGCGCCGCTGCGCCTGGGCTGGCGCGTGCTGCTCGCCGCGCCCCTGGCCGCCGAACTCATGCTCGCGCAGGGCTGGCCGTTTCCGCTCTATCAAGCCGGCGTGTATTACGACATTCCGCTCGTTATCACGATTGCAATAGCCTCGGCGTACGCGGCGGCGCGGACGCCGCGTTTTGCGCGCGTCATGCCGGCGACCGCGCTCATCATGGCGCTCGTATTCAACGTGACCGTCCTGCACCCCGGACGGCGTCCTTTCACGCAGGATCCGCAATATGCCCTCGCCGCGGCTTGGTCGCGCACGACGCAGCCGGTGACGTTTCCGTGCGCGGATCAGGGCGCGTGGGTCGTCGCATCGCCGAATCTCAACGCCAAACTCGGGGACTGTTCGGATACGGGGGGCCTTGCGCGTACGCGTCCGGCGTGGAAAGACGTACCGCTCAATTCCGCGGCGGATTGGACGCACGGGCCGCGCGCCGGAACAGCTCCGCGTGCCGGCGCGCGCTGACGTCCCAATCGTAGCGCCGCGCACGCGCTAATCCGCGCTCGCGCAGCGAGGCCCGCAGGGGCGCGGACTGGACGATTTCCGTGAGAATGCGCGACCAGCTTCGCACGTCGTGCGGCTCGCCGTACAGCGCCGCATCGCCCGCGATTTCCGGCAGACAACTCGCGCGCGAGGCCAGCACGGGCGTCCCGCAGGCCATCGCTTCAACCATGGGCATGCCGAAGGTTTCGTGATACGAGGGAACGCAGAGCGCGAGCGCGCCGCGGTAGAGATCGCGCAAAAACTCATCGCCGCTTCCGGCGGCATCGCCTGCGGCCAGGCCCGCGTAGCGCACGTTTTCGAGCCGCGGATCCGTCGGCCCGACGACGACCAGCGGCGGCCCTCCCGCTGCGAACGCGCTGCGGTACGCCTGGTAGAGCAGCGGAAAATTTTTGCGCGGCTCGACCGGGCCGGTTTGGCCGACGAACAAGAGATACGGCGCATCCGCCGCCGGCCCCGGCGAAAACGCGGTGTCGACGCCGTGATAGATCACGTCGATCCGGTCCGCGGATAAGGCAAAAACGTCCGTGAGTTCATCACGCCCGAACTCCGAGACGGCGATGAACCGGGAACCGGTTCGCACGGAATCCAGAAACGGCGCCTGCTGACGTTCGCGCCGTTTGGGATCCGGATCGGGGTATCGAAACGGCACCGCGTCGTGTATCGTCACGACCGCCGGTACGCGGCTTTTGAAAAACGTCCCGTTCGCCGGATGCCAGACCACCTCGCATCCGCGCGGATGCGAGGCGATGCGAAAACGATCGCTGCCCAGCGCCGCGCGCATGCGCGAACGATGGCGCCCCGGAAACGGTCCGTACGCCAGCAGCGTGAGATCGATATCCGGCCGCTGAATCAGGCGCCGCAGGATTGCGCGCGCATAGCGGCCGATACCGCGAGTGTCCGACGGCAAGTCGCGCGCGTCCACCGCAAGCCGCAGGACGTCGTTCATGAGGAGTCAGATTGGCGCAACAATTCGACCAGTCCCCCGCGCGAGCGCGCGTTGCCGCGCACCTCATCATCGGCGCCCGTGAAGAGCCGTTTTTGGGGGCGCTGTGCGAATCGCTGCAAGGCGTGTGCGACACGCTGATCGTCAATGACAACGCGCCCGGCTCGTCGCCTCACGAGGCGGTGTTGGCGGCCACGCACTTCGCCAAGAGCAACCGGCTCATCGTGGACCGCACGCCGTTCGCTGATTTCGCGTCCGCACGAAACGTCTGCTTGCGTCTGCACGCGCAGCACGACGCGGGCGATTGGGTCGCGTTCGTGGACGCCGACGAAGTGCATGCGCCGCGGGCCGCACGCATCGCGAAGAATCTGCGCCTGGTTCCGGACGGCGTCGATTTTATCGACGGATACACGCTGCATTTCTTTCAATCGTTCGACTGGTACATGTCCATCGAACGCCGCATGTCGTTCTTTCGCTTCACCCCGCAGGTGCGCTGGGAAGGCGCGGTGCACGAGCAGCTGCGCGGTCTGAGCGGCAAGCGCGTACCGCTGCCCTACCCGTACGCGCATTACGGCTGGGTGATTCCCGCGCACGTGCATGCGCGCAAAGGGCGGCAGTATCTGGGTCTGGGCGCCGCCGGACGCGTCGTGGACCAGAACGAGATCGAAACGCTGCGGGCCGAAGAGTACTTCGAGTTCGAGCACCGCTGGCAAACCGCGCTGCGCTTTCGCGGCGAACATCCGCCCGCGGCGCGCGAAACGATCGCGCGCATCCGGGCGCAGCGGGCGCAAGAATTCGCGCGCGTCGACGAATTGATACGCAGCCGCCAACCGGCGGCGGTGCGTATGCGCAACGCGTTCGCGCGGCTGAACTACGAGCAGCGCTGGCGCTCGCGAATACTCAACCCGCTGGCGCGGCGACTGCTTGCCGGATGACGTCCGCGAAATCCTCGACGTCTGCCGCGGTCGTCGCATGGTGCGTCATCCAGCGCACTTCGGGGAGCGACGGCTCGAACGTGTAAAAGAAGTAGCGCTCGGTGATGCGCGGGATCGCCCGGCGGTCCAGCGTGGCGAAGACCGCGTTGCACTCGACCGGGCGCGTTATGCGCACGCCCGGAATCGACGCGACGCGCTGCGCCAGCAGCCGGGCCATCGAATTCGCATGCGCGGCATAGGTGAGCCAGCGGTCGTTCTCGAGCAGCGCGCTGAACTGGGCCGCGATATAGCGCATCTTCGATGCGAGCTGCATGGCTTGTTTACGCGCGAACCGCGCGGCATCCGCGTGCAGCGACCCATCGAAAAACACGATCGCCTCACCCAGGAGCAAGCCGTTCTTCGTTCCGCCGAAACTGAGCACGTCTACGCCGAGATCGCGCGTACATTCGCGCAAGCCCATTCCAAGCGCGGCGGCGGCGTTGGCGATGCGCGCGCCGTCCATGTGCACGAGCCAGCCCTGCTCGTGCGCGAAGCCGCACAGTTCGCGCAGTTCGTCCGGCGTATAGAGCGTGCCGAACTCGGTCGACTGCGAAATCGAGACGGCGCGCGGCTGCACGTGATGCTCCTCGCGGCTGCTCGTCGCGAAGACGCGCAGATCGTCGGCGCGCAGCTTTCCGTCGGCGGTTTCCACCGGCAATATCTTGCAGCCGGTGAAGCGCTCGAACGCGCCGCATTCGTCGGTCTGTAAATGGGCCGAAGCAGGGCAGATAACCGCTTCGTACGGTTTGACCAAACAACTGAGCGCCACGACGTTGGCGCCCGTGCCGTTGAAGACGAAGTATGGGTCCGATTGCTCTCCGAAAACGCCGCGCAACTGCGCGAGCGCGCGTTCGGTGAACGCGTCGTGGCCGTACGAAACGGCGTCGCCGCCGTTCGCGTCCTCGATTGCGGCGAAAATCTCGCGGGCAATCGGTGCGTTGTTATCGCTGGCAAACGTTCGAAGCATGCGGCCCGGATTCGCCGAGCGCCTGGTCATGCCTCGTCGCGCCGCTTGGGGTAGATCAGGTACGCAATGGTTCGCAATCTGCTCTTGGCCGTCTTACCCGAAAACGAGCGCCGCCGCATCTGGGCGTACTGCGAGCATATCGATCTGGAGCCGCGCGCGACGCTGTGCGAGGCGGACGAACCGATGTCGCACGCGTGGTTCATAGAACGCGGAGTCTGTTCCGCGCTCGTGCACTCGCGCGACGGGGATGCGGTCGAAGTCGGCATTATCGGCCGCGAGGGCATGGTGGGATTGCCGCTCGTGCTCGGCGAGGCTACGAATCCTTTTCACGTCATCGTGCAGGTGCCGGGAAGTGCGATACGGATCCCGCGCGATGCGTTCGTGAGCGACGCGCTCCGGCCGCAGCACGCATTCTGCGAGGCGCTCCTGAAATACGCGAATCTGTATTTGGCGACCGTGGCGCAGACCGCGGTGTGCAACCGGCTGCATCGTATCGAGCAGCGGCTCGCGCGGTGGCTCGTAGAGATGTACGACAGCGCGCAAACCGACGTTCTGCCGATGACGCACGAACTGCTCGGCTTGATGCTGGGCGCATACCGCCCCTCGATTACCAATGCGATCAAGTCGCTTCAGGACCGCGGTATCGTCCGAGCCGGCCGCGGCCGGCTGATCGTGCTCGATGCCGGCGCTCTGGAAAACGACGCATGCGAGTGCCATACGGTCATCCGTAACCGCACCGCCTCCACACTGCGCGACATTCGCCGCTTGGCCGCCTAGCGCTTCGGTATGCTCGCAGACGGAACATCCGTTCTTGTATTGCTTACGATTGTCCGGATGGCCGGAACCACGCGTTGAATCATATCCTGAATTCCCTTCCACCCGAAGAGTACGCTCGTCTCGAGCCATACTTTCGGCGAGTGCCGCTCGTCGCGGGGCAGCATTTATGCACGGTCGATGAGCCGGTCGACTCACTTTGGTTTCCGGAATCGGGCGCCGTTTCGCGTCTTGTTCAACTCTTAACCGGAGAAACCGTCGAAGCGGGTATCGCCGGAAACGACGGTGCCATCGGTTTGCCGCCGGTCCTGGGCAGCGACCAAAGCACGGGCGCCTGCACCGTTCAGCTCGACGGCAAAGCTCTGCTCATAAGCGTTCAAGATTTCGAGGAGCAGGTGCGTCTGACGCGCAGCCCGCTGCTCGAGGCGCTGCTCATGTACACGAACCTCTATTTGGGTGTCCTGAGCCAGCTCACGGCTTGCCATTGCCTGCACCGGATCGAACAGCGTTTGAGCCGCTGCATTCTCCAATTGCACGATTACCATGACGGCGACTCGGTTCGCACCACGCACGACGTTCTCTCGGAGTTTCTCGGCGTGCACCGCCCCTCGGTGACGTACGCGCTGCAAGCTTTGGCGGCGACGGGAACGATCGCGCTCGGGCGGCGCAGCATCATCATTCGCGATCGCGACGGGCTGCTGGGGCACGCTTGCGAATGTTACGCAGCTGTTCGCCGCATCACCACGCGCGGACTGGATCGCATGCGGCTGCTGCGCGCCGGCTAGTCGGCGACGGCCATCGGCACAGCGCCGCTTCGGCGTGAGGGCCGCATGAAGATCACCAGCGGCGCGCTAACGAAGAAGATGATCGCCGAAACGCGGAACAGGTAGTCGTAACTGATCACCTGCGCCGCCGTGCCCACGAGTTGGCTGAGCACCGCGATGGGATAGCCGTGCGTCTGCGTAACGCCCGAAGCGAGTTCGCTTTGCGCGACCGCCGCCTCTCGCGCGAGCAGCGTCGTCAGCACCGCGATGCCCAGACTGCCGCCGAGCTGGCGCAGAAGCGTTGAAACGCCGCTGGCGCCCGCCAATTCTTCCTTCGGCACGGCGCCGAGCGTAACGGTCGAGAGCGGAACGAACAGAAAGCCCAGACCGAACCCTTGCACCAAACGCGGATAAAACACGTCCCAGTATCCGGCGTGTTCGTTCAGCGAACCCATCCACCACGTCGAAATTCCGAAAACGATCATGCCGAAGCCGACGAGCAGGCGCGGATCCAAACGTCCCGTGATGCGGCCCACGATCACCATGCTGATCGCCGTGGCGATGGCTCCGGGCAGCAGCGCCAACCCGGTGTCGAACGCGGTAAAACCGAGCACGGTTTGAAAGAAGAGCGGCAAGACCAGGCTCGTGCCGAACAGCCCGAATCCGCTGATCGCGCCGATGATGTTTCCAATCGTGAACGTACGAAAGCGAAACACGTTGAGATCGACCAGGGGATGGCGATCGCGAAGCGTCTTGATGATGAACCACGCCAGTCCGGCAACGGCAACGATGGTGAGCACCCAAATCGTATCCGACTGATACCAGTCGTCGTGCTGGCCGCGCTCCAGGACGTATTGCAGCGAGGCTAACCCGGCGGAGAGCAGCCCGAGTGCCGCCCAGTCGATTCCGCCCTTCGGCTTCTGCAAGAAGTGCGGATTCGGAATGAACATCAGCGTCATCAAAAACGCCACGATGCCGATTGGAATGTTGATGTAGAAAATCAGCGGCCAGGAATAGTTGTCGATGATGTAGCCGCCCAGCGTCGGGCCGATTGCCGGGCCGACCATCGCGCCCAAACCAAAAATCGCCATGGCCGCGCCCCGCTTGGCGGGCGGATACGTTTCGAAGAGAATCGCTTGCGCCGTCGGCTGCAGCGCGCCGCCGCCGAAGCCTTGGAGGACGCGGTAAAAAACGAGCTGCCAGATGCTATGCGCCGTACCGCACAGGAACGAGGCGATCGTGAACACGGCCAAACATCCGGCATAGAAATTCTTACGCCCCAGATACGCCGTCAGCCAGCCGTTGAGCGGCATGACGATCACGCTGGCGAGGATATAACCCGTAGCGACCCAGGACACTTCGTCAATGGATGCGCCGAGATTGCCCCCAATATCGTTGAGCGCTACGTTGACGATCGTCGCGTCGATGATCGCCATGATGAGCCCCAGCATCACGGTGATCGTGATCAGCGCGACCGGAGCGTTGTGACGAGCGCGGAACGGGTTACCCACCGGCCCTTACTGAACGCTTCGGTCGCGCTGATCCTGCCGCGCTATTGTCTGCCTCTGATCGCGGCGGTCACGGCCGCCGCGCCGGCGAGCCCGATGCCCGCGAGCACCCACTGCCGCTTCATGATGAGTTCCGTCTCCCAGCTGCGCGGCTTTGCTTGGGCGTCAAACTCGCCGTGCGCGCCGAAATCTTTCGACGTGTCCGCCGGCTTGTATAGATTATCGGGGCGCCCCGCAGAGATCGGCTGCTTCGTTTGCTGCGATTTGTAGCCGGTCTTCGCCAAATACCAATCGCCCAGCCGCGGCGCGAATTTCTGCACCATGATCGCAAGAACGCTCGAGAAGCCGACCCACATTTCGCGAGGCGTTTTGTGCGCCGACCAATAGATTGCACGGCCGGCGACTTCCGGCTGGAAGATCGGCGGAAGCGGCTGCGGATGCTTCAGGCCGCTCTTCACGCGATTCCATGTGAATTGCGGCGTGTTCACGGCAGGCATCTGCACCATCGTCAATTTGATGTTGCTTCGATTGTGAATGAGTTCGCAGCGAATTGAATCGGTGAAGCCGCGAATCGCCGACTTCGAGCCGCAGTACGCAGACTGCAGCGGGATGCTGCGATAGCAAAGCGCCGAGCCGACTTGCACGATCGTACCGCGATCGCGGGGCCGCATGCGCTTCATCGCGGCCATCGTGCCCCACACGTAGCCTAGATAGGTGACGTCGGTGAGGCGCTTCCATTCGTCGGGCGTCACGTCCCAAAATTCCGAGAAAACATTGGTGAACGCGACGTTCACCCAAATATCGATCGGTCCCAGTTCTTGTTCCGCGCGCTGCGCGGCGCGTTCCACTTCATCGTAGTTCGCAACGTCCGTGGGAATCGCGATCGCATGGGCGCCGAGATCCTCCGCCTCGCGCCGTGCGGCTTCCAAGCCTTCTTCTCCGCGTGCAAAAAGTGCCAGCCGGGATCCGTGCCTGGCGAATTCCCGCACCGCCGCCCGGCCGATGCCGCCGGACGCTCCCGTAATTACAACTACTTCGGATTGCTTGTCATTTTTTGCCATGATGGTTAACGTATTCCCCGTATTGGGTACGTCAGCAAGCGCCCAAGGGGAGCCGATGGATTGGTTTTTGCGCGCCGGTAACACGGCGGACGTGCGTTTGCTGCGTAGTGAAATGCGCGCGTATTTACAACGCCATGCTGCGCCCGGTGCCGCGATCGACGAAGCGGAACTGGTTTTCGGTGAGTTGCTCGCCAACGCACAAGAGCACGCCCCCGGACCGATGTGGATCAATGTTGACTGGAGTCGCTCTCGTCCGAAAGCGACGATCTACGATCTCGGCCCCGGCTTCAAGTTGCCGGAACACGTGCGCATGCCCGGTCCGGATTCCGCACGCGGACGCGGGCTGGCGATTGCCATGACGTGGTCGCAAGAGCTGCGCGCCGAATCACGCCGCGCGGGCGGCGCGAAGACGTCGGCGGTCCTGCCGGTGGAGCGCCTCGCCGAAGAAAGCTACGATGCGCGCGTCACGCCCGGCGCGCAGCTCCCCTCCCCCGAGGAAGCTCGGGAAGATGGATCGTTCGGGCGCGAATCGTTCTTACGGGCGCTCGTCGTGGAGCTCGCGCACCAAGTTGAAGCGCACAACGGACCGTCACACAACCAACAACTCGTCGCGCGCGTCGGATCGAACGTCGGAGCGCGCATGGAAGAAGAATACCGGCGCGCGCGCGAGCTGTTAGCGCCCCTCACGCCTGCGCAAATGGCCGATTTGTACATCCGTCTCAAGCAAGCGATCGACGGCGATTTCTACGTCATCGAGATCACGGCCGAGCGCATCGTGCTCGGCAATCGCCGCTGCCCGTTCGGCGAGGCCGTCAAGGCGGCGCCGGGACTGTG
>DASSZL010000270.1:0-4552 GCA_035713505.1 Vulcanimicrobiaceae bacterium | reverse complement strand
GTTGTAGTCGATACCCGACGCGATACCGGGAAAAGAAACCGGCGGTACATTGGTGCCGGGAATGCTCGACATGGACACGGCTTAGGCGCTCCTATCCAGCGTCACGCCGCTTTCCTTGTCGAAAAATTGCGCAAACTGCACCATGACTTCCGGCGGAATCTGCGCGATTTCCTGACCCGTGGTCGGATCGGTAAAAATGGTAACGATGATGTTCGGGTCATGCTCGACGCGATAACTCACGCTGACCGACTCGGATTTAACGGCACCGTCCTGCGCAAAAAGTTTCGCGACAATAGATGAAAGCGGGCCGGAATTGCTGGTGCCTGCCGGTGCCGGCGGTAATCCGTTTTTCTCTTGTCCGCCGCCCTGTGGCACAGCCACCGGCGGCACTTGCTGGGGGACTGCCTCAGCGGCCCCGACCTGCGGAACGTCCATGTTACGCCTCCTGCTCTCTTCTTATTCGGTTTAAAATGCCGGTTATTTTAGGCGAGCGAGCGAGCTCGCTGGGCGGCGGCATACGCGCCGGCGCAGGCCACCAGACCGCCGCGGGCATCTCCGTACGCGCCCGCGCGACGGGCGAGCGATTCCAGGGCCTTCCGGTGCTCGCGAGCCAATTTCCAAGCGTCGCCCAGGGCCACGCCGATCGAGGCCGCCGAAGCCGGGTCGGCCTGCCAGATTCCCTCGCCGCCGAGTACGCCGGCGCAATAGCCGTCCTTGGAGACCACGAGCGCCGCCCCGCAGGCAGCGGCACGCACCGCGCGATACAGGCCCGGCGATATCCACGACACGTCGGCATACACGCGGGCGGAGCGATAGAGCGCCTCCAGCGCCGCCGGCTCCTGCTCGCCGAGGATGACGACGCGTTCGTCGGCCTGCTCGCGCAGTGCGAGGACGTACTCGGGCTCCGCGACCGGGCCGGCGATAACCAAGGGTATACGCGAGGACACCGCCGCGCGCACGAGCGCCAGCAGATTGCTGCGCGGTTCGAGCGGAGCATGCGCGAGTGCAAAATCGCCTCGGCGCACGGGAACGGCGTCCCCCGCGCCTTCCGCGGTCAGCAGAGACGGCCCTGACGCCACGACGGGGCCGCCATAGCCGATGGCTCGGACTTGCCCTTCTTCCTGCGCGCCGCTGACGATAACCGCGCCGGCACGCTGCAAGGCCGCCCGCACCGCTTGTTCGTAGCCGTCAAACGGCTCTTGCCGCTTCGCGCTCAAACCGGGCGCCTCGAGACGGCGCTGCGCGACGAGCAGGAAGTTGTCTTCGAGTTCCGTTTCATCGCAGGCGATTCGCAGGACCGCTCGCGTGATCGCGGTGCCCCACGCTCCCCCCGCGCTCAGGTCTTGGAAAAACGGCGTGAACACGACCGGAACGTTCGCGGCGTGTGCGGCGGCGAGCGGCGCCTGCAATTCGTTCACGCGCGCGAGCGTGAACGCGTGCACGAGATCGTATCCCGCGGGCACGGCCGCCGATGCAGCCGCAATATCAACGATAAACCCTTCGGCCCGCAGCAGCGCTGCGAGTGCGGACGCTTCCTCCGTGTCGGCATCCGGAACGCGCGCGTAGTCGTCCCGCATCAGCATGAGAACGCGTCCGGCGGATCCGCCGCTCGCTTGAGGCGCCGCATGCACCGAGGTCTCACGAAGCTTCTGCTCACCCGAAAAGTTCACGGAGAACGTCCGGCACGGCGGTGACTCGCCGGAATCGAATGCGATCATGACGTCCGTCGGAACCGGCGTGGCGACGCGAACGTTGATGCCGTCCTGCGCAGAATCGTCGAGAACGACGCGGACGTTCGCCGTGAGATCGCCGGCTTTCGAGCAGACCGCCAAATCGTACGCCGTCTGCGCGTCCACGCTGCCGAACACGTCTCGATTGAACCACTCCCGCGCGAGGGCATTGCGCGATGATTCGCCCAGATCTGCGCGCACTTCGCGTGCATGCCGGCCGAGCAGCACGCTTCCGAACGCGCCGCCGGGATCGATCGCGGCTGCGCGCCCGTCTTGCGCGAAACGAAGCGCGTACACATACGGCGCCGCGTCTTTGAGAACGGCTTCATATGCCGCCGCGCCCAGGAAGCGAGCCTCGCGCGCGGCGCCGAAAAGCGTCCGGCCCCGATCGTCGCCGAATAGGCGAATCGTTTCCGCGTTCAATTGCCGCGAGAGCGTAATCGACTCGAGCCAAGGAAGCAGCGCCTGTTCGATCTCCTCCGTGCGTTCCGCTCCCATCGCCGCCGAGATGTCGTGCGGCCAAATGAAGGGCGATGCTTCACGCTGCAGCAGCATTTCAGGCGCAATTTCGATGAACGGCACCACGGCGACGCAATCGTCCGCAACGAAAACAAAGTCCGCAAACGCGCCGCCGCGTAAGCCGCGCACGATCGGTTCCAAACGCACAGCCGCCAAATTCCGCAAGTGTGCAGCAGCGTCGAGAGACGCGCGATCGCACCAATTCGTGAAGGTCTGATGTTTGCGATGGGTTCTCATCGCGCCACCGCCTTCAAGACGCGCCGCAGCGCGCTCGGGCTGCGTTCGGTGACCGGATCGATCAAATCAAAACGCTCGATTCCGGTTTCATTGACGCGCCACCGCGCGGCCGCCGGAAAGGCATCGATCCATGCCGCGAGGTCCGCTTCGTCGGAGATCAGAACGTCCGCAACGGCTTGCTCGGAAAGACCTTCTTTGGCGGCGGCACGGCTCGCACGTGCGCCGATGTCCGCAGCCGGCGGCCCGCCCAGCGACGCGATAGTCAACAGCACGGGCTGCGCGGCGTCGAACGCACGCACGTACCGGCGCAAAAAATTGCCGACGTCTTCCCAATCCCGTTCGCTGCGCACGACCGCCGCGAAAATCACCTGATACGATCGTTCTCCTTCAGGCGCTTGGGAAAGCGCGGCTTCGGGAGCGGCACGCGGCAATGCGAAGAAATGCTTCTCACGCACGAAGCCGCGCCGGATTACCGGCTGCGGCTGATATCCGCCGCCGGCCTGCTCGGGCGGCAGCTCCCATTTCGCCGCGAACTTGCTCCAGTTCTCGCGCATCGTGGCTTGCCAGTCGATCTTGTTCGCCGCGAACGTCTTGGATCCGAAGTGATGGATGAAGACGTCGTCGCAGACGTGGATCCGGTAGCCCGCGGCGCGCACGCGCATGCAAAAATCGTCATCCTCGAAATTCCCGACGCCGAAGCGCTCGTCGATGCCGCCGATCTCCTCGATGACGCGCCGGTCTATGCACAAACACAGGCCGATAGCGCGATCCGTCATGTACCCTTGGCGGCGATACCGCGCGCGGCGGCGCGCCGCGTACTCGTGCATCTGATCCAAGTTTTGGTAGGCGGCGTCGAGCACCACCTGGTCGCCGGCGATGATGTTGCTGCGCGGGGCCGAAATTCCGAGCGCCGGAATGCGATCGAACGCCGAGAGCAAACCCTCCAGCCAGCCCTCGGTCACGACGACGTCGTTGTTCAAAAGCACGACGTATTCGCCGGCCGCTGCCGCCATGGCCTGATTGTTGCCGCCCGCATAGCCCCGATTCGAGGGATTGAAGATCACCTTCACACCGGCGAGCGTCGAAAGCCACTCCGTCGTTTCGGGACCCGAGCCGTTGTCGACGATGATCACCTCGTGCTCGCCGCCGGTGTATTTGCGTATCGACTCGAGAGCAATCTTCGTATACTCGGGCGCGTTCCAGCTCAGCATCACGATTGAAACCAAGCCCTTTTGCCGCCGCAGCGGTGCGGCGAGCTCGCGCTCGAGAGCCTCGCGTGATGCCGCACAGGCCTCATGCAATTCCAGGCCGTGCGCGAGTGAAAATGCCGCGTCGCGTCCGGGAGCCGGAATTCGCGCCAAGTCTTTGACCGCCGCGCGAACACCCGCGCGATGCGCGAGCCCCCGAATCAGGAAATCGGCAACGGCCCCATCGAGCGACTCCATGGTGCGCAGACGCTCGTGCTGCGGAAATTTGGAGAGCGCGATCAGAAC
Source organism: Vulcanimicrobiaceae bacterium (assembly GCA_035713505.1). Classification (GTDB taxonomy): domain Bacteria; phylum Vulcanimicrobiota; class Vulcanimicrobiia; order Vulcanimicrobiales; family Vulcanimicrobiaceae; genus DATGJX01. The sequence goes on along the minus strand of DASSZL010000270.1, from coordinate 573 downwards.
GCAGCCCGCGCTCGCGGTGAAGAGCGGACGGTCCTCGCCGCCGCCGCATTCCGCGTAGGCGGCTGCGCCGGTATTCGGAGAAAATTCGATCTGCCGGATGAGTTCGTCGAGCCAGCCCTCACGCAGTTCGCACGCTGCATCGACGATCGCCACATACCGGTCGCCGCGTATCTCCATCTCCTGCCGTGCGGCGGGGATCGCCGACGTACGCGCCGTCCAAACGATTCGATCGATCGGCGCATGATTCGCGCGCAACGACTTCTCAAACACCGCATCGGGTGATTCCATCCCGTGAACGACTACCGTGCATCTGGGCACCGGCAGCTCTTCCTGCGCCGACTGCCCGCGGCGAAGACGCACAGTGCGGCGGATCGATCCGCGCGCGAGTGTGTGATCGGGCGCGTCGTAACGCACGCGGCCGTTCCAGCGGTCTGCCAGACGCGCGACGTTCCAAGAGACTTGCCGGAAGCGTTCGACCCCCGACTGCGACTCGAAGTGCGTGAGAACGGCATCACCCGCACAGATGACGCGCAACCCCCGCTCGCCGGCCTTCAAACAGTAGTCGACGTCTTC
>DASSZL010000269.1:0-3100 GCA_035713505.1 Vulcanimicrobiaceae bacterium | reverse complement strand
GTTCAATGCCGAATTGATCGAGCGCCTTCCCGACCGTATGATTGACGATGTCGTCGACGGACTTGGGCTTGGCGTACATCGCAGGCACGGGCGGTAAGATCACCGCGCCGATCTCCGCGAGTTGCGTGAGCGTGCGCAAGTGCCCCGCGTGCAGCGGCGTTTCGCGAACGACCAGAACGAGTTTGCGCCGCTCCTTCAGACAAACGTCGGCCGCGCGCACGAGCAGATTGGAGTTCATCGAATAGGCAATCGCTGCCGCGCTCCTGATTGAACATGGGATGACGATCATGCCGTCGACCAGGAACGAGCCGCTCGATATGGCGGCCGCCAAGTCGTCATCGCGGTGAACCACGTGCGCGAGCGCCTCGAAATCCGGCACGCTTTTGTCGGTCTCCAGCTCAATCGTGCGCCGCGCCTGCGTACTGAGCACCAAATGCGTCTCGACCCCCGCTGCACGCAGCGCCTCGAGCGCGCGATACCCGTAAATACTGCCGCTCGCCCCACTGACGCCGATGACGATCCGTCGCATGCTTGCGCCGTTACACGTAAACGGCAGGGTCGCCTCCATTACTTTCCCAACCATGCCTTGTGCAGTCTGCGGAGCGTCGTGCTTATCTCGCGGCCGCGGCGGCTTGGCGCCGTTCGCGGGACGAGATCTACGCCGCGCGCATGCTGCGCTCTCCGCTCTCGGGCGTGCCGTCCGGCATCGCCGGTGCGTATGCGACGCTCTCGGAACGCGCACATTCACTCGTCGATCTCATCGCCCGTGAGGCGCTCCCCTGCGGAATGCACGAGCGTGAAGCGCTGCTCGCGTTCGCATCGAACCTGCGTGATGAATCCGCCGGCGAGCAGCCCGAAACGCTTCCGCCTCAAGAACATTCCTCGCCGCAAAAGTTCGCGTTGGCGGATCCGGTGCAGCCGGAACCCGCGACCGGCGTTCGCACCCACAATCCGCGTTTCAGCGCCTCGCAGCTCAATACGTACGTCGAGTGCGCGCGCAAGTGGTACTACCGCTACTTGTGCGCGGCGATCGAGGACCGCGGTTCGTCGGCGTCGTTCTACGGAACCGCCTTCCACGCGGCGCTCGAAGATTTTCACGCCGAGTTCCCGCAGCCCGGCGCCGTCGATCCGGAGCAGTTGGATCGGCGTCTCGAGGGCTACGTCAACGCGGCGTTCGACCGTCATCGCAATTTTTTCGATACGCCGGTCGAGTACGAATTGCAGCGCAGGCGCGCGCAGCGCACCGCGCGCAAATACGTGGAATGGCTGGTTGCGCAAGCGAAGAGCGCGCCCTTCACCGTGGTCGGCTGCGAACTGAGCGCGGCCTTGCAGATAGACGGCTACGACTTCATCGGCTACATCGACCGCCTGGACCGCGACGACCGGACCGGCGCCGTCACCGTGATCGATTACAAGACCGGATCCATTGCGCTGAGTGCGGCGGAGTACCGCGAAAAAGTAAGGCAATTCAAAGACTTTCAGTTGCCGTTTTATTACTGGGCGCGTACCGAAGCCGGCGACCGCGTTTCGAGATTGGCGCTCGTGCCGCTCAAAGATGCGCTGCTGGACGTGCGGCCCATCGCACTGGAAGTCGTTCCGGTGCCCGCCGAGATCGCGCGCTCGAAGAGCGCCACCGGCGTCATTCCGATCGGCGAACTGGAACGCGCGCGCGAGCGCATGCTGCAACTCTGCGCCGAACTCACATCGGGAACCACCGGCACGTTCGCGGTCACCGATGATCCCGCAGCGTGCGTGTACTGCGTGTACAATACGGCATGCGCGAACCGGCCTTACCCGGAAGAGGAGCGTTTCGCCCGGTGAGCACGTTCATCATCGGCGCGGCCGGAACCGGAAAGACCACAGAACTTGCACGCAGAGCTCTGCTTGCGGCGCAGCGAGGTCCCGTGCTCGTCACGTCCGTCTCTCCAGCGGGGCTCACGGGGCTGCGCGCGCGCCTGGTTCATCCGAACGTACACGTACGCGAATTACACGAACTGGCTTTAGAATGCTTACCGCGAGCCGAGCCGATCGACGACGTGCGCGCGGCGGCGCTCTTCGCCGAAGCGGCGCAGCCGCTGCTTACGCTCGAGTGGCGCGAGATCATCGAGGCGCAAGTCGATCCGGAAGTTCCCGGGCTGCGCTCACCGGATCGCTTTCTGGACGCGGCCTTCCGGTTGTTCTGCAAGCTGCGCGACGCACGGATATCGCCCGAACAATTTCTCGAGAGCGCCCTGCGGGGCGCGATGCAATTTTATGCCAAGCCCCCCAACTTCGCACATCCCGATCTGCTGTACTATACGAAAGACGCATATCGCGATTCGCTGGCCGCGGACGGTCCCGAGCTGCAGCGGCAGTACCGGCGTGAAGTGGATCTTGCGAAGATCCTTGCGAAGCTGTACCGCTCGTACTTGGAACATCCCGTGAAGCAGGGGTGCCTAACGCCGCGCGACATCATCGCGCAGGCGGCAGACGTGCTGCAAAGCAATCCCGCAGCGGCAGGCACTTTACGGGAACGCTATCCCTCGATCTTTATCGACGACGCGCAAGAACTGACCATCGGCGAATTGCAGCTGCTTCAAACCGTCTACGGCGAAAATCTCGACGGCGCGACGCTGGCGGGCGATCAAGAGTCGGCGATATCCACGTTCCGCGGCGCGCGCCCGGATCGCGTTTTTTCGCTCCCGGGAGAGCGCACGACGATGGAATTGCAGCACCGCAGCCCATTCGCGATAGATGCCGCAAGCCGCCATGTACTCGGGACGGCGGCGGTACCGCCGGCGCCGGCGGCGACCGATGCCGGCTTGACGCTTTTCCGCGCAAGCACCCGGCGCGCGGAAGCGCAGTTCATCGCGGAGCACATTGTGGAACTGCTGCGCGCGGGCACGCCGCACGACGAGATTGCCGTGCTCTTCCGCTGCGTGCGCGACGTGCGTCCCTATCGCGACGCACTGCTCGAGCACAACGTCAAAGTTCAAGTCGCGGGCGACTTGAATCTCTTCGACGAGCCGGAAGCGCTCGACGCGCTCGCAGTACTGTGGGCGGTACACGATCCGTTCCGTCATGACTATCTGCTGCGCGTGCTCTCCGGGCCGGCGCTCGC
>DASSZL010000268.1:0-2807 GCA_035713505.1 Vulcanimicrobiaceae bacterium | reverse complement strand
TTTTGCGCGACGAAACGGCGATAATGCGGAGCCTCGGTCGTCTTCACATGGAACGAAGCCGTTTTCGAAACGCCGTACAGGCGGCGAAAAGCCTCTTCGGTTTCTTGCGCGCTCAGCACGTCCTCGATCTTGGCGCGCCCCGTCGGTACGATGAAAAATAGACTCCAGAGCGCGATGTCGAGTTGTTCGAGCGTCGGGACCAGGTCCCAAATCGTTTCGTGATTGAAGCGCGAAATCGTGGTGTTGATTTGCACTTCCAGGCCGGCCTCTCGCGCCCAGTGCGCGCCGTCCACCGTGCGTTTGAACGAACCCTTGACGCCGCGGAAGCGGTCGTGCTCCTCTTCCGTGGCTGCGTCGATGCTGAGCGAGATGCGCTTGCATCCGGCGCGGGAAAGCGCCTGCAGCGCTTCGGCGCGCAGACGTCCCGTCGCGCTGGGCGACACGGCGACGCGCAGGCCTTTGTTCGTGGCGTATTCAACGACTTTGTAGATGTCGTCGCGCATCAACGGATCGCCGCCGGTCAGCACGAAAATCGGATCGCCGCAGTGGGCAACTTGATCGACGAGCGCGAAGGCTTCGCTCGTGGTTAACTCGCCCGGATTGCGATGCGGAATTGCTTCGGCACGGCAATGGCGGCAGGCGAGTGCGCACGCGCGCGTCATTTCCCAAATGACGATCCGCGGCGCGTCATTATAAAGCGTTTGCGGAGATATCGGCATAGTGGCCATGGTAACAAGATCGTCGATCGAAGCTGAGAAGAAGTTGTGAACGCGCCGAAAACCGTGCCGCCGCCGTCAATTGCCTTGTCGTTTTTTGCGACAGCTGTCGCAACGCTCGGTGCAACGTTGACTTGGGTTGTTGCGGGAACGCCGGCGCCGCTTGCGATCTTGCATTTGCTCGTCGTCGGCGTGTTCGCCATGTTTGCGATGGGGGCGCTGTATCAGTTCGTGCCCGTCGTCGGCATGGCGCCGCTGCGCTCGACGCGCCTTCCGTTCGTTCATTTGTCGGTCGCGGCGTGCGGCACGGCTGCGTTGGTCTTCGGTTTTCAAAGCGGACTTTTGTCGTATGTCGTGTTGGGCGGCGCGCTGCATATCGCCGGAGCGCTGCTGGAAAGCGGCGTGCTGATCGCGACGTTGTGGAGACGCCCGAACGCGGGGATGCCCGCGCGTCTTGCAACGGTCGCGTTCGTATGGTTTACCGCGACGGCGGCGGCCGGGATGGCGGCCACGCACGGGGCTCTAGCGCCGTCCACGCACGCGTTCATCGGCCTGGCCGGCTTTTACGGAACGCTGATCAGCGCGGTGACGTTCCGCTTGCTGCGGATGTTCGAGCGGATCAACGTCGAGCCGCGCGCGCCGCTGCGCGTGCTCGCCGTGAGCCTGGCTGCGATTGTCGCGGCGATATCGCCGCGTGCGGGCAGCATGCTGCTCGTTATCGTCGCGGCGCTGCTGCTCGCGGATTTGTTCGACATCGCGCGGCGCCGCAATCCGGCATATCAGCGCGAGACGCTGCTCTACGCGCTCCTTTCGATGCTCGGCGGGCTGTTGGCCGCGATGGCCGCGGCGTACGGAATGTGGACGCAGGCCATCGTACTCGCGGTGTGGTTCTTCATCGGCGGCGCGGTCGCCGGTCATTCCCAGCGAATCGTGCCGTTCATTTGGTGGATCCGCCGATCTCGCATCGAGGGCGCGCGCAATATTCCGAACCTCGCTCAAATGACGAGCTCGCCGCTCGGATACGTCATTTTCGCGTTGTGGACCATTGCCGGTGCTTGGTGGCTGCTGCAGCCGTCCACGGCGCCGCCGGTCATCGCCGCTCTGTTTGCATGGACGGCGCTGGTCGCGCAACTCTCGATCCCGTTTTGGATGCGGGTCAGTCGTAGCGAAGATTGAAGCGGTGCGGCGACCAAAAATGCAGGAACAGCAGGTCGAGCATGCGTGCGGGATTGTTCGCCGGTAGAAACAGCAAGGCGGGCTGTTCGACGTTGCGCGGCAGATCGAAGACGAGATCCTCGTGCTGCTGCGCTCCTCGAACCAGATGAACGGGGCCGGGACGGCGCGTTAGCCGGTCGAGCGCGGCCTGCGCGGGCTCGTCGACGGAGAAACGCTGCTCCGGCATCGTCGCGCCCGTGTGCGCGAACGTGCGCACTTCCACATCACGATCATCCCATGTCGGGCGAAGTCCGAACGGCGCGACGATGCGCGCATGAACGATATAGAAGATGCCTTTGGCGTGGACCGCGTGCGCGCCGGTGCCGATTTGCGCGGCGCGCGTGACTGCGTCAACCGTGGTGCCGGCCTCGTACGTCCACTGGATGGTCCCCAGCGCGAGGGGCTGCGGCGGACGTCCGTACACCAGAAACAGCTCGATCGCCGCGGCCAAACCTATTGCTGCCAGCGGTACGCCCGCCGCCCAAAACTTCATGTTCATGACGCTCCCGACTTACCGTGAAAAGATAATAACTTTGTAACACAAAGTAAGTTCCGCGACAAGGGCGCTTGCTCTGCGTATGGCCGAGCTTTGACACTGCTGTAAAACCTCTGAGGGGTGTGGCGCGGGCACATGCTTCCCTCGGCGCCGAAGACGCCTGCCGCTGGCCGGCGGCAAGATGGTGGACATGGGCAGCAGCACGCTCACGTGTGCGTGCCCCGAGAACGGCGGCGCGATGGAACGTATCGCGATTTACGCGCCGAGCTCGTCGGCGATCAGCGGTCGCCGCCGAAAACGACGGGAATACGAATAATCTCACGATCGCGCAACCAATCAGATCTCGCACGCCGGATTCGCGATCTTGAAATGCTGCTGCG
>DASSZL010000267.1:0-4399 GCA_035713505.1 Vulcanimicrobiaceae bacterium | reverse complement strand
CGACGACCGCTACGCCGCTGTCCGCCATACCGGCAAGAAGTCCTCGAAGGCTTCGATGAGCGCGCCGTTTTCTTCGGGGGCACCGATGGTGATGCGCAGGCGGCCCGGCATCGCCAGGGCATCTCCCGAGCGCACGATGATGCCGCGATGCAGCAGGTCGGTGTACGCGCGGGTTGCGCCGCACGGCACTTCGACGGCGTAAAAATTCGCCTCGGTCGGATACACGTCCAGGCCCAGGCGCTCGAACTGCTTCATGATGAAGGCTTTCCCCGCCAAGTTCGCCGCGATGCTTTTCGCCACAAATTCCTGGTCTTCGAGCGCGCCTGCCGCGCCGAGCGCAGCGGGACGCGAGATATTGAACGGCAAGCGCACCCGGTTGAGCCAGCCGATCATCTCCGCATCGGCAAACCCGTAGCCGAAACGCAAAGAGGCCAGGCCGTAAATCTTCGACATCGTGCGCAGCACGATCGTGTTGGGACGCTCGCGTGCCAGGTCGACGGCGTCCACCGTGGCGGCGCCCATGTATTCGCGATAGGCTTGATCGACCAGGATGGTAACGTTCTCGGGCACGCGCGCGATGAACGAGCGCCACCGCTCCTGCGTGAGCGCCGTGCCGGTCGGATTGTTCGGATCGCAGATGAAGATGAGTTTCGTGCGCTGCGTCACCGCGTCGAGCATGGCGTCGAGATCGTGCACGCCTTCGCGCAGGGGTACCTCGATGGTGCCGGCACCCGTAAGCACGGTCGCCAGCTTGTAGAGCGAAAAACTCGGCGTAGCCATGATCGCTTCATCGCCGCTTTCAAGAAGCGTTTCGCAGACGATGTTCACCAGTTCGTTGCTGCCGTGCCCGAGCACGACGTTCTCCGCACGGAGCGCGTACGGAGCGGCGATCTTCTCCTTGAGCTCGGGGTACGTATCGTCGAGATACAGGTGCAACTTGTCGATGCGGCGCAGCGCCGCCATCGCTTTGGGTGAACTGCCGAGCGGGTTTTCGTTCGATGCAAGTTTGATGATGCGCTGCAAGCCGAGATCGCGCTGCACCTCTTCGATGGTTTTGCCCGGCACGTACGGCGCCAGCTTGCGAACGGCGGGGCGGCTCATTTGCGGCGCGAGCCCGGATCCGTAAGGGGTTCGCCCTTCTCGCACTGCGGGCATTGCTCCGGATCGTGCGACTCGATCGGCATGGTGAGCAGCGCATACGTGGGTACGCCGAAGTCCGCTTCGCCGCGCTGCACGATGACGCCGACGCCGGCGATGTGCGCACCGGTCCCGCGCACGACCTCGAGCACTTCTTTGACCGAACCGCCCGTGGTCACGACGTCCTCGACGACGAGCGCGCGATCCGAGGGCTCCAGTTGGAAATTGCGGCGAAGCACCGGCACGCCGTTTTCTTTCTCGACGAAGATCGCTTTGGTGCCGAGAGCACGCGCGACTTCATATCCCAGGATGATGCCGCCCACCGCAGCACTGACGACGATGGTAGGCCTTGCATCGCGAAAGTGCTCGGCGATCTCGCGCGCGACTTGCTCGACGATCGTAGGGTCTTCCAGAATCCGGAATTTTTGGATGAACCGGTCGCTGTGGCGGCCGGAGCTCAAACGGAAGTGCCCGTCGAGCAGCGCGCCGCGATCTTTCAGCTCTTGCTGCAGATTCATACCGCCACGCCGCGCATTTCGTCGAGGATAGCCTTGGCCGCCGCGAGTGCGTCGGGCGCTTGCGTAATGGGGCGGCCCACGACCAGATAATCCGCACCGGCGCGCACCGCGTCGGCGGGCGTCGTCACCCGTTTTTGATCGCCGTGCGCCGCCCCGGCGGGACGGATTCCCGGTGTGAGCGTGAGAAAATCGCGGCCGAGCATCTCTTTGATGTCGCGCGATTCGTGCGCGCTGCACACGACGCCGGCGCACCCGGCGTCTTTGGCGAGCCGCGCCAGCCGGACCACGTTCTCGAGCGGATCCCCGCCCAAACCGACGTCGAGCAGATCGCGCTCGCTCATGCTCGTGAGCACGGTTACGGCAAGTACGTGCGGGCGCGTCATGCCCAGTTCATCGGCGCGTTCGTTCGCGGCCAGCACGGCCGCGCGCATCATTTCGGCGCCGCCGAGCGCGTGAATATCGATGATGTGCGTTCCGTACCGCACGAGCTGCTTGACGCCCGCCGCGACCGTTCGCGGAATATCGTGCAGTTTCGCGTCGACGAAGTGGCGCACATCGCGCGCTTCCATATACGAAAAAACCCGCTCGCCATATCCGTAGAGCGGCTCCATGCCGACTTTATACACCAAGTCGAGCTCGTAGAGCTCGTCGATGAGCCGCTCGGCGTCATCCGGCTGCTCTACGTCGAGCGCGACGACTAACTGGGCCACTACCCTTCATCTCCTTCGTATTGGAATGGACTGGCGAAACCTTGGTTGCCCTTGCCGACGATTTCGCGAATCGACGCGAGCCCCCGCTGCGCCAGGTACTCCCGCAGTTCGGTGACGATGCGTACGGGAATGCGCGGATCGGTGAAGTTCGCCGTGCCGATGCACACCGCGCTCGCGCCGGCCAGGAAAAATTCGAGCGCGTCGCTCGTCGTTTCGATGCCGCCCTGACCGACGATCGGAATCGTGACGGCGCGGGCCACTTCGTACACCGCGAGCACCGCAATCGGGCGAATCGCAGGACCGGAAAGCCCGCCGGTGACGTTGCCCAGACGCGGCTTCCACGTATTCACGTCAATCGCCATGCCGCGTACGGTGTTGATGACGGCCAGCGCATGCGCGCCCGCATCCTGCGCTTCCCGTGCGATCGACGCGATATCGGTAACGTTGGGCGAAAGTTTGACGATGATCGTCTTGTCCGTCACGGAGCGCACGGCCCTCACCACGCGCGCCGTCAGCTTCGGATCGCAGGCGAAGGTTTCGCCTTCGTGCGCGACGTTCGGACAAGAAATGTTGATCTCGAGCGCGTGAATCTCGCTGCGCGCTCCCAAACGCTCGGCCACATATGCGTAATCGTCGACCGAAAAACCCGCGACGCTGCCGACGACCTTGCACGGACGGCCGGCGAATTTCGCGACGTCGTGCTCCAAATACCAAGCGATGCCGGGATTTTGCAGCCCGATAGCGTTGAGCATGCCGGCCGGCGTCTGCACCAGTCGCGGCGTGGGATTCCCCAGGCGCGGCGCGCGCGTCACGCTCTTGAGCACCACGCCGCCGATCTGCGAGAGATCGACGAACGGCGCGAACTCTTCTCCGGATCCGTAACAGCCGCTCGCCATCAGCGTCGGAAACGCGAGGTCAAGCGAACCGATGCGAACGGAAAGATCCACCGCCTCTACCATCGCAGCTCGTGCGCCCAGAAGACCGGGCCCTCCTTGCAGATGCGTGCGTAAACGACGTCGCTCCCGCCGGCATCGGATCCAGGAAATCCGGGCGCTTGCGGGCTTTCACGATCGAGCGGAACGACGCAGCCCCAGCAGCCGCCGACACCGCACGCAAATGTTTCTTCTAATGAAAGCTGCGCCGGCACGCCGAGTTGATCGGCGATCGCGGCGGTGGCACGCAGCATCGGCGAAGGCCCGCACGCCAAAATGAGATCGGGTTTGCGTTCGGCGCAGGCAAGCGCTTCGGTCACAAAACCGTGATGCCCGATTGTGCCGTCATCGGTGGCACAGATCACCTCGCAGCCCTCGCTCGCGAAACGGCCCTTCTCGACCAGCAAATCGGCACTGCGAGCGCCGTAAAACAGCCGGGCGCGTTTGCCCGATCGGACTAACGCCTGGGCCGCAAGCAGCACGGACGCAATGCCTACGCCGCCCGCGACGATTGCCACGTCGGATGCATCGCCGACTGTGAAACCATTCCCAAGAGGACCGGTTACGGAAAAATGATCGCCAGCACGCAGTTCCCCGAGTTCACGCGTTCTCGGCCCGCAGGCGAAGAACAGAATGCTGGCGCGCTCGCCTTGCGCTTCGTAAATGCCGAGCGCCACGGCCGCGCGCTCGCCGCCCGGCGGAATCGCCATCAAGAATTGTCCCGGTCGCGTCACATTGACGAGCGCCGGCGCGTGAAAACCAAGGAGGAACACGCCGGGCGCGAGCTGCGTTGCGTCGTCAACCACAACATCGTGCACTGCTGGCATCGCCTGGGCCATTCTCGACACGAATCCGACATACTTCTGTAACGCAATTTTTAATGAACGATGCGACCTTTGACTGAACTTCTTCACTACTTCTGCCGTTATAGGGTATAGAACGACAAAAATCGGAAAGGAGGGTCCACGCAAATGGCAGGTCTGATGGTCTTCAAATCGTTAGCCGACGCGCTCAGAGCGGGCTATCAGGTGTACGACCGCACCTCGGACGGTTATCTCGTCCGTACAAGAACTACAGCTGGATGGGCAATCGCCCTGGTCAG
>DASSZL010000266.1:0-2433 GCA_035713505.1 Vulcanimicrobiaceae bacterium | reverse complement strand
GCTGGCAGCGCTCGATTCGCGTTCCAACTTCGGCGCAATGGCGGCAAGCCGGGAAATGCTGTTCGCCGGGCTGACGGAAGCGCCGCTCGTCTTGGCGATTGCATCCGCAACGTTACTCGGCAGCGCCCTCGCGCAAATTTTTGCGGTAGCCGCGATTCTACTGGTGCTGCTTTCCGAAATCGCGCGCGTTCCGGTCGACAATCAAGAGACGCATTACGAACTCACCATGATTCACGAGGGACTGGTGCTCGAATACAGCGGCTGGCATCTCTGCCTGCTGAACGCCGCATCGTACGTTCGAGAGGCGGCGCTGCTCGTACTTGCCGCCGCGCTCATGCCGATGAGCGGCTACGCGTTTGCCGGGTGGCTGATGCTGTTCGTGGTGATGATTCCGGCGATCGAGCGGCGCTTCGCGAAGCTGCGTCTGTTCGAGGTGCCGCAGCTCTTCGGCACGGCGACGCTGCTCGCGGCGGCGAGCATCGGTGTCCGGATGTTGGGAATCGGCGCATGGTAACGCTTATCGTGCTGCTCTCCGCCGCGATACTCATCGCGGATTCGCGGTTGCCTTCATCGCTGTGCGCCTACGTCGCGTTCACCGCGGCCACGCTGTGGCTCGGATACGATCCGCGAGCCGGTGCCGCGCATCTGGCGCTTTTCGCATGCGTCGGCGCGCTGAAGATCGTTGCGGGGCCGCTCGCGATATCGCTTCTGGCGCGCAAGTACGCCGTGCCCCGAAACCTCGCACCGTCGATCACCGCGCCGTGGCGTATCGTCGTCGCAGCGTGCGTTGCTTTTGCCGCCTATGAGATCGCGCGCATGCCCGCGTTTGCAAATCTTGCGCGAGCCGACGCCGTTTTGTACGCGATCTTCGCTTCCATCTGCACGATCGTGCTGCACCGCAATCTGCTCGCGCACGCGATCGGCCTGCTCGCGCTCGGAAGCGCGATGAGTCTTGCGGGCGCCGTGTTCGCCCCGGGCTTACCGGGATCGATGGAACTCGCCGGCACGTTCGATGCGGTCATAGCCGCACTCGTTGCGGTACTTCTCGCGCGTGCGCTGGTGACGTACGATCCTCGCCTGGATGTGGCTTCGCTGCGGGAGCTGCGCGGGTGAGCCTGTTCGTTCCGGTTCTGGCGCCGCTGATCGCCGCCGTGCTTTCCTCAATCGTGCCGCAGGCCGCTCGCCGCATCTCGCGCGCGCTTACCGCCGCGGCAGCGATGGCAATGACGCTTGCGGCGCTGCCGCAGCTCGACAGGCTCTCCGCGATCTTCGCCGCCGTCGTCTCGCTGATTGCCTTTGCCGCCACGCTCTTTTCCGGGAGCTTGTTTCCCGAAGCGGTGCACGACGGCTCACCATGGCAGCGCCGCCCGGTCTACTTCATGCTGCTCGGCGCGTTTTGGTCGAGCATGCTCTACACGCTTTGCAGCACGACGTTCATCGGATTGTGGGCCGGCATCTCGGCAACGACCTTGACTACGACGTTCTTGGTCGGCTACAGCGGCGGCAAAGCCGCGCTCGAAGCAGCGTGGAAATATCTGCTGCTGTGCAGCGTCGGCGTCGGGATCGCGCTCGTCGGCATGCTGCTGCTCGGACGCGCCGGAATGCAAGCGGGCATTGCGCCGGCCGATGCGCTTTCATGGGCCGCGCTCACGCACCGCAACGTCGTACTTTCCGGTGACGTCGCGCCGGTCGCGCTCGTGCTCATGCTGATCGGTTTCGGCACCAAGGCCGGGCTCGTCCCGATGCACGCCTGGCTGCCGGACGCGCACTCCAAGGCGCCCTCGCCGATAAGCGCGCTCCTCTCGGGGTTGCTCGTCTCTTCCGCGCTGTACGCGATTATGCGCGTACAGGGTGTGGCATCGTACGCGGGCGTGGAAGCGTTCGATCATGCGCTGCTCGTGCTCGGGGCGGCTTCGATGCTGGTTGCCTCGGTACTGATGCTCGCGCAGCGCGACGTGAAACGCCTGCTTTCCTATTCGACGGTCGAACAGAGCGGTTTGGTCGCGCTCGCACTGGGCATCGGCACGCCGTTCGCGCTGTTCGCCGCGCTCTACCATACGATAAATCACGCGTTCACGAAGTCAACTGCGTTTTTCGCGATCGGGCTGGTCCAGCATCAGCGCGGCACGACCGCGATCGCATCGCTCCAGGGTTTGTGGAACGATCGAAGCGGCAAACTGCTGTTGGCGGCGCTCGCCGGACTCGCCGGATTTCCACCGTTCGGACTGTTCGTCTCCGAACTGCTCATCGTTATCGCCGCCGTTGCGGCGCATCAATGGGCGGCGCTGGCGTGCGCGCTGCTCGCGCTGACGCTCGGGTTTGCGGCGCTGGCGCGTCTTGCCATCGAAACCGAGTGCGGAGTTCCCACGAGCATGCCGCGCGTGCGCGCACCGCGGGTTGCGCTCGCGGGGGCCGCGGCGACCGCGTGCATTG
>DASSZL010000265.1:0-7855 GCA_035713505.1 Vulcanimicrobiaceae bacterium | reverse complement strand
AAGGACGTCGCCAAAGCGATGCGCGTCGTCGAGAAGCAAGAACGCGAAGCCGCGTTCGGCAAGCTCTCCCGTGAAGAAGCTGTCGCGCGCGCCGGCAACGACGACCAAATCAAAGCGCTGCTCGAAGACCCGGTTCTCGCCAAAGACTTCGGCAAGATCATCAAGTCGATGGAAGAGGACGAGCTGCGCGTGATGGTCGTGGACGAGAAGATTCGTCCCGACGGCCGCAAGCCGGATGAAATCCGTCCGATTTGGAGCAAAGTGCGTTACGTGCCGCGCGTGCACGGTTCGGGCGTGTTCACGCGCGGACAGACGCAGGTTTTCACCGCCGCGACGCTCGGATCGATCAGCGACGCACAGCGTTTGGACGGCATCGTCGCGCTCGAAGACAAGCGCTACATGCACTATTACAACTTCCCGCCGTATTCGGTCGGCGAGACGCGTCCGATGCGCGGACCCGGCCGCCGCGAAATCGGCCACGGCCAGCTCGCGGAACGCGCGCTGCTTCCGGTGCTTCCGAAGAAGGAAGAATTCCCGTACACGCTGCGTCTGATCAGCGAAGTGCTCGAATCGAACGGATCCTCGTCGATGGCGTCGGTGTGCGGCAGCACGCTCGCGCTCATGGACGCCGGCGTTCCGATCAAAGAACACGTCGCGGGCGTGGCGATGGGCCTGATTCTCAAAGGCAAAGACTACGCGATCCTCACGGACATCCAAGGCCTGGAAGACGCGCTCGGCGAGATGGACTTCAAAGTCGCCGGCACCAAGAAGGGCATCACGGCGATTCAGATGGACATCAAAGTCCAAGGCATTACCGTGCAAATCATGCGCGAGGCGATGGAAGAGGCGAAAAAATCGCGCTTCTTCATCATCGACAAACTCGCGGAGACGATTGCCGAGCCGCGCAAGGAACTGAGCAAGTTTGCCCCGCGCATGATCGTCGTGCAGATCAACCCCGACAAGATCAAAGACGTCATCGGCCCCGGCGGCAAGATCATCAATAAGATCATCGAGGAAACCGGAGTCGAGAAGATCGACATCGAGGACGACGGCAAGGTGTTCATCACCGCGCTCGACGGCGAGTCCGCCGAGAAGGCGCGCGCTATCGTCGAATCGATCACCAAGGACGTCGTCGTCGGCGAGACCTACATGGGCGAGGTCACGCGCATCATCGCCATCGGCGCGTTCGTGAAGATACTGCCCGGCAAGGAAGGCCTCGTGCACATCAGCCAGCTCGCGCCCACGCGCGTCGACAAGGTCGAAGACGTGGTCAAAGTCGGCGATGAGGTCATGGTCAAGGTCATGGAAGTCGACCACCAAGGCCGCATCAATCTCTCGCGCAAAGCGGTGCTTGCGGGCGCGTCCGGCAACGGCGCGCACGACCAGCATCCGGAGCCCGCACGCAGCGGCGGCGGTCAAGGCGAACACGGCGGACACGGCGGCGGCGAACGGCGCCAGCGCCGGCCGCGCCGCAGACTCGAGTAATTCGAGCACAGGTAAAACCCAAAGGCCCGCAGCAATGCGGGCCTTATGCGTAACGCCGTTCTCGTCACCGGAGCATCGACCGGCATCGGCTATGCGTGCCTGGAAGCTCTCGCCAGCGCGGGATTCTTCGTATACGCGGGCGTTCGCACGGAATCGGATGCGCAGCGCGTCGCGGACGTGCACGGCAGCATACGCCCGCTGCTGCTCGACGTAACCGTGCCCGAGCAAATTGCCGCAGCCGCGCAGGCAATTCGCACCGCGGGCGTACCGCTGCACGGCGTGGTGAATAACGCCGGCATCGCCGTGGCGGGACCGCTGGAATATATTCCGCTCGCGGACTTTCGCCGCCAATTCGAAACCAATGTTTTCGGCGCCCTTGCCGTCACGCAGTCAGTGCTGCCGCTGCTTCGCCAAGCCGGTGACGGCCGGATCGTCTTCATGAGCTCGGTGTCGGGGCAAATCGCGCCGCCGTTCGTAGGGCCGTACGCATCCTCGAAATTCGCGCTCGAAGCGCTGGCCGACGCGCTGCGCATGGAACTGCACGCGTTCGGAATTCGCGTGAGTCTGGTGCAGCCCGGCAACGTGCGCACACCGATTTGGCAAAAGGGACGTGATGCGAAAGATGCGTTGGTAGCGAGCATGCCGCAAGAGGCAATCACGCATTACGGGGAGGCGTTCGAGGCGCTCGTGCGCGTTACCGAGCACGAAGAGCGCACCGGCATAGAACCAGCCATCGTCGCGCAAGCGGTGCTGCACGCCCTCACGGCCGCGCAGCCGAAAGCGCGCTACCCCGTCGGCAATCCGCCGGCGTGGCAGCGGCGCTTGGCTTCGCTCTTGCCCGAACGCGTGCGCGATCGGATGGTTTTGAAAACGGTGACGCGCCGCTAAGGCTTTTGATAGAACAGCACGAGCGTGCCGTTCTTCACGTCGGCGCCCACGATTTGCGTCAGAGTCATCTTGTTGTCCGCGAGAAACTGCGCAACGGTGATGCGCTCGTTCGCCGGCGTCGTTATCGTCACTCGGCCCAGTGTAGTACGCAGCGTATTCAACTGCGCTTGATTGCGGGTAACGGCGCTGCTGAGCGCGGCGGGATTGGAACCGCTCAGTTGTGCGACGTTCACCGGCTTGACGTTGTTCGACGAGGTGCCGTTCATGGTCTGAACGCGCGAAATCTCCGAACGCATGTTGTTCAGCGACGAAATGAGTTCGCCGAAGTCCGGTTGATTGGCCGCGCTCGGCGTTACCATCCGCTGAGCAGGCGGTGCTGCCGGCGCGTTCGGCGCAGCGGGTGCGGTCGTCGCGCCCGGCGCCGCCGACGGCAGGGGGGTTGCTTGTGCCAGGAGTGCCGCCAATGCGATCACGATCATGTGCATGCCTGTTCGCCTCCGAAGTAGGTGCGCGGTTTTTACCGCACTCGGCGTGCGCTAAACGAACGGCGTCGCTTGGCTGTCCCTATTGTCCCCATCTGTTACGACCAAAGCACCATGAGAGAACAACCCGTGCTCGAAGGAGAGCATGTGCGCCTGGAGCCGCTCGCCGAGCGGCATATCGCCGCACTGCGCGAATGCGCGAACGATCCCGCGCTGTGGGATTTCACCTTCGCCCCGAATCCCTTCACGAGCGATATGGATGCCCACAGCTGGCTGCGTCAAGCGGTTGATGCTCCTCATGAATGGCCGTTCGCGATTTTCGACAAACAGACGGGCGCTGTCGCCGGCTCGACGCGTTATCTCGATATGACGCCCGCGCATCGCAAACTGGAGATCGGATGGACGTTCATCGCGCAGCGCTTTTGGCGCACGCCCGTCAACACGGAGGCGAAGTACCTCATGCTGCGCTATGCCTTCGAGGAGTGGAACGCCGTGCGGGTTCAGCTCAAAGCGGAGGCTGTCAACAGCCGGTCGCGTGAAGCCATCTTACGCCTGGGCGCAGCGCACGAGGGCACGCTGCGTAATTTTCGCATTCGTCCGGGTGAGAGCCGCCCTCGCGACGTTGCGTTTTACGCCATCACTGCGCAGGAGTGGCCGGCGGTCAAAGAACGCCTGCTCACGTTCTTGGGCCGAAACCTCTATAGCCCTTGAGCGGAATGAGCTGCTCGATTTGCGCCATTGCGCGCTGCACGAGAGGGAACGAGGCCACGATCGCACGCGCATGGTCGAGCGAATCGGCTTCGAGCAGCAGCGCGGCGCCAAGCGTGTCTTCGCGGCTCCAAACGCTGCGCACGACGCCTTGCGCGTAGAGCGTGCGAATCGCTTGCGCTTCCGGTTCCAGCAGCGGCGCGAATTGCTCGTCGGAAAATGTTTCCGTCCGGCGGCGCACAATCGCAAGAACTTGCATCTTACATCCCCCCGTTAACGATCGCGTCGACGGCAACGCCGTATTGGCGGTGCAGCGCTGCGCTCGCGCGGCTCACCGAGGTCACGGGGATCAGCGCGTCGATCCTCCAGCCGTTTGGGGATGCCGTTGAAATGCGCACGACGGCGCGCGTCGCGGCAACGCGGGCTTGCGGACCCACGATCTGGGCATACCCGGCCACCACTCCCCCCGCGCTTTCAATCGGCACGACACGGCTCGCCTCGCGATTAGGCACGCCCGCAGCGGCGAACATGGCATTGACCGCCCGATCGAGCGGCTCGAGAATTTCGCGCTGCTGCGCGGCCGCATACCCCGCGGTGAAGGCGGCCAGTGTGACGGCCAAAACGGCGATTTTCATGAGCATGACTTTCCCCGCGAATTTGCCCGGGGCCCCTGACAGGATGACAATGGCAGATACCGTCAAAACAGGCCGCAATGGCTTTTGATTCGCTGCGCGCATTCGTCGAAGCGTTGGAACGTTCGGGCGAGCTGCACCGCATCGACGTTCCCGTCGATCCGCGCCTGGAGATAAGCGAGATCACGGATCGCGTCGTCAAAGCGGGCGGTCCCGCGCTGCTCTTCACGAGCGTGCACGGTTCGCGATTTCCCGTGCTCACCAACCAGTTCGGCTCGCGCAAGCGCATGTCGATGGCGCTGGGCGTGCAGGATCTGGATGAAGCCGGCGATCGCATTCGCAGATTGCTCGATCTTTCGATCCCGGCGTCCGCGGTCGAGCGCATCGGTAAACTCCTCTCGCTCGCGCCGCTTGCAGCGGCAATTCCAAAAACGGTCGGGACGGGGAGCTGCCAAGACGTCGTCATGACGGAGCCCGACCTCTCGCAGCTGCCCGTGCTCACCACGTGGCCGCTCGACGCGGGGCCGTTCATCACGCTGCCGCTCGTCATTACCAAAGATCCCGCCTCCGGCCGCCCCAACGTGGGCATGTATCGCATGCAGGTGTACAACGCGCGCGAAACCGGGATGCACTGGCAGCGCCACAAGCAAGGCAGAGCGCACGCGAAGAGTTGGGGCGATCGCATTCCGGTTGCCGTCGCAATCGGCGCAGATCCCGTGCTCACGTACGCCGCCACGGCACCGCTTCCGCCGGTGATCGACGAGTTTCTCTTCACCGGATTGCTGCGCGGCAAACCCGTGAAGCTCGTACAATGCAAAACGGTCGATCTCAAGGTGCCGGCGGACGCCGAATTCATACTCGAAGGCTACGTCGACAATACCGATATCCGCACGGAAGGACCGTTCGGCGATCACACCGGCGTGTATAGTTTAGCGGATCGGTATCCGACGTTCCACGTGCAGTGCATCACGCATCGCCGCGATCCGATCTACGCCGCGACCGTCGTCGGCAAACCGCCGATGGAAGACGCGTGGCTCGGCAAAGCCACCGAACGCATCTTTCTGCCGTTGCTGCAGATGGTGCTGCCCGAAGTCGTCGACATGAATCTGCCGGTCGAAGGGGGCTTTCACAACTTAGCGATCGTTTCGATCAAGAAATCGTATCCCGGACAAGCGAAGAAAGTGATGAACGCGCTGTGGGGCCTGGGCCACATGATGATGCTCACGCGCCTGCTGGTGATCGTCGACGCCGATGTGGACGTGCAAGATCCCCGCAGCGTCGCGTGGTTCGTACTCAATAACCTGGACGCGCAGCACGACGTCGTGATGATGCCCGGCCCCGTCGACGATCTCGACCACGGCTCGTACACGCCGGCGCTCGGCATGAAAATCGGCATCGACGCCACCCGCAAGGACGCATCGGAAGGTTACAACCGTGAATGGCCGCCCGACATGATCATGGACCAGACGACGCGTGAACGCGTGAACGAGCGCTGGAAAGCCTATGGGCTGGACCGGCTCGAGCGCTCGCTCACGCCGGACGCCTGGTCCGGACAAGGGGTCGACGCGCTCAAACGCTTATTGTCGTGAACATGGCCGCGACCACCCGGATTTTCCTCAAAGAGATTCGCATCGAGCACACGCTGTTCGCGTTGCCGTTCGCGTACGTGGGCGCCGTCTTCGCGGCGCGCGGCGTACCCTCGCTGCACGCGCTGCTGTGGATTACGCTTGCCGTGCTCGGCGCCCGCACGGCGGCCATGGCCGCGAACCGCTATTTCGATCGCGACATCGACGCGCGCAATCCGCGCACCGCGCGGCGCGCCGTCGCCAGCGGACAAATGGCGCCCGCCGTGATGCTTTGGGCCTGCGCGCTCGGGGTGGTCTTATTGCTCGTCGCGGCCTGGCAGCTGAATCCGCTCTGCGTGAAGCTGCTGCCGATCGCGGCGCTCGGCGTTTTCGTGTATCCGCTTTGCAAGCGGTTTACGTGGCTCACGCATTTCGTGCTCGGTGCCGTCGACGCGCTGGCGCCGCTCGGCGCGTTCATCGGCGTATCCGGCACGGTAACGTGGCCGGCGATCTTACTTTTCGGCGCCGTGACCGTGTGGGTCGCCGGTTTCGATATTATTTACGCGCTGATGGATCTGCCGATCGACCGCGAACAGGGCATCAGCTCGCTGCCGGCGCGCTTTGGCGAACGCAGCGCCCGCGTGCTGCCGATGCTGCTGCACGCCGGGATGATTGCCATGCTCGCCGGGGCCGGCGTGCTCGCCCAAGCGTCGTGGCCGTACGGCATCGGCATCGCCGCCGCTGCGGTGCTGCTTGCTTACGAGGACCGTCTTTTCGGCTCGTCCGAAAACGTCTTCGCGCTCAACGAGCGCATCTTTACCGCAAACATGGCGTTTTCCGTGGTCTTTTTGCTAACGGTCATCGCCGGCTTCACGTTGGGAAAAGTGTGACGATTCATCGCAAAGGGTTCTTACTTTCCGGTGCGGCGGCGCTTGCCGGCGCGGCCGTTCCATCCGCCGCGCGGGCGCAGTTCCATCAGTTCGCGCAGCAACTGACGATCGCGGTGAACGTTCCGCTCTCGGGCGATAAGGGCAGTGCCGGGCGCGAAATCGCCTCCGGCGTGCAGGCGGCAATCGACGAGAACAATCAGATGACCGCCGCGTATTCCTCGGCGTTCGTGATGCGCACGTTCGACGACATGGACGCGCTCGCACAGGCAATCGTCAACGTACAATTCGCCGCCGCCGATCCCACGGTGCTGGCGGTGGTCGGCGGTTTTGACGGATCGCTCACGACCGGATCGCTCGCGACGTACGCGAATCAACAGATGCCGCTGCTCGTGCCCGCAAGCACGGCGGACGGCATCACGGCGCAGGGTTACCGCATGGTGTGGCGTTTGCCGACGAAGGATTCGGTCGAAGGGCAACTGCACGCCCGTTTCATTGCCAAACGCGCTAAACCGAAAATCGCGCTCGCCATTACGCAAGACGGCGACTACGGATACGACGTTGCGCAGGCGTTCGTGAACCAAGCCAAGAGTCTGGGCGTCGCGGCCGACGGCTATGCGTTTCCGTATGACAAACCCGACTTCGCGGCGCACGCGCAGCGCATTCTAACGAAGAAGCCCGATTACGTGCTCTTGTGCGGCACCACGGAGGCAATGGGTCCCCTCATTCCGGCGCTGCGCTCGGCAGGCTATACCGGCACGTTCGGTGCAACCGAAGGTTTTTACGACCAAAGCACGCTTGCAAAGTATGGGGATGCTTTTAAGAACGGCTTTATCTCGACGTCGTTCCCGCCGCTCGATCTCGCGCCGGACGTCTTGAACGCGCTCAACGATTTTCGCGCGCGTTATACCGTTACTCCGCTCTCCGCCTTCGCGTACGCTTCGGCCCAGATCATCATGTCCGCCGCCAAGAGGACGGGCGCCACCAGCCGTCTGGCGCTGATGACGGCCCTGCAAAGGCCGTCATCGTACGACACTATCGTGGGGTCGTTTCAGTTCGACTTCACGGGCGATCCGGTGGATCCCAATCTGTACTTCTATACGATTGAGGGCGGCAAGTTCAAATACGTCGCGCCTGCGCATCCGACGGCGTTCGTGTTGTAACGTGATGCGGCGCGCGATACGCCGCTTGCGCGGGCGCCGCAGCCT
>DASSZL010000264.1:0-6244 GCA_035713505.1 Vulcanimicrobiaceae bacterium | reverse complement strand
AGCATAAAGACGGAAGCGTAAAAGCCGACGGCGCATAACACGGAAATGACCGTCCGAACCAGGAGCATGCCATCCTCCTCCAAGAGCAGTTACCCGGGCTCCGTTCGCGCTTGGCCCCGATAGGCCGCCGCCTGGCGGGCGTGGGCCTGCTGGCCCTGTCGTTCGCCGTGGCGGCGTTCGTCATCCGCTACCAGCCCTATTTCGAGCATCTCATCCGCTCGATTGGGCCGGGCGTCGCACGGCCGCTTGCCACGGCGGTGTTCGCGCTGGTCGCCTCGGCGCCGTTCTCGGTTACCGATGCGCTGGCCATCATGAACGGCGCGGTCTTCGGCCCGTTTTGGGGCAGCGTCATCAACGCGGTCGGCATCGTGATCGCCGGCGCAATCGGCTACTGGATCAACCGGCGGGCGTCCAATCTGCTCGATCTGGACGCCGCCCTTGCGCGCCTGCCGGGCTGGGTCAAACGCTACCGCATCGGCTCGCCGATGTTTCTCATTACCGTGCGCCTCATCCCCGGCTTGGGCGGAACGGTTGCCACGGCCAGCGCGGCGGCGTTCCGCGTGCCCGTCTGGATTCACATTCTCACCATGTCCGTGGTTGCGATCCCGGTGTGCACCATCTTGGCAATCTTCGGTGACACGGCGACTGCGGCAATTCATCGTTACGAAACGCGAGCGCACATGTACATCATTCATCATCGCCCCCACTGGCGTTGGCGCCATCGCGCGACGCCGCACCCCGTGGGGCCGCGGCCGTGATGGGTGTCGCGATGATTACGTCACCGCAAGAGCTGGACGCGTTGTGCGAGCGCGTGCGCGCGGCCGGCCGTGTCGGCCTCGATACGGAATTTCATAACGAACGCAGTTACACCGCGCGCTTGATGGTCATTCAACTCGCATTCGAAGACGGATGCGCGATCGTCGATCCGCTCGCCCTGGGCGACGTCGCGCCCCTGGCCAGGGCGCTCTGCGAAACGACCGTCGTCGGCCACGCGCTCAATAGCGACCTGAAGATCTTCGCCGACAAATTCGACGTGGTCCCCTCGGACGTGTTCGACTGCCAAGTCGCGGCGGCGTTCTTGGGCTACGGCATGGCGATTTCGCTCGCGGACCTCGTGCGCGATCAGTGCGGCGTTCGCTTGAAAAAATCGCAAACCGTGAGCGACTGGTCCGCGCGTCCGTTTTCGGAGAAGCAGCTCGAATATCTGGTCGACGACGTCGCGCATTTGCTCGACATGCAGGACAAACTCTCGCAGTCATTGCGTGAGAAAGGCCGCTATGAGTGGGCGATGGAGGAATGCAAACTGCTCGCCGACGTCGAGCGTTACCGCAGCGAAGAGCGCCGCATGTACTCGCGCATTCCGGGCGCGAACCGCATGAACCGGCGTGAACTGGGCGTGCTCTCGGAACTGGTGAAACTGCGCGATCGCATCGCGCGCGAACGCGATCTGCCGCTCAAATACGTCATGCCGGACGACGTGGTCGGGGGCCTGGCGACGGTGCGTCCCCGCTCGCTGGAAGACTTGGCGCAGCTGCGCCGGCTGGACGCCGGCACGCGCCGGGCGCTCGGACCGATCATCCTGGAGGCGGTGAAGCGCGGGGAAGCAATCGAGGAGGCCGATCTGCCCGCCAAATTCGCGCGGCCCTTGGGCAACGCGCGCGAGACCCTGGTCTCACTCATGAGCGTGGTCGTCGGCGAGATAGCACAGGAGCACGAGCTGCCGGCCAGCCTGCTGGCTCCGCGGGCCTCACTGGAGCGGGTCGCGCGGGAGGTGCCGGGCACGCCGGAAGAATTCGAACAGCTGCTCGGTCTGTCTGCATGGCGCACGCGCCTGGTGGCTGAACCGCTCTGGCGACTTTTGTCGGGACACAGTTCTTTGCGCATCGAAGGCTACGCGACCGGCGACCCGCGAATCTCCCTGAAGTCATGAATCAGCACGCAAACAGCTTTAACGCCGTCGATCGGCTCGTCGTCGGCGATCGTTCCTATTCGTACGTCCGTCTTTCCGCGCTGCAAGACGCGGGTGTCACGCACCTGGATCGCTTGCCGTACTCGCTGAAAATTCTGCTCGAGAATCTCGTGCGTTTCGAGGACGGCCGCTCGGTCACCAAAGACGACGTCGAGGCGCTCGCGAAGTGGTCGCCGCACCACCGAACGCAGCGTGAAATCGCCTACCGGCC
The DNA here is from genome assembly GCA_035713505.1 of Vulcanimicrobiaceae bacterium. Taxonomy (GTDB): domain Bacteria; phylum Vulcanimicrobiota; class Vulcanimicrobiia; order Vulcanimicrobiales; family Vulcanimicrobiaceae; genus DATGJX01. The sequence goes on along the minus strand of DASSZL010000264.1, from coordinate 4,064 downwards.
GGCGCGCGTGCTGCTTCAAGATTTCACGGGCGTGCCTGCGGTCGTCGATCTCGCGGCGATGCGCGATGCAATGTCGGCGATGGGCGGCGATCCGAGAGCAATCAATCCGCTGCAGCCCGTTGAACTGGTGATCGATCACTCCGTGCAAGTCGACGCGTTCGGCAGCGGTGAGGCGTTCAAGAAGAACGCGGATCTCGAATTCGAACGCAACCGCGAACGTTACGCGTTCCTGAAGTGGGGACAGCACGCACTCGATAATTTCCGCGCGGTTCCGCCGGATACGGGCATCGTGCATCAGGTCAACATCGAATTTCTTTCGCGCGTCGTCTTCGGCGGCGGCGGCGCGGGCATCGCGTATGACGAGAAAACCGCGTATGCGTATCCGGATACGGTCGTCGGCACCGACTCGCATACGACCATGGCGAACGGCCTTGGCGCGCTCGCCTGGGGCGTGGGCGGCATCGAAGCCGAAGCGGCGATGCTCGGACAGCCGGTGACGATGCTCATTCCCGACGTCATCGGCATCAACGTGACCGGACAGCTGCGCGAAGGCGTTACCGCGACGGACCTGGTGCTGACCGTCACCGAGATGCTGCGCAAAAAGGGCGTCGTCGGTAAATTCGTCGAGTTTTTCGGCAAGGGTCTCTCGAATCTGCCGGTGTCGGATCGCGTGACGCTCGGCAACATGTCGCCCGAATACGGATCGACCTGTGCAATCTTCCCGATCGATGAGCAAACGCTCGAGTATCTGCGCCTGACCGGACGCGCGCCCGAACACATTGCGCTCGTCGAAGCGTATGCGAAAGCGCAAGGCATGTTCCGCACCGACGCAACGCCAGACCCCGAATTCACCGACATCGTGCATCTTGAACTCGGCAGTGTCGTTCCCAGCCTTGCCGGCCCGCGCCGTCCGCAAGATCGCGTCGCGCTCGACAATGTGAAGAGCTCGTTCAATGCCGCGATGCAAGAGTGGGTAGCCGCGCGTGACGTCAAACCCGCCAGTTCGGCCGCGCGCATGGAGAACGAAGGTCCCGTCGCGACGGCAGTGACGGACAAGGGAACCGTTGCCGACGGGTCGGTCGTCATCGCGGCGATCACCAGCTGCACCAACACCAGCAATCCGTCGGTGCTCGTGGCAGCCGGTCTGCTCGCGCGCAATGCCGTGAAGCGCGGTCTCAGGAGCAAGCCGTGGGTGAAAACCTCGCTCGCGCCGGGCTCCAAAGTCGTTACCGATTATCTGAAGAAGTCGGGCCTGGACAAGTCGCTGGATGCGCTCGGTTTTAACTTGGTCGGCTACGGCTGCACCACGTGCATCGGCAACAGTGGTCCGCTGCCGCCCGATGTCGCAGAAGCCGTCGCCGAACACGACTCCATCGTCGCGGCGGTACTTTCGGGCAACCGCAATTTCGAGGGACGCATCCATCCGCAAGTACGCGCGAATTATCTGGCCTCGCCGCCGCTCGTCGTCGCCTATGCGCTCGCTGGCCGCATGGATCTCGATCTCACGACGGAAGCGATCGGGGAAGACGAGTCGGGCAAACCGGTGTACTTGAAAGACATTTGGCCGACCAACGCCGAGGTTTCGAACGTCATCGCCGAGTCGATCAGCGACGAGATGTTCAAGGCCAACTATCGCGACGTGTTCCGCGGCGACGAGAATTGGGCGAAAATGGACGTGCCGACCGGCGAGCGGTACGCATGGGATCCGCTCTCGGAGTACGTCAAGAACCCGCCGTATTTCGAGAACATGAAGGCTGAGCCCGCGCCGGTGAGCGATATTCGCGGCGCGCGTGCGCTGGCGCTGCTCGGCGATAGCATCACAACCGATCACATTTCGCCCGCAGGCAACATCGCCAAGACGAGCCCGGCCGGAAAATATCTGATGGAAAAAGGCATCCAGCCGGCCGACTTCAACTCGTACGGCGCTCGCCGCGGCAATCACGAAGTCATGGTGCGCGGCACGTTCGCGAACGTGCGCCTGCGCAATCAGCTCGTACCGGGCGTCGAGGGCGGATACACGCGCTATTTGCCGGACAACGAACAAATGTCGATCTTCGATGCCTCGATGAAATATAAAGCGGACGGAACGCCGCTCATCGTGCTCGCGGGCAAGGAATACGGTTCGGGTTCATCCCGCGACTGGGCCGCCAAGGGTCCGTATCTGCTCGGCATCAAGGCCGTTATCGCGGAATCGTTCGAGCGCATTCATCGCAGCAACCTCATCGGCATGGGCATTCTGCCGCTCGAATTCGAAGCGGGCGCCGATCACACGACGTACGGATTGACCGGCGAAGAAACGTTCGACATCACCGGCCTCGAAGGCGGCATCACGCCGCGCATGCACGTGCACGTGCGCGCCGTCGACGAGGGGGGCCGGAAGATCGACTTCAAAGCGCTGCTGCGCATCGATACGCCGGACGAAGCCGAGTACTATCGCCACGGCGGCATCCTGCAGTACGTGCTGCGTCAATTGCGGCAAAAACAAACGGCGGGCGTTTAACGCCCGCCGTGAAAGACTAGCGGATTGGCGTGCCAGCGTCATTTTTGCCCTCGGTGCGGCGGGGACGCGGGTGATTGGACGGGTGCTCAATGCGAGATGAATCCGAAAAAGAGGTAGTCCACCGGATTGAGGCGTTCTCCGACGTCGTTATCGGCTTTAGCCTGGCTCAACTCGGACTGAATCTCACGATCCCCGCGCACGCGCGCGATTTATTCACGCACGTGCACGGCGCGACCAGTCTCATCGCTCTCGTTGTTACGTTTGCGCTCGTGTGCATCGTTTGGTGGAACCATCACCGCATTTTCCGCCATCTCTTCATTCCGACGCGGTTCAACATCTTCGCGAATTTCGCAGCGCTTTGCGGCGTCATTTTGCTCGCGTATTCGATGCAGATTCTGGTGCACGCTCATATGGTGGACAACGTCGCTCTCGCCATGTACACCGGCTCGTTCGGCTGGATCATGGCTTTCTTCGCGTACATTGCGTGGAGCGGATTGCGCGCGCGCGGTTCGGGGATGAGCGCGAACGTACGGACGGAGAGCCACAAGACCGCTGTCCGCGACACGGTCGTGAGTATTTGGATGCTCGTGTTCACGGTCGTGGTGCTCGTCTTCGGAATGCGCGGGCAGGCTGCGGCTTGGACGGAGGCCGGGCTCGTGCTCTCGCTTGCCCTCGTGCGTTTCTTTACCCGCAGCAAGCGCGTTTCCGGCGCGTCTAGCTCGCCTTCTGTTTGAAGCAGACTAGCGTCTCGGCGTTGCTGTCGCACGGGCGAATCTGCAGGCCGTCCGTCGTCAGCGTGACGCTTTCGCCCTCGCACAGCCGCTCGCGCAGCGCGGTGGCCTCGCGCACCATCGGCTCGTTGAGCAGCGTTTCGACCAGTTCCGAGATATCGCTGTCCGCGTCGGAGTTTCGGAATATGGCCGTGTATTCGCCGTTCTCGAGCGCGTAGATCTCTAGGTGGCCGCTCACCGCGTCGATCGCGGTCATCAGGGTCGCCAGCTGTTCGGTGGACTGACGCCGCAGCGAAATGTCGCGCCCGACGGAAACCCAATGGCGGCCCTGCGTGACCTCGTCGCTCAGCGGTTTGCCGGTGAACTCCACCCAAAAAGAACTGCCGTCCTTGCGGCGTAAAAGAATCTCTTTTTCGTTGATGCGCGCGGCCTCGATGTTGTCGGTGATGGTCTGCAGCACGAGCGGGTCGTTTTCGTCCGCAATAATGGTTGCGTACGGCATCCCCTCGAGATCGGCAAAGGCGTAACCCGTCGCTTGCAGGAGCGATTCGTTCGCGTATTCGATGAACGGACCGCCCTGCGAGGGCGGCGTGAAATCGGTAATCAGCACGAGGTCCGAGGCTTCGTCCACGACACGCGAGAGAAGCCGCGCGTGCGTGGCCGGATCGTATGGGCACATTAGTGCTAGTATGGCACGGCGCTGCGGCGCGCAAACCACAGCGCCGTTAAGTTTAGATCAATGCCCGGCGCAGATCTCTTAACACGGTCGCGAGATAGGCAGTAAAGCGAGCGGCCGCCGCCCCGTCGATCACGCGATGATCGTACGAGAGCGA
>DASSZL010000263.1:0-5017 GCA_035713505.1 Vulcanimicrobiaceae bacterium | reverse complement strand
GATGATCGACAACCCCAGCAAGCTTCCGGTGATGAATCTCATCCGCATGATGGAAGAGCCGTACGTCAAGGCGACGATTATCACGCCCCCCGATTACGTCGGCGCCATCATGGAACTCACGCAAGCGCGCCGGGGCACGCTCGCGAACATGGAATATCTGCACGACGGCCGCGTCATTCTCACCTACGAAATGCCGCTCATCGAGGTCATCATCGATTACTTCGATCAGTTGAAGTCGCGCACGAAGGGCTACGCATCGCTCGATTATGAGGTAATCGGGTATCGCGAAGGCGATCTCGTCAAACTCGAGATTTTGCTCAACGGCGAAGTAGTGGACGCGCTTTCATTCATCGTCGCGCGCGAGCGCGCGGCGCAGCGCGGGCGGGCGCTCGCGGAGAAATTGAAAGAGCTGATTCCGCGCCAGATGTTCGAGGTGCCCATTCAAGCGGCCATCGGCGGCAAAGTCGTTGCGCGCGAGACGGTCAGCGCCATGCGAAAAAACGTGCTCGCGAAATGCTACGGAGGCGACATCACGCGTAAGCGCAAGCTGCTGGAGAAGCAGAAGGCCGGTAAAGAACGCATGAAGCGCGTGGGCAGGGTGGACTTGCCGCAAGAGGCGTTCATGGCGGTATTGCGTTTAGAGGACTGAGCGTGGCCATCAAAACCTACGTCGCGACGAAAAATCTCGGCAAACTGGGTGAGATGAAAACCATCTTTGCCGCCGGCGAGCTGGAGCTGGACACGTATCCCCTGTACGCCGAGGCGCCGGAAGACGAATCGACCTACGCAGGCAACGCGCAGTCAAAAGCGCGCATGCTTTGGAAACAGCTTCGCGAGGCGGACGTCCATGGCGCCGTGCTCTCGGATGATTCGGGCATCGAGGTTGCGGCGCTGGGAGGCCGTCCCGGCGTGCTTTCCGCTCGATACGGCGGTAAGGACGCTACTTGGCCCGCGCGGCGGGAAAAACTTCTCGAAGAGCTGGCAAACGTGCCCGCCGATCAGCGTGCTGCGAAATTCTGCTGCGCGATGATGCTGATTCTCGAGAGCGGAGAATCGTTCAGCGGCTATGGCGAAGTGCAGGGCGTGATTGCGCGAGAGGAGCAGGGCCGTTTCGGTTTCGGGTACGATCCGGTGTTTTTCTACCCGCCCGCGAACATGACGTTCGCGCAGATGCCGGAAGAGGAAAAGGACCGCGTTAGCCATCGGCGCCGCGCCGCGCAAGCCCTGCTCGCACAGTACCGGGAATGGCTGAGCAAGGCGCGCTAATCGTCCCGGCCACCGTGGACGACGTCGCGCGCTTCGCGCGGCGGCGCTGGCCCGACGAACACAGCCGAAAGCTCTACGTCGATCTCGCGCACGTTGCGCCCAGCGGCGCGTTCGTCGCCAAAGACGAAGGGGCGCCGATCGGCATCGTGATTCCGCATGCGCTGGAAGACGAGTGGTTTCTTTCGGAGATCTACGTCGAGAGCTCGTACCAGATGCAGGGCATCGGGTGGCAATTGCTCACCGAAGCCGCGAAAGATGCCGGCGAGGCAACACGCAGTGGGCTGCTCGAGCCGGGCGAGCTCGGCGGCATCGCGTTTTTCTTGCGCCGCGGCGTGGCGCTGCAGACGCCCGTTTGCGAAATCGCCGGCCCGATACCGCATGAAAACGAGCTCGCGCGGATGGCGGCCGGCGAATACCGCTTTCGTGCCGAGCCGCTGGACCCCGTCGCGCATCGCGGAGCGCTGGGCCAATTGGATCGTGAAGTCCGCGGCAGCGCGCGCCCGCTCGACCATCTCTATTTCTCCGAGCACGGGCGCGGTTTTATCTTTGCGCGTGACGAGGAGATCACCGGATACGTCTACGTGTGGCCGAACGGACGAGTCGGTCCGATGGCCGCAGCCTCGCCCGCGTACGCCGTGCAGTTTTTGGCGTTCGCGCTCGCGAGTCTGCGGCAGACGTTCGGAGCGTCGTGGTGCACGATGCTGGTTCCCGGCACGAACATCCGCGTGACGCGCGCGGCGATGAAGGCGGGCCTTACTATTGAAGCGGTGCGGCTCTTTGCCAGTGACGGCGGAGTGCTCGACTTGACGCGGTACGTCGCTTTCCATCAACTGCTGTTTTAGGCGGGAAACACAGGCGAACACGGCGAACATATGTTCGATGAAGCAGCAAAATGCAGGTTTATGCTGCCGATTTCGCAGTACCAAATCCGCTCCGCCGAAAAAGGCACGTATCGGACTGTGTGCCGGGAATGCCGTCGCCTGTACGACGCCGCATACTATCAGCGTAACGCCGAAAAATACAAAGAGTTCCGCAATCTAAGTGCTGCGCTGACTGCGGAGAGAGCGACCCGCTTGTGCTGGAACTCGATCACGTGCAGGGCCGCAAGAAATTCAACATCGGCGATAAGGGTGCCACGTACGCGTGGGAGCGCGTCCTTCTGGATCTCGAAAAATGCGAAGTGAGATGCGCGAACTGCCACCGAAGGAAAACCGCCCGTGATTTTAAATGGTGGAAAGGCACGTTCGGGGTGTAGCTCAGCTTGGTAGAGCGCTAGCTTTGGGAGCTAGAAGTCGCAGGTTCAAATCCTGTCGCCCCGATTTTTTCGCCAGGGCCCCTTGCGCCGCTGTGGTATCCTATGCGGGTGCGGCAGCACCGGGAGGGGCCCGGAGCCTGTCCGGTGGCCGGGCGAGCGCCCGTGGTCTAACGGATAAGGCACGAGTCTTCTAAACTCGAAGATGGGGGTTCGATTCCCTCCGGGCGCGCCAAGTCTCGTGGTGGTTGTAGCTCAGTTGGTTAGAGCGTTCGACTGTGACTCGAAAGGCCGCCGGTTCAAATCCGGTCAGCCACCCCATTTGCCCTTCGCCCGCCTAGAGCTTTAACGAAAGCTTTCCATCCCGGCGCAATTCTTGCCCAGTGTACCAAGATGAGTGGCCAATCACAGGGCGAAGGTACGCAAGCAGATGGAGCGGCGTAATGCCGCGCCCCTGTGGCGCGCCTCGCTTGGGTTCGTCGTCACGGCTATTGCCGCGGCGCTGCTGATCATTGCCGTTTGGCGCGTTCTCGATCTCAGCAGTGAAGCCGGCAATACGCTCGGTCAACTCACGCGCGAGCGCACGGCCGTGGCTTATCAGCGCTCGCTTTTCGACCTGCTCGTTCAATTAGAGCGATATCGTTTGCGCACCGAACTGCTGCGCAGCCCGCCGTTCACCGACGCGGTTCGCCGCGATGTCGATCGGCAAATGAGCGTAACGGCGAACTTTACCGCGGCACACGGCCAGACGTTCGAGGTCGCAGCCGATTGGGCCGCAATTCAGCGGCGGTGGGCGAAGGCGCGGAATTTCCAGCGCGTCTACACCGGCGACGATCTCCACCAGCTTTCCAGAGCGGTCAACGACCTCATCTACAAACTTGAGGACACTTCGGGTATCGAATACGAAAGTAACCGGTACGCGCAGGACCTCGCCGACATGCTGTTCGCCAAAACGCCGCAAGGCGTTTACGATGCCGCATATGCGGACTTGATCAGCGAGAACGCGCAGATCAGCGGCACGATTTCGATCAAGGACCGCGTCATGCTCGCAGGTCAGCTCAGCATGCTGCGCACCGACGTCGACCTTAGCTCCGACGATTGGACTGCGATCCTCAAGAGCATTCCGGGCAAGCTCGGAACCGCCGCCCAGGCGGCTCGTTATCGCGTTGACAGCAGCGCTATGGCCGCCGCCGGAAATCGCCTGGCCGAAACCCTGAACGATCAGGTCCTGATGCGCGAGCATCCGATCGGGAATCCGCCGGCAACGCGGGCTATGGCGAGCGCGGTCATTCAAGCCGCGATTGCGATGAACGAGAATCTCGCCGTCCTGCTCGATCGGCAGCTGCAACTGCGCATCGGCTATGAAACGCTGCGCAATCGCTACATCTACGGCATCGTCTTGCTGGCCGCAATGCTCCTGGTCGGCATCATGCTGCTGGTGGCCGAGCTCACGGCGCGCCGCGATCGTGAGGCGCTGAACAAAGCGCAGCAAGAATCAGCACGGCTGGGCGCGGAACTCGCGCGGCAGAAGGCGGAGCGAGCGCTGCGTTTATCGGAAGCGCAATTCCGCGCGGTCTTTGACGGAGCCGCTTTAGGAATCGCGATTTTCGATCGCAGCGGATCGATGTTGGACGCCAACGCCGTATTCCGCAACGTCTACGGCGACAATTCGGCCGGCGTACTGGAAGGCCATGAAGAAGAGTTCGCCGAGCTGATGCGCGGCGAGCGCGATTTGTTCGAGTTCGAGCATCACGTGATGACGCCGTCCGGTCAAGAGGCCTGGACCGATTCTACGATATCGCTGGTGAATGACGACGCCGGCAGTCCGTATTTCGCGATCTGCATGTTCCGCGACCTCACCGATCTCAAACGCAACGAGCGGCGGATGCAGCACGACATGACGCACGATGCACTGACCGGTCTGCCTAATCGCGCGTTGTTCGAAACGAAAGTGCGCGAGCAATTCGCGCAGGCCAAGACCTCTCCGCAGCTCTCGTTTGCCGTGCTGGTCGTCGATCTCGATCGGTTCAAAGACATCAATGAAAGCCTCGGCCACGAAGCCGGCGATTTCGTCATCTCGCAGGTGGGCCATCGCTTGCGCGCGTCGATCGAAGCCGCAGACGTCGTTTCACGTTTGGGAAGCGATGAATTCGCCGTGCTCGTCCGTTCCCTTCCGGACGTGCTGCACGTCGAATTGATTGCGCGCCGGGTTCTCAGCGCGCTGGCAAAGCCGGTTTTAGTCGGAAGCCGCTCGATTTTCGTCTCCGCCAGCGTGGGCATCGCAATCGCCTCCGGCAAGTATCAGCGCGGCGAGGACGTGATGCGCGACGCCGACATCGCCATGCGTTATGCGAAAGGCAGCGGCGGCCGCTTCGCGGTCTTTGACTCGAACATGCATGCGCGCGCGGAGAAGCGCCTGCAACTGACGACGGATCTGCGGCTGGCGATCGAGCACAACGAGTTCAACATGCTCTATCAGCCGATCGTAAAAATCGCCGA
>DASSZL010000262.1:0-19740 GCA_035713505.1 Vulcanimicrobiaceae bacterium | reverse complement strand
CCCCGACCGCGCTTGAGTATGTATAAAAACGGGTTTAGGTCTTAGTGCGTTTTCTTGGTGGTTTTGGCGGCCTTGGTGGCCTTGGTGGTCTTGGCGGCTTTCGTCGCCTTCGCGGCCTTGGTCGTCTTCACGGCCTTGGTCATTTTGGCGGCCTTGGTCGTCTTGGCAGCGGCCTTCACCTTGTCAGCCATCTTCTTGATCTTCTTGGTGGTCTTGGCAGCCTTGGTGGCCTTGGCGGCTTTCGTCGCCTTCGTCGCCTTCGTCGCTTTCGTCGCCTTCGTCGCCTTGGCGGTCTTCGCGGCCGGCTTCACAGCCTTGGTCATCTTGGCGGCGGCCTTCGTCGTGGTCTTGGCGGCGGTCGTCTTGGTGGCGGCCATGGCCGTACCGGTGAGCAGGAACGCTGCCGTGATCATCGTTGCGAGCAGTTTCTTCAAAGTATTTCCCCCCTTTCATACGAGCGTCGAGCGCTCGATAATGCGAGCGTCGCACTAGCATAAACGCTAGGCGACGCCCGTGTGTTTCGCTAGGCCCGGAAGCGGCCCTCTAGATTCGGTAAAGGCGGTATGGCCTACCGGGTCTTGCCGACCAGGTTCCGGCTGATAACGAGCCGCTGAATCTGCTGCGTTCCCTCATAAATCTGCGTGATCTTGGCGTCCCGCATCATGCGCTCCACGGGATACTCGACCGAATAGCCGTAGCCGCCGAGCACCTGAACCGCATCCGTCGCCACGCTCATCGCAACGTCGCCGCACTTGAGCTTGCACATCGCCGCCCACAGCGTCACGTCGGGCGCTCCCTCGTCGCACTTGCGCGCCGCCTCGTAGAGCAGCAGCCGCGCGGCCTCGACTTCGGTCTTCATGTCCGCGAGCATGAAGCCCACGCCTTGCTGCTGGCCGATTGGTTTGCCGAACGCAACACGCTCTCGCGCGTAATTGGTCGCGTAATCGAGCGCACCGGCGGCAATCCCCAGCGCCTGCGCGGCGATGCCCGGGCGCGATTTATCCAGGACTTTCATGGCGATTTTAAAGCCTTCGCCTTCGTTGCCGAGCAGATTCTTCGCGGGCACCTCGCAATCGTCGAAAACGAGCTCCACCGTGGGCGATCCGCGGATGCCCATTTTCTTCTCGAGTTTGCCGACGCTGAAGCCTTTGAAGCCCTTCTCGACGATGAACGCGCTGATACCGTTCGCGCCTTTTTCCGGATCGGTCACGGCGAAAACGCAGACGGCGTCCGCCACGCTGCCGTTCGTAATCCAAATCTTCTGGCCGTTCAAAATGTAGTTGTCGCCGCGTTTCTCCGCGCGCGTGCGCATGGAGCCGGCGGCATCAGATCCGCTGCCCGCTTCCGTAAGCGCGTATGCGGCGATCCACTCGCCGCTTGCGAGCTTGGGGAGGTACGTTTTCTTTTGCTCTTCGCTCCCGCCGATCAGAATCGGCAGCATGCCCAGTTCCTGGACCGCGACGATGAGCGAACTCGACGCGCACGCTTTGGCGATCTCTTCGACCACCTTGACGTACGTCAGGAACGTGCCGCCCAACCCGCCGTACTCCGCGGGAATGGGAATCCCCATCAGGTCGTTCTCGGCAAAGAGTTTGCGGATGTCTTGCGGATACTCGCCGCGCTCGTCGATATCGGCGGCGCGGGGTGCGACTTTTTCCGCAACCAGGTCGCGCACGACCTCGAGGATCATCGCCTCTTCATCGGACGAGAAGTGCGGGGTGGCGACTGCCATTGGCTTTCGGTCTCCTGTGGTCGGTATTCGGGAAGAACGAACTTCGCGGGGCGGGACCCCGCGTCCCCGCTGGCATATCTGGGCTTCATATGGACAAAGTCGTGTCTTCCTGCGCCGAAGCGGTCAAGGACATTCCGAGCGGCGCTTCCATCGCCGTGGGCGGTTTCGGCCTGAACGGCATTCCGCACAACCTGATCCAAGCGCTGCTCGAACAGGGCGCCGCCGATCTGGTCACCGTTTCGAATAATTGCGGCGTCGACGGCTGGGGGCTGGGCGTTCTGCTCGACGCAAAACGCATCAAACGGACTACCGGCTCGTACGTCGGCGAAAACCGCGAGTTCGAACGGCAGTATCTGCAAGGCGAACTCGAGGTCGAACTCGTGCCTCAAGGAACGCTCGCGGAACGCTTGCGGGCGGGCGGATGCGGCATTCCCGGGTTCTACACGCCGGCCGGTGTGGGCACGCAGGTCGCCGACGGCGGATTGCCGTGGAAGCACAATGCGGACGGTTCGATTGCCAAACCCTCGCCGAAAAAAGAAACGCGCTCGTTCAACGGCCGCGACTACGTGCTCGAACACGGCATCGTCTGCGATTTCGCGCTCGTTCGCGCGAGCGTCGGCGATCGGCACGGGAATCTGATCTTTCACAAAGCGACGCGTAATTTCAATCCTCTCTGCGCGATGGCCGGAAAAATCACGATCGCGGAAGTCGAGGAACTGGTAGAACCGGGCGAGATCGATCCGGAGCAGGTGCATCTGCCGGGCATCTTCGTGCAGCGGGTCGTCGCGGTCAGTTCGGAAGGCAAGCGTATCGAGCGCGTCACGACTCGCAAGCGGGGGAACAGCTAATGGCCATCACGAGAACGCAGCTCGCCGCTCGCGTGGCGCAAGAATTGCGCAACGGACAATACGTCAATTTGGGCATCGGCTTGCCGACGCTCATCCCGAATTATCTGCCGCAGGGCGTGACGGTGGTGCTTCAGAGTGAGAACGGCATTTTGGGCATGGGTCCGTATCCGTACGAAGGCGAGCAGGACGCAGACCTCATCAACGCCGGCAAGGAAACCGTCACGGTGCTGCCCGGCGCGTCATTCTTCGACTCCTCGCTTTCGTTCGGCATGATTCGCGGCGGCCACATCGACGTCGCGGTGCTCGGCGCGATGCAGGTTTCGGAAAAGGGCGATCTATCCAATTGGATGATCCCGGGCAAGATGGTCAAGGGCATGGGCGGCGCGATGGATTTGGTGCACGGTGCCAAGTATCTCATCGTGATGATGGAGCACGTCGCAAAGGGCGGCGCACACAAGATCCTCGAGGAATGCGATCTGCCCTACACCGGCCGCGGCGTCGTCAATCGCATCATCACCGACATGGCGACCATCGACATTACGCCGGAGGGACTCGTACTGCGAGAACTCGCTCCGGGCGTCACGCTCGACGAAGTGCGTGCCGCAACCGGCGCAACACTACACGTCCCCGAAGAACCGAAGGTGATGCGGATACCCGAAGGCCTCGCGTAAGCGGCGCCGCCGCGGTACCGCCGGTTCACCTGGCGATTGCTTCGTTTTTCGTCAAATCGTCGTATCATGTTTGCATGTTCTTGCTCGCCGACGTCCCGCCGGCCGTCGTGCAGATTGCGCAGCGCGTCAACAGCCATGAGCGGGGCGTCATGCTGTATCGTCTGCACCGCGTATTCGACGTGCATGCGGGACCATCGCGCCGGCACGACGAGCTCGAGCTTGCCGTGGTCACACAAGACGCCGCGGTGGTTAAGGTTCGCGTACTCCGCGCGACGAGCGGCGGGAAACCGTTGGACGATGCGAGCCGCAGGCAAATCGAGACTCAATACGAGCATCCCAAGCCCGGCGACGTGTTTCACCGCCCCTTCGATCCCGCGTATTTGAGCGAGTACACGTATCAGCCCGTGGATGCGCAAACGTACCGCTTTACGAGCCTTCTGCGCGACAGCAGCCACGGAGACGGAACCTTCACCCTCGACGGCTCCGGCGAGGTCGTGGAATACGTTTACAGTCCCGATGTGCTGCCGAAATACGCGAATTCGGGCATCGTGACGAACATTCGATCGCAAGTGCTTCCGGGTTCGTGGCGTTTGACGCGCGAAGCCCATGAATACCGCGGACGATACTTCATTTTCAGCGGCGGCGCGACGGCCGTCATCACATACGATTCGTTCGAACGATTTGCGGACGTGCCCTCGGCTCTTTCGGCGCTGGAAAAACTTTGAGCAACCGATAAAACGCCGCTTATGCGCCTTCAGCGCGTGCGAACGCGACGCCCTGCCCGGCAATGCGCATCGCCGCGAACGCCACGAGAAGCAGCGTTTCCAATAGCGAGGCGATGACGCCGGCCGCAATGCCGCCGCCGATCGTGCGCAGCAGGAGCAGCACGAGAAGCGCGACCAGAGCCGGAGGCGCGGCGAAGAGAAACGTCAATAGCGCGCGCACCATCGCCAGCGGTCCGCGCTGATCGATCGTGGACGGGAAGAGCGAGTAGAGCGCCAAGCCGACCGCGCGCAGGTTGAACACGACCGCTAAGGCGATGGGTATCCCCGCGGCGGCTATCGCACCCGCGTGAAGCGTCATTGCCCAAACGGAAATTCCGACGCCGAGGCACGCGCCGAAACGCCACGACGTTGCCGCGGTCCACGCGAGCAAACGCATCCAGAGGGGATCGCGTCCCATCCACCACAGCGGTTTGGAGATGTCGCCGGAAAGGCCGATCGCCGATCCCATGGCCACGAACATCATAATCATCATGCCGGCCATGCTCGCAAGCCCGACGGTCTCTTCCACGACGTTTTGCGCGCCGGCGGCGATATGGCCGAATAGCGCACCGACTGCCGCGCATGCGATGAGTCCAAAGACGAAAACACGCTGCATCGAGGGCGAGCGAACAAACGCGATCCATTCTTTCCACACGATGGTCCACGGCCCGCGCAAGAAGTTGAAAGCCGGAGATGCGTTGGACGCGCGATGTTCGTAGCGATGCTCGATGGAAAATCCCGCCGCGCTGCCGCGCCGCTGCCGCTGCTGGAAATCGAGCACGCGCATTGACGAGGCGTACAAGTCCGGATAGAGTCCCACCCCGGTCACGAACGAAAGCGCGATCACGAGCGCGCCGAACGCGTAGAGCGCCGCCAGCGCGAGCGGGTATCCGTCGAAAAGCGCGTTAAATGCAAAGCCTGCCCCGAAATGTTCGATTGCGTGCGCCGTTTCGAGCGCTCCCGCGTTCGGCGGCAAACTGGCAAAAAGAATAACCATCGGAAGAATGCCGATTGCCGCGAGGGCTCCCCCCAGGCTCTGCGCCGTGCGCGTACCCACGATGCCGCGCAGTTTGAGCATCGGAATGGCGGCGGCACTGGCAATAAGCGTGCCGCCGATCATCGCTAAGCCGATGCCCAGAAACGTCCCCGAGCCGGAAAAGATGAGCGTGTAAAGCAGCACCGTGAAGACCATGCGTGCGATCGCGGTGCCTGAGCGCCGCAACTGCAGCCATAAGATCACCAGACGCTGCGAAATGAGCGAACCGCTCAAGAAGCGAGCGTCCGCGGGCGACGAAAACGCGCCCACGATTCCGGACGCCGCGCCGTACATCATGATGCCCAGCAGCGTGATGTAGGCGAAGAACAGTGCGCTTGCGTACGGCTCGGGGATCGTGGAGACCGGAATCACCTTGTTGCCGTGGTGGCGCAGCAAACCGACCACGACGAAATATCCCACGGCGAACAGATACATCACCGCTCGCGCCGGCGCTCGCAAGGTCTCGCGAATCCGGTTGACCATCTGCCGGTACTCCAGATAGCCGAGCGCACCCAGATCGGAAATCATCGCGTCAGTTCGAGGAAGAGATCTTCGGCGTTTGCCTGCGTCCCGGAGCGCGCCTGAAGTTCTTCGAACGTTCCGGACGCGATCGTTCGCCCGCTCTTCAAAATCACGACGCGGTCGCAAAGGGCTTGCGCTTGTTCGAGCATGTGCGTGCTGATGACCACGGCTTTGCCGTGCGCGCGCAACTCGCGAATGATCTGCCGCAGCTCGCGCTGACCGAGCGGGTCGAGTCCGATCATCGGCTCGTCGAAGAGCACGATCGGCGTTGCGGCCAGAACCGTCGCTGCAACGAGCGTTTTTTGGCGCATGCCCTTTGAAAGCGCGCCCCCGAGCACATCGCGCTGTTCGGCCATGCCGAAGCCGTTGAGCAGCTCGTTCGCGCGCTCTTGCCAGCCCTCTCTAAGGCGGCAACTTTTCGCGACGAACACCATGTGCTCCCAAACCGTGAGCATCGGATAGACATCAGGTGTTTCGGGAATTAGCGCGATGGTTTGTCCGCGCGCCGGACCGAGTTCGATGCCGTCCCACGTGAAAGAACCGGCATCGGGGCGAATTAATCCAGCCGCGCACAAAAGCGTGGTGCTTTTCCCGGCGCCGTTCGGTCCGAGCAAGCCGACGATCTCGCCGCCGCACACCGCGAACGACACGCCGTCAACGGCGACTCTATTTCCGAAGCGCTTGGTCAGGCCGTTGACTTGGAGAACCGGCATCCGGGGGTATCCCCGTGCGGGCAGCCGGTTCCCTGCGCACGATCCGAAGGTATACGAACGGCAGCGCGAGCAGCGGCGCGAGCGCGCATGCGGAAATCGCCGTCGCGTACGATAATCCAAACCGCGTAAGAAGCGCGGCAAGCAGCGCGCCGGACGAACTTCCGATCGCGAACGACAAATTGTACGCGCCCATGGCAACGCCGCGCGTGCCGGGAGAACTGTGCTGAAAAAACAGCGCCACGCCGACCGGTACCACCGCCGACCACGCGCAGCCGAGAAGCGCGCCGGCAAGCAGCACGGTGCCGGCGGAATGCGCCGACGCGGCAGCCAAGCAGCCGGCGATTTGAACTGCGGCGACCGGCAAGACGACCGCTCCGACTCCAAACCGTTCGACCGCGCGGGCCGCCGGATAACGGAGAGCCGCCGCCATGATCGCCATCGAGGTGAAAATAAGTGCGCCGTTCCCGATGCCGCGCTGCGTGAACGTGACGACGGCGAGCGCCGTATTCACGCCGCTCTGCATTGCCACCGCACTTAGGAAACCCATCGCCGGAAGCCACTTCGATCGCATGAGAATCAGGCGAGAGCGGCGTTTGGTTCGCCGTGCGCCGTGTCCGCGCGGCAAGAACCACAGTACCGTGCCCCCCGCGAGCGCGATGAGTCCGGCATAGGAAAATTGTTCGCGCCCGATGCCGTGGTTCCACATCCACACCGCGAGCGCCGGAGCGAACGCGAACACGACGTTCCCGATCGTGCCCAAGATCGAAACCGCGGAGACCGAACGCTCTTTCGGAATGATCTCCGAGACGTAAGCGAATTCCGCGGTGACGTAACTCGTCGCCGAAAATCCGCGCAGACCCATGAGCAAACCGCCCCACACGGGGCCGTGCAAAAACGTCATGCCGAACGTGGAAAGCGAAACGAGAATGACCGAAGCGCGCACCATCCGCAAGCGGCCCACGCGATCTACGACCGCGCCGATCGGCACGCTGCCGAACAGCTGCGCGAACACGCCCCCGCCCATCGCGAACGCGACCTCGCTATGCGTTGCGCCGTCGCGCAGCAGCGCGAGCGGCAGCGCACCCATGGGAAGGTTGAACGCGATTTCGCTGACGAGCGTGGAAATCAATAAGAAGTAGAATGGGCGCTGATTCATTAGGACGTCGCGATGGTTCGCGATTCGTCCCGGAACTGCTTGCGGTACAAGCGTGCGTATTCACCGTTGCGTGCCAGCAGAACGGCATGTGTACCGCGTTCGATAATACGGCCGTGGTCGACGACGAAAATGACGTCGGCGGTGAGGATCGTCGAAAGGCGATGCGCGATGACCAGGCTCGTACGCCCGCGCATCAAGGGGACGAGCGCCGCTTGGATGGCCGCCTCGTTGTGGGAGTCCAGCGCGCTGGTCGCTTCGTCGAGAATCAAGATTTTCGGATTCTTCAACAGCACGCGCGCGATAGCCAGCCGCTGTCGCTCGCCGCCCGAGAGTTTGTGGCCGCGCTCGCCGACGATCGTCTCGTATCCCGCCGGCAGCGAGGTGATGAAGTCGTGAATGTTCGCCGCTTGCGCCGCAGCGTGGAGTGCCTGGTCACTCGCATCCGGTTTTGCGTACCGGAGATTCGCGGCGACCGTATCGTGGAAGAGATACGTTTCCTGCGTGACGATGCCGATGTCGCGGCGCAGTGATTCGAGCGTGAGCGTGCGCACGTCGTGACCGTCGATCAGGACGCGGCCGCTATTCGGATCGTAGAATCGCGGCACGAGCTGCGTGATGGTGGTCTTGCCGCCCCCCGACGGCCCAACGAAAGCGGCCAGCTGCCCGGGCTCGACGTGCATGTCCACGCCGTCGAGCACGACGCGTTCGCTGGAATATCCGAACGTCACGCTCTCGAAACGGATGTCGCCGTGGACCTCCGCCAGCGTGACCGCGCTGGGAGGCTCGTATTCTTCCGGCGTCATGTCGAGATAGTCGAAGATGCGTTCGAATACGGCGAGCGCGCTGACGATCTGCACTTGAATGCCCGCCAGCGATGCCGCCGGACCGTACAAGCGCTGCTGGATGTACTGCACGAACGCGACAACGACGCCGACGGCGATGGAGTGGCGCAGCGCGAGCCAGCCGCCGCCGAGCCAAACGATCGCCGGGCCGATAATGACCATTGCGGTAATCGCCGCAATGAACCAGCGCCCGACCATCGCCAGATGGACTTCCAGATCCATGAGCTGCGTGCCGGCGCGATAGAATCGAGCCTTTTCGTACGCTTCGCGCGCGAACGACTTGATGAGCGTGATGCCCGATATCGAAAGCGTTTCTTGCGTGATCGATTCGATGCTGTCGCGCTGCTGCCGGGTCTTGAGGCGGATCTCGTACATCCGGCGGCCGACCGGCGCGAGCGGGAGCACCATGAGCGGAACGATGGCGATCGACAACAGCGCCAGGCGCCAGTTCCACACGAACATCCACGCGACCGTCGTGATGATCGTCACGAAATTCGTTAGAAGCGTCGTGAGCGTTCCGGTGACGACGTTGTCGATGTTGTCGACGTCGCTCGAGACGCGGTTCATAATCTCGCCGGTCTTCGTGCCCGTGAAGAACTTGAGCGGCATCTTGTGCAGATGCGAGACCAGGCTCACGCGCATGTCGCGCATGATCCCCTCGCCGACGATGGAGTTGAGGTAGCCCTGCGCCACCGTCAGCATCATCGTCACGAGCGCGGCCGCGAGCATGCCCCCTACGTCAAAGGCGACTTCGCGGAAGCTGCCGTGCGCGATCGCTTTGTCGATGATGTCGGCGACGAAATAGGCGGGCGCCAGGCCAATGAGAGCGGATACGATAATGCAGAACAGCACCACACTCTGCTGCCGCCAGTACGGCGCAAAAAGCGCGCCGATGCGCCGCCAGTCCACGCGTTTGCGAACGTGCGGTTTATCGGGCCGGTACATGTTGGACCACATCAAGTGGCCGCCGCCCATCATTTTAAAAGGCGCTCCGGCCTAGCCTGCGCGCCCCCCACTGCGGTGGGGCTCCCGGGATCTCATGGCGCCTAAATATGTTGCTAACATGATCGCTCCCCGCAGTTCGTAGCAGCCTTCGATTTTAGTGCGGTACCGTGATTTGGTGCAGGGTGACGCGGTTGCCTTCGGGGTCGGTGAAGGAGCCCATTTTGCATACCGTCGTGTCGTGGATCTCGCCCACGTTCACGCCGGCGGCGCGCAGCTCGGCAAAGGCTTTTTCGACGTCGTCCACTTCGAACGCGATGCTGTTCGCCGGCGTATCTCCGGCCCATTCGGTCGTAATCACGGCGAACCAGCCGCCGCCGACCTGGGCGTCGGCGTATTTTTCCACGCCGTCTTCCGCGTACGGCTGCCCGAACTTTAGGCCCAATTTGTCGGTGTAAAACGAACGAAGCTTCGCGACGTCCTTTGCGGGATAGCTTGTAAAGGCAATCTCTTTGACCACGGCTTCCTCCTATTTGCTGCGTTCAACCCCGCACGCCCGGGTCAGGTTGCGGA
The DNA here is from genome assembly GCA_035713505.1 of Vulcanimicrobiaceae bacterium. GTDB lineage: Bacteria > Vulcanimicrobiota > Vulcanimicrobiia > Vulcanimicrobiales > Vulcanimicrobiaceae > DATGJX01. Next base: position 9,941 of record DASSZL010000262.1, on the reverse strand, counting down.
GGTAAAATAAAGAGGACCACACCCCGCGGCCCTCTCTATATTTATGGTTTCTTTATTTCTTGCCGTTGCGAAGTGACGAGAGTTCCTTGAAGAGTTTCTTTTCTTTGTCGCTCAGGTCGGTCGGCAGCTGGCCGATGAGGCGAACGTATAAATCGCCGCTTCCGCCGTTACGAACTTTCGGCATGCCCCGCCCGGTGAGCCGCAGCAGCCGGTTGTTTTGCGTGCCGGCCGGAACCGTCATGGTTACTTGCCCGCCCATCGTGGGAACTTTCACGTCCCCGCCGAGCACCAAATCGTAGACGCTGACCGGCAAATCGACGTACAAATCATCGCCTTTGCGCTTGTACGACGGGTCGTCGAGCAACTTCACCACCAAAAACAAATCGCCGTTGGGGCCGCCCGCGATACCGGAGCCGCCCTGCGCGGCAAGGCGAATGCGCTGGCCTTCACCGATGCCTTTGGGAATGGTGACTTCGAATTTTTTCGCACTGAGCAGCCTGCCCGTGCCGTGGCAGTTCGTGCACAAGCCACCGCGATCGGTTCCGGTTCCCCGGCAGCGCGGGCAGACGTCTTCGACCTGCAGCGAAACCGATTTCTTGCCGCCGTCGTAGACGTCGCGCAGTGTAAGCTCGATCGTGGTTTCGAGATCTTGCCCGCGCTGCGCAAACCCGGTGCTTTGCGCCGTGTTGCGCTTGCCGATTCCCGAAAAGAACATGTCGAAGAAATCGGAAAAGCCGCTCGGACCGCCGCCCGGCGCACCGCCCGCGCCTTGCGCTCCGAAATCTCCGAAACCGAAGTTGAACGTTTCGTGCTGTGCGCTGCGGTAGCGCCGCTGCTGTTCGGCTTGCTGCGCCGCCTGCTGCCAATTACTGCCCAGGACGTCATACTTGCGCCGCTTTTCGGGATCGCCGAGGACTTCGTAGGCCTCTTGGATCTCTTTGAACTTGTCCTCGGCTTCTTTTTGGTTGTTCGGATTCGCGTCGGGATGCCATTTGCGCGCAAGCTTCCGGTACGCCGACTTGATATCTTTATCCGGCGCATTCTTCGGAATGCCGAGTAATTGATAGTAATCCTTATAATTCATTCGAAAAGGCGCTCCGGCCTAGCCGCAGCCTGTCCTGAGCATTGTCGAAGGGCGCTCCCCATCAAAGATGGGGCCCCCAGGCCTCGGGCGCCTGAAAAGCTTCTGCCCGCATCAACGCCCCCCGAGGTCGCTTGCAGAGTCGGAACTGTTTTTCGCGACGATGACTTTGGCGGGGCGCAGGAGCTCCTCACCCATCATGTAGGCTTTTTGTGCTTCTTCCAGCACGGTGTCGTCCTCGACGTGAGCAGCCGGCTGCGTGCCGATCGCTTCGGCGAGCTTCGGATCGAATTTCTGGCCCTTGAGCGAAAGCGGCTTGACGCCTTCCATGCCCAGCACCGCTTCGAAACCCTTGAGCGTTTGCTGCACGCCGTTGCGCAGCGCTTCGAGCGAGGTTTCCTCGAAGGAAAGCGCGCGTTCGAGATTGTCGACCACGGGCAGAAAGTTTTTCAGCAGGTCGCGCCGCCCGGCGTCGGCGATTTCACGGAACTGGCGCTCGATGCGCTTTTTGTAGTTCTCGAAATCCGCCATCGCGAGCAGAAACTTGTTGTAATTGTCTTCGGCGCGCGCGTTCGCGGCGTCGAGCTGCGTCTGCAGGTCGTTCGAGGTGGAAGTTTCGCCGTTGAAAGCGGCTGGGACGTCTGCTTCTGTTACGTATTCGTCTTGCATATATGTTTCAAAAGGAACCCCTCGGCCGGCCCGGGGAGCGTTCGATAACGAACGGCCCGAGCGCAGCCGAAGGGTTACGTCCTTTACTTCGCCTCTTTGAACTCCGCGTCGATGACGTCTTCGGCGGGCTCTTGCGTTTCCGCGCCGGTCTCGTCTTGAGTCGCGCCGGCGCCGGCGGTTTGACCGTCCTGCGCCGCGCCGTTTGCGCCTGCCGTGGTCTTCTGGTACAGCAGCTCCGCCATCTTGTAGCTGGCCTGCTGCAGACGTTCGATTGCGGGCTTGAGCTCCGCAACGGTCGCGTTCTCATGCAGACGCTTGAGCTCGGCGAGCGCGCTCTCGACTTCGCCGCGTGCGGCGGGGTCGAGTTTTTCGCCGACTTCCTTGAGCGATTTTTCCGTCGAATACACCAGGCTCGATGCCTGGTTGCGCACCTCGGCCTCGTCGCGTTTGGCCTTGTCGGTCGCGGCTTGCAGCTCGGCGTCCTTGACCATGCGGTCGACTTCGTCTTTGGACAGATTCGTCGATGCGGTGATCGTGATCTGCTGCTCTTTGCCGGTGCCCAGATCTTTCGCGCTCACGTTCACGATGCCGTTGGCGTCGATGTTGAACGTGACTTCGATCTGCGGCACGCCGCGCGGCGCAGCCGGAATGCCTTCGAGACGGAAACGTCCCAAGGTCTTGTTGTCCGGCGCCATCGGGCGTTCGCCTTGCAGCACGTGGATGTCGACCGAGGTTTGACCGTCTTCGGCCGTGGTGAAGACCTGCGACTTCTTCGTGGGAATCGTGGTGTTGCGCTCGATGAGCGCCGTCATCACGCCGCCGAGCGTTTCCAGGCCCAGCGAGAGCGGCGTCACGTCGAGCAGAACGACGTCGCGCACTTCACCCGCGAGCACGCCGGCCTGAATCGCCGCGCCGACCGCGACGACTTCGTCCGGGTTCACGCTCAGGTTAGGCTCTTTGCCGGTGAGCTTCTTGACGAGTTCCTGAACGACGGGCATGCGCGTCGATCCGCCGACCATGACGACTTCGTCGATCTGCGAGAGATCGATCTTCGCGTCGGCCAGCGCGCTCTTGAACGGCTGGATGCAGCGGTCGGTGAGATCGCTGGTCAGTTCTTCGAACTTGGCGCGCGTGAGCGTGAAGTCGAGGTGCTTGGGACCGCTTTGATCCGCCGTGATGAACGGCAGATTGATGCTGGTCTGCACGACCGACGAAAGTTCGATCTTCGCTTTTTCAGCGGCTTCGGTCAGGCGCTGCATGGCCTGCTTGTCGCCGCTCAGGTCGATGCCTTGGTCTTTGCGGAATTCCGCAACGAGCCATTCGACCACGCGGTGGTCGTAATCGTCGCCGCCAAGATGCGTGTCGCCGTTGGTCGCTTTCACTTCGAAAACGCCGTCGCCGACTTCGAGAATCGAAACGTCGAACGTGCCGCCGCCCAAATCCCAAACCAGGATCGTCTCGCTGCCTTTTTTATCCAAACCGTACGCCAGCGCAGCCGCCGTCGGTTCGTTGATGATCCGCATGACCTCTAGACCCGCGATCTTGCCGGCGTCTTTGGTCGCCTGGCGCTGCGAGTCGTTGAAATACGCGGGTACGGTGATAACCGCTTTGGTTACGCGTTCACCCAGATAATTGCTCGCGTCGTTCACGAGCTTCTGCAGAATCATCGCCGAGATCTCTTGCGGCGAGTATTCCTTGCCGTCGATCTTGACGTGAAAATCCGTACCCATGTGCCGCTTGATCGAGGCGATCGTGCGGTCAGGGTTGGTGATGGCTTGGCGCTTCGCGAGTTGCCCCACGAGGCGCTCGCCGGTTTTGGTGAATGCCACCACCGAGGGGGTCGTGCGCGACCCTTCGGCGTTAGCGATAACAGTGGGCGAAGAGCCCTCCATTACGGCCACGACGGAGTTCGTCGTGCCCAGGTCGATGCCGACCACTTTAGCCATTAATTGTCTCTCTTTCCGAGCCCATGGACCAGCTTTTCCGGCCCGCTTGCCGCGGGGCCGTACTAAGCCTTGCCGCTTACTGGACTGCAAGGATAGTTACGGTCTCATCATACTACGCGATACGACCGTACATGTTCCACCATATAAGACAGAATCAACAGGGCTAAGGTTGCAGGGAAGCCCTGCCGGGCGGACCCGAGCAAAAAAGGGGGCGGCTCGTGCCGTCCCCTTTATCTATTTCCGTCCCTACGGGCTTTGGTCTTCGGGCTGCTGCTGGTCCGGGGGGGCGCCTTGCTGCTGCTGGATGTAGCCGCTTTGAGCGGGCCGCGAGCCCAGCGTCACCTGCACGATACGCTTGGCGCCGTTGGACCACACCTCGAGGTTCACTCTGTCGCCGGCATGCATCTTGGAGATGGCGTCGGAGAGCGTCTTCGGGTCGTTGTACGCCTTGCCGTTCATCTTCAGGATGACGTCGCCCGGGTTCAGGCCCGCCTGGTCGGCGGCTGAACCGCTGAAGACCTGCGTGATGCCCACGCCGCCCTGGCCGCGGTAGTTCGTCTGATTGCGGAACCCTTGCGTGACCGGTGCGAGGCCTACGCCCATGAACGCCTGGACCGGCGGTTCGGTGATACCCGGATGCGCCAGCATCTGCTCGACGGTGCGCTTGACCGTGTTTGACGGAATCGCGAAACCGATGCCTTCGGCGCCGCCGCGAAGCGTCGACTGGTTCACGCCGATGACCTCGCCGTTCATGTCGATGAGCGGTCCGCCGGAGTTGCCGGGGTTAATCGGTGCCGACGTCTGCAGCAGGCCTTTGAACGTCATCGTTTGGCCCGTCTCGGTTTGAATCGGTTCGTTGCGGTCGAAGGCGGAGACGACTCCCACACTGACGCTCTGCTGCAATTCATACGGTTCGCCGATGGCGATAGCCCACTGTCCGGCCTGCAGTTTGTCCGAATCCGCCAGCGTGAGCGGCGGAGGGAGTGACTTCACGTCGACGTGGATGACCGCGAGATCGGCGCCGATGTTCGCGGCTACCAAGTGCGCCTTGGCGCGCGTGTTGTTCGGGAAGAGCACCTCGATGTCGCTGACCTGCGCGTTGGGCACCGGCGGGCGCACGACGTGCGCGTTCGTCACGATGTCGCCTTTGTTATCGAAGACGAATCCGGATCCGGAAGCCTTACCGCGGAACGGCTGGACGATACCGGGTCCCTGCTGTCCGAAAAACTGCTGGAGAAGCGGGTCGACCGGGATGTACTGCTTGCCGTTGACCGTCACGCTGATGGCGACGACCGAGGGTTTGGTGCGCTTGACCGCGTTGACGATGCGATCTTGGTCGCTGCCGCCGCCGGTCAGCGGCGCTGCGCTTACGACGGGCGGCGTGTTATCGGGCCCGGCGACGTTCGAAAAATGCGTGCTCGCATAGAGCATCATGATGAATGCGCCGACAATCGCGCCCACAAGGGCGATGATCGCCGTCGGCATCAGGCGGTTTTTCACGAATTTAAGTTCCTCCGGCGGTATCTACCCTTCACCATTACCAAAAGTAGCGGGCCGCTCGCTTAAGATTTGATGAGAGAACGCTGCTGCTCATCGGCCGGAGCGCTTCGCGCAGGCGGTCCGTCGGAGACGACCAGACCGTCGAGCACGCGCAGAATGCGCTTGGCATGCGAGGCCACGTTTTCATCGTGGGTCACCATGATGATGGTACGCCCCGCGGCGTTCAATCTTTCGAAGAGCCCGAGAATTTCGACGCTCGTTTTGGAATCGAGGTTGCCGGTGGGCTCGTCCGCCAGCAGCACCGCCGGGTCGTTGACCAAAGCTCGCGCGATGGCCACGCGCTGCTGCTGGCCGCCCGAGAGCTCGTTGGGTTTGTGGTCGCCGCGGTCGCCCAGCCCGACCTCGGCCAGCTGCGCCTTCGCCGCGGCGATGCGCTCGCGCGGCGGCACGCCCGCATAGAACAGCGGCAGCGCCACGTTCTTAATCGCGTCGGTTCGCGGCAGCAGGTTGAAGCCTTGAAACACGAAGCCCAGTTTCTTCAAGCGAATTTGCGCGAGCGCGTTGTCGTCCAGCCCGGAAACGTCGACGCCGTCGAGCATATACGTTCCGCTCGTCGCGCGATCCAAACATCCGAGCACGTTCATCAGCGTCGATTTGCCCGAACCCGAAGGCCCCATGATCGCGACGTACTCGCCGCGCCTGATCGAGAACGTGACCCCCCGCAGAGCCTGCACTTCGAGCGAGCCGGACTTGTAGGTTTTGGCGACGTCCCGAACGTCGATGGCGTAGCCGTTGTCATTCATATCGTAAAGCTTCTATTGGATCGAGTTGTGCCGCGCGGTACGCGGGATAGGTTCCGAACGCGAGCGTGATGATCGCGGCGAACACGATGGCAAGAACAACGGATTGGAGCCACGGCAACGCGACGATCACGCCGGAGATTTTAATGAGGTAATGCGAGTTGACGTACCAGCCCGCTCCCAGGCCGAGCACGACGCCGAACGCGCATCCGCAAATCGCCAGGAGCGCGGCTTCCAGAAAGAATTGCAGCAGGATCTGACCGCGGCGCGCGCCGATGGCTTTTCGAACGCCGATTTCGCGCGTGCGCTCGACGATCGAAACCAGCAGAATGTTCATGATGCCGATGCCGGCGACGACCAGCGAAATTGCCCCGATGGCTCCCACCGCCAGGCTGATGATGCCGAACGTCTTGTCGAGCACGTTTGCGAAGAAGCGGCTGTCCAGCGCGCGGTAAGTGAACTTGCCGTTCGATTGAGCAGCAAGATATCCGTCGACGGCGTGTTCGGTATCGGTCATTGAAGACGTGTCGTTCACGAGCACCTGTGCTTCGAACAGCTTGTTTCCCCGCAAGTGCTCACGCGTGAAAACCGTGTACGGAATCAGGATGTCGGGCGAAAAGTCAAAGTTGATGGCTCCGGTCGGCGCCTTTTGCATGACGCCGATGACCTGGCAATGATTATCGCCGGCCCGCAGTTCGGTTCCAAGTATGGTCGATGCGTCGGTCTGCAGCTTCGTTACCGCGTTTGCCGAGAGAACGCAAACCGGAACGCGGGCGGCGACGTCGCCGTCCGTTATGCTGCGCCCGGCCGCGAGCGGCTGCGCGAGAAATCGCGGATCTCCGCCGGCCGGAGCGACGTTCAATTTGGCGGTTTGCGCTCCGAAGCGCGCCACCACCGCCATCTGAGAGTACGGAATCGCTTCGATCACGTTCGGCATCTGCCCGATGACGGCGAGCTCGTCCAGCGTGAACATCGACTTGGGATCGAAACCCTTCTGGGTGTCCGGAAGCACGATGAACGTATCCTGGCTCATGAATCGCAGCGAGCCGCTGAGCGCGCCCGCCGTCGCCTGGCCCAGCACTTGAATCGCGATGACCGCACCGACGCCCACCATCAACCCCACCAGCGCCAAAACGGTTCGCAGCCGGTTCGCGTATAGAACGCCGAGGGCTTCTTGCAGGTAGCTGATCACGAGCGCAGAGCCTCCACCGGATCCATGCGGCTCGCGCGCATGGCCGGATAGACGCCGAAGAGCACGCCGATGACGATGGAAAACGTCAGCCCGTAGAACAAAAGGTTTGCGTACGGGATAGGCAGCGGCCCCATCTTCGCGGCCAGTGCGCCCGATGCGGCGCCCAGCACGAGCAGGCTCAAGCCGAAGCCCAGCAGGCCGCCGATAATCGACATCAGCGCCGCTTCCGAGAGGAATTGCAGCACGATGTCCGCGCGGCTCGCGCCGATCGATTTGCGGATTCCGATTTCGCGCGTGCGCTCGGTAACCGAGACCAGCATGATGTTCATGATGCCGATGCCTGCCACGAGCAGCGAGATCGCGCCGATGGCGGTCAGTCCCGCCGCCACAGTGTCCAGTGCCTTCTTGACCGCCGCAAGGGATTCGCGGTTACTGCCGACCTGATAGACCGCGCGCTTCCCATGCGTGCGGTGAAGCGTATCCAAAGCGATTTGTTTGGCTTGCGCTTCGTCGTCCGGAGAATTGAGCCAAATGTAGATTCCGGATATCGACTGCGGCGTAAAATTGTTGAACGTCGTGAAGGGAAGTACGAAAAAATACGTCCCGCCGAAAGCGTTTTGTCCGGTTCCCTCGTCGGTGGCCGCAACGCCCACGATGGTGAAGCGGTTGCCGCGCACGTCGAGCTCTTGGCCGATGGCGCGCTCGTCGCTGCCGTAGAATTGAACGGCCAGGTCGTCATTGACGAGCGCCACGCTCGCGCCGCCCCGCTGATCTTCAACCGACAGATTGCGTCCGGCGCGGACCTTGAGCCGATCGTCTCCGCCATACCAGGAATAGGCGAACGCAACCACGTGCTGCGCGTGGTGGCGGATTTGGTAGATGTTCACACCGCCGAAAGCGGGCGCATAGTAGGGAGTAACGCGAGACGCCAACGCGCCTTCGGCTTCTTTTACGACCGTGTAGTCGCGATAGCGAAGCTGCGCGATCGCGGGATTTGCCTGCTGCGGGTCGGGCGCGATGGTCAACGAGGGATTGTTGCCCGAGTTGACGCTCGCGTTGAGCGCCGCGGCCGCGCCGGTGCTCAGCCCGTAGACCGAGAGCACCGCGGCGACACCGATGAGCATGCCGAGCATCGTCAAGAACGTGCGCGCCTTGTTGCGCATCAGCGCAGAGAACGCCTCGGCGAGATACTCGAGCAGGCGCGCCATGGTTAGGCGCCGGGCGAGGCAGAGGCGGACGGAGTCGCAGCGACGACCTGCGCACCATCGCGCACGAGCGGATTTTGCTCGGCGACGACGCGATCGCCGCGGCGAAGGCCGTTGACCACAATCGTCTGTGTGTCGTTCGAGTCGCCGGTGCGTACGATCTGCTTATGCGCCTTCCCGCCCCGGATGACGTAGACGAATGTTTTTCCGCTTACGTGATTGAGCGCGCTGTTCGGCACCGCCAGCACGTTGCTGCGATTCTGCGTGAGGATGTCGATGTCGACGCTCATGCCGTCCTTGAGGTAGGACGGCGGAGAATCCAGGCGGATCGTCGCGAGAACCTGGCGCGCGGTGCTGCTCGCGTTCGTCGACGCGGTTGCCAGCGGGGAAATCGTCGCGACGTGCCCGGTCAGTTTCTTGCCCGGGAAATCTTCGCTTGTGACCTGCGCGGCCTGTCCGGGGCGCACGTTGATGACGTCCTGTTCGTCGATCTGCGCCTTGACGATGTACCCGCCGCTTTGAGCGATGGTGAAGAGCGCTTGTCCCTGCGTCACCGGATCGCCGGACTGGATGCTGCGAAGCGCATCTGCGGGCTGCGTTGCGACACTTTGAATGACGCCGTCGAACGGCGCGGTGATCCGGGTGAACGAGAGCTGCCGCTGGTTGGACGAGTTGACGATCTGCATCTTTTGCGCGTTTGCCTGCGCGTACTGCACGCTGTTCTCGCCGTAGCCCGTTACGGCCCCCAAACGCAGTTGGCGAACCGCTTGATCGTACGCAACCTGCGCTTGCTCGAGCTTCGTCTTGTCGAGGTCGAGCTGATTGCGCGGTACCGCCTTGCTCGCGTACAGCGCTTTATCGGCGTTGTATACGCGCATAGCCTCGTCGAGGTTCGATTTGGCGGTTGCCACCTGCGCCTGGTACGTGACCTTGGCGTTCTGCTCTTGGATCCGTGCGGTTTGAATGTTGGCCACTGCCGAGTCGTAATCGGCTTGCGATCCGGCGGCGGTGGATTCCAGCGTCGGATTGTCGATCGTCGCCAGCAGCTGCCCGGCGGAAACGTGGTCGCCGGCGCGCACGAAAATGTCCCCGATGTTTCCGGCGATAAGCGTCGGTACCGTGACGACCTGCGGCCGCTGGACTTCGCCGTTTTCCGGCAGTTTGGTCTGGAAAGAGGCCGGCTTGATCGTTATGGTTTTGACGGCAATCGCGCTCGAGCCGCGCTTGCCGGCGAGCGCGGCATATGCGATAACGGCGCCGAGCACGATGACGATGATGATGAGATTGCGAGTGCGTTTCATGTTCATCCTACAGGTCCGCCACGGCTTGTTCGGGGGTTTCCAAACCGAGGGCCACACGTAATTTGACGAGCGCGTTCACGTATGCGACGCGCGCGTTGTAAAGATCGACTTGCGCCGAAAGGGCGTTCTGCTGGCGCTGCTGCACGTCGACGAGCGTGATGAGGCCATGCTCGTACTGCAATTGCGCCACGCGCGCTGCCTCGGACGCGTAGCGCGTTTCGTCTTGTGCGGACGAGAGCTGCGTGAG
>DASSZL010000261.1:0-5333 GCA_035713505.1 Vulcanimicrobiaceae bacterium | reverse complement strand
CTGCGCACGGATTCGTTCACGATCGCCGGCGGCGACGTCGGACAGGCATCGATTGGCGCCCCGCATGACATGGCGTCCGAAAAGAACCTCGCGCAGTTCGTCGCGCACGTCCTCGACAACGCCGAGAAATCCGGCACGAAGCAGACCTGGATCGAACTGACCGATCACGGCGCGGGCGACGGCGGCGGGTTGGAAGCCGATAGCGCGCACGCCATCATGCCGATGCCGAAGATCGCACAAGCGATCGCCGACGGCGTGAAGCTGCACGCGCGGGAGCATCCTGAGGACGCGGATCGCAAAGTCGACGGCGTCGTTGCAAACCAGTGCCTAATGGCCTCGCTAGGCTTCGCCGACGAACTCTCACATGCGGGCGTGAAATATCTAGCGGCGTCCCCGGAGACGATGGTGAGTCCCGGCGTGCCGAGCGATGTGGCGGATGCTATCGCGAAAAACGTCGGCGATCCGAACGCAATCGCGCGCGGCGTCGTGCACGACGTCATGCACCAGAAGTACGGCATGGACGGACAAACGTGGGGCCCGGCCGCGGCTTTCGACGTGCTGGATTTGAACGCAGCCAAGATTCGCGAGGTCGAAAGCGCCGTCAAGGCGCTGAACGACGGCATCGCCGCCCGCAAAAACGACCGGACCGAAATTTCGGCAGTCCGCGAAGACGCGTCAAACGTCCAGGGAATGGTGCGTTTTAATGCGGCGACGCCCGACATGCCGTGGCATGCCGATCGTCCGGCGATCGCCTTGTACGGTGCTCTCGCGAGCGACTCGCGCCTGGACGCGGGGTTACGAAGCGCCGCGAAAGCGGCTGCGCAAAGCGTCGCCTCACTCGTACTCGCGCATCAAGAGAGCCGCGATTTCCAACCCTTCGACGGATCCGGCTACGCCGACGCCGCCGGTCCGACTGTGCACTTCCCCGTCAACGCCTCACAAATCGATCCATGGGCGCCTCACGTCAGCGAAACGCACAACCGCTTTTTCGCCGCGACCGACGCCGCCGCAGCCGAACGCGTCATCGCGTAACAGCCAATCGTTGCGTTCTATTTCAAGGGCAGCCGGTTCATGACGAAGCCGGATATTTGGTCTGCGGCCGGCGGATCGATGTTCGCGAGCACCGCGATAACGTAGCCGGGGCCGGGGCAAATATCGAGATCGCCGCTCATTCCGGGCGCGCCGCCGTCGTGGCCGAAGCAGCGTATGCCGTTGATTCGCTGATCGGCAAAGCCGTAGGCGTAGCGGCGCGGATTATCCGGCAAGCTCGGCATGTCTACTTTGCCCGTAAGGAGCAGTCGCGTGTGCGCCGCATCAAGCAACTTGTTCGCTTGCAGTGCGTTAGCGAAGCGCAGCAGGTCGCCCACCGTCGAATAGCCGCCGCCGGCCGACGTGCCGCGATACGGCAGCGTACCGGTATTCGGGTGCTCCTTGCCGGGCTCGCCGGTGTAGCCGATGCTGCGACCCGGCACCGTTTGGTCTTCGGGCTGTGAACCGGTCGAGGTCATACCGGCGGGATCGTACACGTGCTCGCGCACGTAGTCGTAATAACTCTGGCCGCTGACTTTCTCGATCACGACGCCGAGCAGAATGTACCCGTAGTTGCTGTACTGGTACGCTCCCTGCGGAGAAACGAATCCGCGCTTACCATATAGCTTCACGTAGTCGTCGAGCGTGCGCAACTGCAACCGGTGCTTATCGAACTGGGGGCCGAAGAAGTCGCCGGTTCCACCGGTATGCGTGAGCAGCTCGTGGATCGTCGCCTTCGAGGCCAGCTCTTTGTTCGGGTAATCCGGAAGATACGTTCCGAACGGCTTTTGGAGATCGATCTTTCCGGCTTGCACGAGTTGCATGACGGCGACGGCGGTGAACATTTTGTTCATCGATCCGAGCCGGAAGCGCGTGTTCAGCGTGTTCGGAATCTTCTTTGCGCGGTCGGCGAGGCCGTAGGCTTGTTCGAAGACCGGCACTCCGTCCTTCGCCAGCAGGGCTGCGCCCGAAAATCGTCCCGCCGCGCTATCTTGCTGTAACTTCGTACGCAGCGCCGCAATCAGCGGCCGCTCGCTCAGATGGAAGTGCTGCACATACGGCGCGATCAGCAAGGAGCCGATCTTCCCGTGCTCATCCAGGGCCATCTGCCAATCGAACCGCCCTCGCTTGAACGTCGCAAGAAACGTGTATACCGTGTAGCGCTGGTGCGTGTGCGGGCCAATCACGCTTTGCCGGCCTCGGAACGAGAATGCTGTGAGCGGACCCATAGATCCGAACTGCTTTGCCGACTCTTTTAAAAACGCAGGCGTCGCGATGGCGTTGGAACGGGCCGATAGTTGTGAACGATCGACGGTACCCGTTTCGAGGTGCATGATCCAGGCTTTGGCCAGCGCTTCGATTTTCGGATCGACCGCCGCTACCGGCGAGGGCGAGGGCGAGGCACCCAGGAGCAATAGGCAGACCACGGCCGCGCATGCGCAGCGAGCAAATGCGGATAACATGCGGTTCCTTTACAAGATGGTGTGGAGTCCGGACGGAGTGTAGGTCGTGCTCCAAACGTATTGGGCGGGAAGCGGAGCGCACTTCGAGTACGAGCTGTACCCGTGCGTGTCGTTCCAAGTGAGCATTGCGCCATTGGGCCGCACCGGTTTGAAGCCCGTGGCGTCATTTAACGGGTACCGGGCGCCGCGGGCTGCACCGAGCACGGCATCATCGAAATCGGCGCGCCCGCTCGAGCGCATAATCTGCGCACGCGTAACCGCGCCGCTTCGGTCGCTCCAGACCCGCACCGATGCAGCCAGCGCCGGCCAATCCCGGACGTTCGCGAAGTGCGGAACGCCGTTGTGCACCAAATTCGGAACCTTGCACGCGTTCGGATGCGCGGAGCTCCAGCCCGAGGGATATGCCGGATCGACCATCGATTGCGTCATCGCCGCCTGCGGGTATTGGACGATGGCCAGCGTCCGGATGGTTTTTGCAGTCGCCACACAGTTTACGAGCGCGGGTTCGAATGTGCGCGAGGTGAAGTCGCGCTCGAGCCGGCCGGCGAGGTCGGGAATAGCGGGCGCAGAGATGATCCGCAAAATCCTCGCCTTTCCCGCTGCATCGAAAGTGACGTTGACGACGGCAACGCGTATCTCGCGATAATTCGGATATTTTTTCAACTCCGCCGCCTGCGCGGAAGCCGCCGGCACCGGAAACCGGTCCGTCTTTATGCGATCGCCGGTGTACACGCTCATCACCTGAAGCACACCGTGATTGGGCCTCGCACAACCGCCTGCGAGCCGCACGGATTCCGGCGCTCGCGGCGCTTGCGCATACGCCAGCACCGGCAGCATGCTTTGCATGACGATGGCGACCAGCGCGAACATCGCGAGCGCGCCTGCCAGCGCTGCAGCCGAAAGGCGCAGACGGCGTGGGCGGCCGTCCAGCAAACGTTCGATGCGTTCCACGACGGAGTGACGAGAACCGAGCGCACTCGGTGCGGCGAGCGGAGCTCGAGGACCGGCGCACATCGCCATGCTCGCGAGCGCCCGAGCGAACACGTCGCCGGATCCGGAATGCGCAACCACCCAATCGTCGCATGCGATCTCGCGCTCGATGGAAAGACGGCGCAGCATGAACCACCCTGCCGGATTGAGCACCGTGAGGGCTTCGAGAACGCGCGCCAAGAGATTCGTCCATACGTCGTAACGGCGCAAGTGGGCGGTCTCATGCGCGATGATCGCCTCGATCGCGGCCGGCGAGTGCTCTTCGATCATCCGTGCGGGCAGCAGCACGGACGGATGCGCGAACCCGACGGCAATGGGCACGGGCACGCAATCCGAAAGGAAGACGGGGTACGCGTGCGCCCCCGGCCAGATGCGTGCGCTGCGACGCACGCGCACGAGGTCGAACAGATTACCGGCGAGCAAGAAAAAGCGCGAACCGGCGAGCAACAGCCATAGCAGCGCTGCCGCAATCGCCAGGCTTTGCGGTATCGTAATTCGTTGTATTCTCGGCGGTGGAGAGACCGCGGAAAACAGGATCGGGGGCTGAACCGTTTGACGCGGCGCATCCCCGACGGTGATCATGACGGCCCGCTCTCGAGGGACCTGCACGGTTTCGTTGGTGCTCGCCGCTGCCTGCGTTGCGGGTAAAGCGACCGTGGCGATAGGAATCGCCGCGAGCGCGCAAAGCCCGCATATCCAAATTGCGTAACGAGTTGCTGCGCCGACCTGAGGCATCACTTGCAACGCTAACCACAACAGAGCGGCAATCAACGCGCCTTCCCACAGGCTGTCAAACAATACCGCGGCAATCGCGAGCGCAGGCTGCAGGAGATGCGTCATTTTTTACGTCCTTTCGGCGTACGCTCCAGTAATTCACGAACGGCTTTTCGATCTGCCTCGCTCAGCGGAACGTCGTCGAGTAGACGCAATGCAAGCGCGTTCGGCGAATTTCCAAAGAAGCGCGCCAGCACGTGGCTCACCGCGGACTTTGCCGCCTCCTCGCGTTTCACCAGCGGCAGGTAGGTGTAGGCACGGCCGGTCTCCTCATGTCCAACATAACCCTTTTCCTCGAGCGTACGCATCGTCGTGAGGACCGTATTGTACGCAAGCGGCGGTGGGGCTAGCGCCGCAGTCACTTCCGAAACCGTGGCGCGCCCCTTGTTCCATAATACGTTCATGAGCCGTAACTCGTGATCGGTGAGCACCAGGGCTTTCTTTCGCGGCATCGCACCTCCTAGATTCCTAGTTGCAGGGTACAGCAGGCAATGACCGCTGTCAACTAGTATTCTAGGTGATGTTCGGTGGACTCGCGAGATATGCAATCACACCGGATCCGCGCAGGCCCGGATCGTTCGTCTTCATCCATTGGCGATCGCCGCGGGTTATCTGAACGCCGGAGAGCAGCGCTTCCACGTCGGCGCGCCGGCACAGTTTGGTGCCGGGGATCGTCGCCGTCGCCGCGCCTGCGGCGGTCCCCAGCATCAGCCCTGCTTTGAGATCGCCGCCTTCGCTGAGCGCAATCGCCAGGCCGGCAACCATTGAATCGCCCGAACCCACCGTACTGCAGGCCTGCACCGCGGGTGGAACGGCCTTCCAGCAACCGTCGGGGCCTACGCCGATTGCGCCTTGCGCGCCCTGCGAGATAACCACGCGCTGCGCGCCGCGGCGCTGCAACTCGTACGCGGCTTCGGCGACCTGGTAGTCGTTTTCGAGCGCGCGCCCGAGCACTTCGGCGGCTTCTTCGACATTCGGCTTGATCAGCGCGGGACGCGCGGCCAAAACGTATGCGAGCGGGTTGCCCGACGTATCGACGATGCAGTTCACACCGCGTTCGCCCAGCCACGAAACGAG
>DASSZL010000260.1:0-2770 GCA_035713505.1 Vulcanimicrobiaceae bacterium | reverse complement strand
AGCTGCCCGAGATCGAGGGGCAAATACGCTGCGGCCTGCACGGCGTCGGTGTGAAAGAGCACGCCCCGCTCATGTGCCGCCGCCGCGAGCTGCGCGATTGGCTGAACCGTGCCCGTTTCGTTGTTGACGTACATGACGGAGGCGAGAACCGTGTCGGCACGCAGCGCCGACGCGAACTCGTCCGGCGAAACGCGCCCGTCGCGGTCGACTGCAAGCAGCGTCACCTCCCACCCCTGGTCGCGCAAGGCGGAGAGCGAGTGCAGAACCGCATGATGCTCGGCCACCGTGGAGACGAGGTGGCGGCCGTGTGCGCGCAGCGCCCGCGCTACCCCGATCACCGCCAAGTTGTCGGCCTCCGAGCCGCCGCCGGTGAAGACGATCTCCTTGCTCTTGGCGCCCAGGCAGCGCGCCACACGATCGCGAGCGTCGTCAAGCGCCGCGCGCGCGGCACGGCCTTCCGCGTGAACGGAGCTGGCGTTGTACCCGTTCTGCCCGAAATGCGGCAGCATGGCGTCGATGACTTCCGCGCGCACCGGGGTCGTCGCCGCATGGTCCAGATAAATTCTTTGTGGTGGTGTCACAGCGGATTCTCAGAGAGCATTTCTATACTGGGCTTGTGCGAAGCTCCATTGCACACTCCGAGAAGTAGCAACGGGAAAAGGCGGTTCGGCAATATGCCGGGCCGCCACTTTTTTTGCCGTCAGCGGTTTCGGGGTTCATCGTGGCTGCCGGGCGTGTAGTACGTGCGATTTTTCAGGTTCTCGGGTAAGTTTTGCTGCTTGACCGAATAGTCGTCGTGCGCGTAATGATAATCGCGGCCGTAACCGAGCTCTTTCATCAATCCTGTCGGCGCGTTGCGCAGGTGCAGCGGAACGGAATCGTTGCGAGTGCCTTCCACATCCGCCATTGCGGCGGAGTAGGCGCGGCCCACGCTGTTGCTCTTCGGTGCGCGCGCCAGATACAGCGTCGCGTGCGCGAGCGGATAAAAGCCTTCCGGCATGCCGATGAAATGCACGGCTTGCTGAGCGGCAATTGCCACGGAGAGCGCCCGTGAGTCGGCCAAACCGACGTCTTCGGACGCGAGGATCACCAAACGCCGTGCAATGAACAGCGGGTCTTCGCCCGCGTCGATCATTCGCGCCAGCCAGTAGATCGAGGCGTCCGGATCGCTGGCGCGCATGCTCTTGATGAACGCGCTGATGACGTCGTAATGCTGATCGCCGCCTTTGTCATACGAGACCGCGCGGCGCTGCATCGCATCGGCGATAAGGGCCGGTGTGATGATGCTCGCGCCGCCGGCATCATGGGGCGCGGCGGCCGCGGCAAACTCGAGTGTGCCGAGCGCGCTGCGGGCATCGCCGTTCGAGAGCGTAATCAGCGCCTCGCGCGCTTGCGGCTCCAGGCGAACCGGCAGCTTGCCCAGGCCGCGATCGTGGTCCGTGAGCGCGCGATCGATCAGCGTTCCGACGTCGCGGTCATCCAGGGCTTTCAACACAAAGACGCGCGCTCGCGAGAGCAGCGCGGAGTTCACTTCGAACGAGGGGTTCTCGGTCGTCGCGCCGATCAGCGTGACCACGCCGCTCTCGACATACGGAAGCACCGCGTCTTGCTGCGCTTTGTTGAAGCGATGGATTTCATCGATGAAGAGTACGGTGCGTTTGCCGAGCGCGCGGCGATGCTGCGCCTCGGCGACGACCTTGCGCAAATCGGCGACGCCCGCGCTCACCGCCGAAAGCGATGAAAAGTGCGCGCCGGTCATGCGAGCGACGATCTCGGCCAGAGTCGTCTTTCCGGTACCCGGCGGGCCCCACAAAATCAGCGATGGAACCGAATCGTTCTCTATTGCGCGGCGCAGCGCATGGCCGGGACCGACGATATGTTCCTGCCCGACGAACTCGTCGAGCGAGCGCGGACGCATGCGAGCGGCGAGCGGCTCGCTCACACTTCCGGTCGACGAGAAGAGCGAGGGTTCCACGGCTTAGGGATGCCCGGGCCTTTGATCTTGATGGGTTTGGGCGTAGCGATCGACGGCGTGATGCCGGGGAACGTGATCAGCACGTTCTTATTGGCCTCGCCCGAGCCGATTTGCGTGTTGTACGTCGCGCGATCGGCGTCCAGCGTGCGATCGCCCTGCACGACATGCACCTTGCCGGCCAGATCGAGCACGTGCGTTGCATCGTTTAAGTGCGCCGTCTTGGCGTCAAGCGTCGTATCGCCTTGCGTGAAGTGCACGTTGCCGCTCGCATCGTATAACCGTGCTTTGTCGTCGAGCTTCAATTCGTCGGCGGTCAGGGTCGCCGGACCGCGCGAGGCGGCTTGCGTACCTTGCGCGCTACTCAATCCAAACGTGCCGCTGGCGTCGTGCACGGTGACGTGCCCGAAGAGCGCGGCCTTCTGCCGTTTGTAATTCCCCGAAGCGCGATCCGCGACGATGGTCGAACCGTCCGCACGCGTCATCGTCACGTGATCCGGCGCGGAAAAACGGCCCGTTTTGAGATTTGCATGCAACTGGTCCGTTACGAGCGTCCACGGCTCCGGCGTCGCCGAGGCGCTCGGCGCGGGAGAAGAAGCGAGCGCAGGCGCGCGCTTGGCGGGAGCCGCAGCCGCCAGCGCGACGATGATCGTGAACGCGGCGAGCGGACGCATCATTGCTGCAATTGAACGTGGCCGTACAAGTGTAAGTCGTGCGTGACGCCGTTCATGACCGCGCGATCGGCATGCACGTCGCTGCCGCCCTGAATGAAATGCACGTTGCCGGTCGCCACGTAGG
>DASSZL010000259.1:0-12721 GCA_035713505.1 Vulcanimicrobiaceae bacterium | reverse complement strand
CCGCTTTCGCTCGCCCTGCTCGACGTCGATTTTTTCAAAGACTTCAACGACCGGTACGGGCACGTCGAAGGCGATCGCTGCTTGCGGGAAGTCGCGCAGACCATTGCCGCCGGCATTCGAAAAGAAGCGGACTTCTGCGCTCGGTACGGCGGTGAGGAATTCGCCGTGCTGCTGCAGCGCACGGCCGCAGCCGACGCTGCCGCGGTCGCGGAGAAAATTCGAGCGGCCGTGATCGATTCCGGCATACCGCATGGCGCGTCGGACTTGCAGCGCGTTACCGTGAGCGTCGGAGTTGCGCAGCTCGCCGACCGGCACCGGACGCCGCAGCAATTCATCGAAGCCTCAGACGCCCAGTTGTACGCCGCAAAGCAGCATGGGCGCAATCGAGTCGTCGGTGACGGCTACGAATCACAAACGCCGAAAGCTTGCCGCCGCTACGTCGAACGCCACAACTTGCCGCGGTACGTGACGGCGTTCGTGGGACGGGAACGTGAACGTAGCCGCGTGGTTCGGATGCTGGAAAGCAGCCGTTTAGTCACCCTCGCCGGTGCGGGCGGTCTGGGCAAAACGCGGCTCGCGGTTGCGGCCGCGGGCTCTTCGGCATCGCGCTACCGTGACGGCGTGTGGTTCGTCG
Source organism: Vulcanimicrobiaceae bacterium (assembly GCA_035713505.1). Lineage (GTDB taxonomy): Bacteria > Vulcanimicrobiota > Vulcanimicrobiia > Vulcanimicrobiales > Vulcanimicrobiaceae > DATGJX01. The sequence goes on along the minus strand of DASSZL010000259.1, from coordinate 12,087 downwards.
ACTTGAGCGCGCTCGGGTCGGGAACCGGCGTGGCCGATGCAATTGCCGCGACGATCGGCGTGAAGGATCACATTGAAGCCTCGCCGTTCGATTCGCTGATCGCTTCAGCAAAACAGCTGCACACGCTCATCGTCTTGGACAACTGCGAGAGCACCTTGCGGGACGCGGCGGCGACGGTCGATCGTCTGCTGGGTGAAACCGATGATCTGCACGTGCTCGCAACCAGCCGCGTTCCGCTCGATGCCCGCGGAGAGCTGATATGGCACGCAGGGCCGCTCACCGAGGACGAAGCGGCCGCGCTCTTCGTCGAACGCGCAATCGGCTCGCTGGATTCCGCGCCGGCCGCAGCAAACGAAGAACTCATCCGGGAAATTTGCCAGAGCCTCGACGGGATTCCGATGGCCATTGAACTTGCCGCCGGGCGGTTGTCGTACGAGCCGCTGCAAGCGCTTTGCGACGAACTGGCGCAAACGCCGCGGCGTGAAGCTATCCTGGAAGCCGTTTTTTCCTGGAACTTCTCCCATCTGAACGCGCAAGAGCAAAATGCCGCCTCGGCGCTTTGCGTCTTTGCCGGAACGTTCAGCACGCAGGCCGCGATCGCCGTCGCATTCGCGGACGAAGGGGCGCCTGCGGGGCGCGAAATCGAGCGCCTGCTGCACGACTCACTCTTGATGCGCGACGAGGACGGCCGATTGCGCGTCCCCAATTCGCTGGCGGAATACGCGCAGCGCCGGCTCGACGAAGCGGCGCTGCGGCGCTTCCGCCGGCGTCATGCGCACTATTACGTTGAACTCGCGGCGGCGGCGTACCGCGACTACGGCAAGGCCGACATGCGCCGGTGGCAAGACGCCTTGCGTCCGGAGTATGAGAATCTGCGCATCGTGCTCGAACGGGGACTGCAAGATGCCCAATTGCTGCAAGCGGGCGCGACGCTGGCGGGATATCTGCGGCCGTATTGGGAGCATACCGGTTTAACGATTGAAGGCGAATCGTGGTGTAAACGTTATCTGGAAGCGGCAACGCAAACCTTGCCGGCATTCATTCATGCGCGCTTGTGGTATGCGCTTTCACGCCTCGCGCTGCTGCGTTTGGACTTCAAAACGGGCGTAACCGCAGGCGAACAGATGCTGCAGCTGTACCGCGCGATCGGGGACCAGACAAGCGTTTCTCGAGCACTCAATCAGCTCGGCGAAGCGAAGATGATCGCCGGAAATTGGATGGAGGCCGAGCAGCATTACGAAGAAAGTTTGGCGATTCAACGGACGCTCGACAACGAACTCGGCCGCGCGAGCGCACTTGCGAACCTGGCGAACATCTCCCTGCACTACCGCATGGATTACGAACGCGCGGAAGAGCAGCTCACGGCGGCTCGCGTCGCGTTCCGCTCGCTCGGGCATCAATCGAACGAGGCATGGGCCGCCGGCACGCTGGGTGAAGTGGCTTTGCGACGGGGACAAGCGCAGCGCGCACTCGCGCTCAGCGACGATTCGCTTCTGATTTTTAGACGTCTTGGACGTCATCCCAACATGGCAGCGGAACTCGAACGGCGCGCACGCATTCTGCTCGCGCTCGAGCGGTACGATGAAGCGGAGAACGATCTGCGCGAGGCGTGCGATCTGTTTTACGCGATGGACAACGGAGACGGGCTCGCCGAAACCCTCGTGACGCTCGCCGATTTGCGGCGTAAGCGCGGACGGGACGACGAAGCGGCGCGTCTGCTCGGGACCTCCAGCGCGCTGCGCGAGCGGTATCGTGCGCAATTCCGCGGCCACACCGAAAGCGATTTCCGCGCGGTTGAGGCGCCGCTGCGCGCGGCGCTTTCAGAGCGTTATGCGCAGCTTTTCGCCGAAGGCGAGCGCGCGGCCGGCGAGCCCTTACGCTTCGACGCGTAGGGTAAGCACCGCGATGTCGTCCTGATGCTCGCCGCGCACGACCGCGCGCCGCAGCGCTTCGGCGGGATGGGCGGAGTTCCGGACTTCTTCTCGCGAAAGCGCTTCATACAGGGCTGCTTCCCCCTCGAGGTAGTCGCGTTCCCATTCCAATAAACCGTCGGTAAAATATACGGCAAGAGATCCGGGTTCCAGCGTGATCGTACGGACTTCTCGTTTGAATTCGGCCAGGCGCCGCATTCCGAGCGGCAAACCGCGCGATTGAAACGGATCCATCACGGTGTTCGTTGACGGCACCCAAACGAGCGGTCCGGGGTGACCCGCCGCGGCGGAAGTAAGCGTGCGCTGCTGCGGATCGACGATGCTGACCAAAGACGTTGCATAGCGCTCCTCGGGAAACTCTTCCACCAGGAGATAGTCGGCGATATCGAGCGCGCGCAGCAGGTCGGCATCACCGTACAGCGCTGCTCGCAGCGCCTCCCGCAGGCTGCGCATGAACACTGCGGCATCCACGCCATGTCCGCTCACATCGCCGATCGAGACGCCGATGCGCCCGTCCGGCAAATTAAACGCGTCGTACCAGTCGCCGCCGATGAGCAGCTCCGCTTGCGCGGGCTCGTAATAGCTGTCGAAGGTGACGCCGGCGCGCGCGGGAAGCGTTCGCGGCAGCGAAGCAACCTGCAAGCGCGCAGCCAGGTCGAGCGATTGCGAATAGAGCTGGGACTTCGAAATGGCGCTGCCGCACCGGCGGCCCAGGTCTTCGGCGAAAAGCAATGCGCGCGAGTCGTATCGCTCGCCGCTGGGCTCCGTGCGAACCAGCGTAAGCGCGCCCAGTACGCCGGAAACGTGCGAGACGACGGGAACGATGATCAGCGAGCAATACTGCAGGTCGCGCATGAATTGCGCATGCTGCGGACTGGTCGCCGCGCCGGCGATATAGTCGTCGTCCGCGACCGGAACGAGAACGCTTTTGCCTTCTTCGATGACCTCGCAGACGGAATGGCGCGGAGATCCGTCGCAATTTTTGAGAAAGTCGCCGGCGCCGCGCAGGCGCTGGGCCATTCGGGGCACGCGGTGCGCCGCGCCGACGAGCTCGACTTCGTCTCCGCGTCCAAGGTCCAGTAAACAAATATCCGCGACGGTCTCTACGGCGGCGGCGCAGACGTTACGCAGGGTTTCGTGATAGTCCAGCGAGAGTCCGAGAATCTCGCCGGCCCGGACGAGAAAAAGCAGATAGCGCAGATCCGCGCTCTCTGCCTGGTCCCTGTCGGCTCTGTCCGGAACTGCCACCGCGAAGCGTTCTTCCCATATGGCAGGCGAACCCTAACCTCCGCTGCTACGGAACGGCGGGTGTAATCGCCCCGTTCGACCGCTTCCTTGCGTACGTATTTTGCGCTCATCAGAGGGCTGTTTGTTGTGCATGCGGGGCATTGTACCCCGAGCCGGCTCAGTTTTGCGGTTCGAGGTTGTGCGGATACAGGGCGCCCCAAAGCGCGATGATGCTGGTAAACACGCCGATCCAGAAGACGAACCAGTGTTCCAGGATCATCTGCAGCGGTACGAAATCGGCGAGCACCGCGAACAGCACCAGCGCCGCGCCGGCCGGTATGAGCACACGCGAATACCACGCTTCGCGCCGGCCGCGCGCGACCAGTGCCAGCAGCACGATCGCGATACCGGCGACCGCTTCCAAGAGCGTGCCGCGCGAGCTGTGCAGAAACGTATCCTGCAATATCGAAACGTAGATGAGCAGCAATCCGAGCGCGCTGCTGATGATGTCGGCAATCATCGTGAAGACTCCTCAGGAAGATCATGTAACGAAATGAGATACCGCCAGGTCATCGGCGGAACAAAGTAATACGCGGCATCGCTGGCCCCGATCAGCAGTTTCCACCACCAGTCCAAGGGCGTGAACACGACGACGGCCACTGCGAAGATGCACTGTACGGCATATGCTGCGAGCGCCAAGCGCCGCCAGCGAGCGTCACGTAAGGCATGCCCTAAACTGAGCAGGATACCGTACGCGCCGCCCGCCGCAACGAATCCGCCGAGCAGCAGCGAGCTGACGATGAGCTCGACCGCAGTCACGTCTAGTCGCCGGCGCTGCCGCTGAGCACCGGCGCAGCGGGAGCCGTCACCTCAACACGGCGGCCGATGGTGAGGAAGTCGTACACCAGGACGAAATAGCCGCCTGCGAACAGCAGTCCGGAGGCCAGACGCATCCACATACCTTCGACGAACCACGGGTTTTGCTGCGCCGCGATGAATGCGCTCAGCGTGCTTCCGCCGATCGCACGCTCGTAGAACGCTTGCGTCATGCCGGACACCAGCAACGCTCCCGCCATGCCGATCATGCCCAGATTCAGCATCCCGAATCCCCATTTCCAGGCCGTGCCGTTAAAGGATTCCGCCTTCCGCTGATGCTGCAGCGCGAGATAGATGACCGTGATCACCCCGCATCCGTATGCGCCCCAGAACGCGAAGTGGCCGTGCGATGCCGTCCATTGCGTGCCGTGGGCGAACATGTTCACTTGCGGCAGCGTGATCATGAAACCCCAAATGCCCGCGCCGATGAAATTGCCGAATGCTTCGGCGAGCATCCAGAAAAATGCCGGACGGTTCGCGACTTGCATCTTGTGCTCGCCGGCATCGTAGATGGCGTGCACGACCATGCCGAGCAGCGGAAGCGGTTCGAGCGCGGAGAACAGGCCGCCGATACCCATCCAGTATTTCGGCGCGCCTATCCAAAAATAATGATGGCCTATACCGAGCACGCCGGTGCCGAGCACGAGCGCGACTTCGATGTAAAGCCACGTTTCGACGATGTTGCGTTTGGTGTTGAGCAGCTGCATCAGCATGATGGCGACGATGCAGGCCATGAGCACTTCCCACGTCGCTTCGACCCAGAAGTGCACGAGCCACCACCACCAGAACTGGTCCGCCGACATGTTCGTGATCGCTGGGAACGCGATGAGATAGAGCGCGAACAGCGGCACCAGGTCCGCGATGAGCACCCACAACACGCCGGTCATGCGTTTCGCGAGGACCGCCGTCGCGATCACGTTGTACATGAATACCGCTATGCCGATCGTAATGATGACGCTCGCCCAACGCGGCGCCTCCACATACTTGCGGCCTTGGTTGACCAGCCAGAGCGTCTTCTCCGTCCCCGGCCCGATCTGCACGAAGATGAACGTGAGCGCGACGGCGGCGACGGTTCCGCAGAAAATCCAGAACACCGCATTGGCCAGCTTCATGCCGACCAAATCACGCTTGTATTCCAGCGGAAGCAAATAGTAAATGGATCCGAGAAAACCCATCAGCAGCCAGATGATGAGCGTATCGATATGCAGGATTTTCTGGATGCTAAACGGCAGGCCGGGCAAGAATCCCGGAACGACGTAGCTCGCCGCAGCCGCCAGGCCGGCAACGATCATCACGCCGAAGAGCGTTATCGCCGCGGCGAAATACTTCATTCCCAGGCGTTGCGATTCATATGCTGGTTGCGCAATCATTTCGTCGTAAATCCGTTCGGGAAGCCGTTCGTGTCGACGGCGGAGAGCCATTTGAGATAGGCGACGATGGATACCGCTTCGTTTCGCGAGATGTGCAAATCCGGCATCTTGCGCGACCACGTCGCATATTTTTCCGGAGCCATCAGAAAGCGCGCCATCGCTTCTTCACGTGTGGAGGACTGCGTCATCGGCATCCACACGTTTTTCCACGCGGGGTCGAGCCACGCGCGCGTCAAGTCCGGAGCGTAATAGGCGCCGTTGCCGAAAAACGTATGACAGTCCATGCAGGCATGGCTCTGGATCGCGAGTTTACCTTCGCGCATCGTCGCGGCCGCTTCGCTCGGCGAATACGTTTTGCCGAAAAACGCCTGTGGCGCTCCGATCACCGGCTGATAAACGCCGGTGTCGGCATTGGGCTGGTAATCGATCGAATAGTTGATGATCGTGTACGGGGGTACGTGTTTTCCGCCGACGCGCATCGACGCGAGCGTATTCGCGGTGAGCATTACGAGTACGACCACCATGACGGCGATGGAGCTGATCGCTCCGGAACGCCAAAAACGCGGGTCTCCAAAAGCCATGCTTGTACTGTCCTCCCGGCGTTCACTGTACGAACGGATCGTGAACGTCTTGAGAAGAAATATACAAATCGATGAAACTGTTTCGCGCGGCGTTCGAAACGCCGATAAAGACAACTCTGGTTGTTGACAGCAACGGCAAATCAATAGTCGCCGCGCACTTTGCAGCGCGCATTGCGCCGAGCCGGCGACCCGCCGACGATGTTCTGCGCGAAGCCAAACGCCAAGTGGACGCGTACTTTCGCAAACGTCTGCTGCGCTTCGACCTCCCGCTGCAGTTCGAGGGAACCGATTTTCAAGCAGAGGTGTGGGGTTTTGTCGCGGGTCTGGAGTTCGGACAGATCATCTCGTACGGCGACCTCGCTCGTCTGGTCGGCCGGCCGCGCGCGCACCGCGGCGTGGCGGCGGCAATGCGGCGCACGCCGATCGATTTATTCGTGCCCGCTCATCGCGTGGTGGGATCGGACGGCAGCGTCCGCGGCGCGGGTCCCAATTCCGTGCGCCGGCGCCTGCTCGCGTTCGAGGGAATTAGCTTGCGATAACGATGAGCGCGAGCGCCCATCCTCGTTCCGTACGCATGCGCGCCAGATATCCGTCTTCCGTCTTGCCGTAGATCTGATAGCCCGCGGTCAGCGCTTCGCGCACCGACCGAAATACGACTACGCCGCTCATAACGACGCGCGCTTATGCGCGGCCGGCCTGTGAGTCCCTGCTAAGAGCGGGGATAACTGCGCGAAAGTTGTGCATACGGTGTGGATTAGCGCACATACTGCCGCCACTCCAGAAGCGGCCCGGCTCCGTTATTGCGGTCTGCCGCTGCGCCCGTGAGCACATAGCGCGCGGAGAAGTTGATCGACCGGAAACCGACGAGCCATTGCGTGTTTCCGCGAGTAACGCCGTAGGCGAACATGCCGTCTTCTTCCGCCGCAACTTCCGGCTTGTCGACTTCCGGCGATGGAACGCTGTACGTGTAGTGATCGACACCGGTGAGATGCGGCGCGCCGCCAATCGTGAACTCGGCGAAGCGCGAGGGGCCAATCGGCAGACGGTAGGAGAGTTCGTATCGCGCGCCCGACAAGCGCGAGGTCACCACTTGGCTCAGGTTCGGCAGCGGCGTGCGCTGATTGATCACCGTCATCCCCGCGCCAAGCCACCAGCGCGCACGCGGATCGACGGCAAACTCGAAGGCGCCGTTGAGCAAACTCAGTTGCGGCGTGGCCTGGCCGTAATAGCCGCTCGGCGCCTGCGGCAGGCCGACGGGCGGGATGCCTTCAACGTGCAGCCCCGCGCGTTTGCCGCGGACGCCGAACTGCAGAAGCGCGCCGCCGGCGACGCCGCTCTGTTTGCCCGCGATGTCCGTATGCGCGCCGGCGGCGATCATGCCTTGCACGCCGAGGTAGATCCGCGGCCCGGGCGAGGCCCCCAAAAGCGCGATCGCGAGAACGAGGCTATACTTTTTGCGCATCGAGCACGACGATTCCACGCGCGTTCTTGTGCTGCAGTTGGCCGAGGGCCGAGAGCGCGGCCCCAATCGGGCTATCGGGCTGCGTGGCTTGCGTGATCGTCATGCCGAAGCGCGCCTTGGCCTCGTTGTCGATTGGCGTACGGAACATCGCCGGCAGCGCGTTGTATTTGTCGATCATCCCAAGAATGGTTCCGAACCGCTTGTTCACTCGCTGCGGATCCATGACGATAACCAGCATGCCGCGGGTAGACTTGCCGCTCTTCCTTTTAAAGACGGCGTAGTCGATGCCGTAGCGCTGCGCCTGCGCCTGCTGATCGGGATTGGTTTGATCCTCGACGGCCGTATAGCCCGCGGGCGGCGCGGAGTTCAAACGCTCGACCCATGCCGAAAGCGCGTCGAACGAGGCGGTGCTGGAAGCGATAACCTCGTGTCCGGCGTACTTGCCGTTGCCCTCGGCGAACACGGAACCCGCGGAAGAGCTGTCCGCGTGCACGATTTGGGTGAACGATTTCGTCGAGATGAGGGCGGAGGACGGATACAGCGGAAAATCGAGCGGATTGTGCAGCGCCGGTGCCGGCGTCGCGCGCCCCGAATTTCCCGCGCCGCCGCAGGCGGCAAGGACGCCGGCGGCAAGGCACACGGCGATGAAGCGCTTCTTCATAGGCACCGACCGTTCGAGGAGAACCCGGCGCAACCCCGTAAGGCAATCGTCACGCAAGGGGGAAGTCATGACATTCGAAGAGTTTTGGCCCCGCTATCTGGAGGCGCATCGCGATCCGCGCACGCGGCTGCTTCACCTCGCCGGAACCATCGCCGGGACGGCCCTCGTCGTTGCCGCGGCGGCGGCGCGCAAGCCTTGGCTCGCGGCCGCGGGGCTTGCGGCCGGGTACGGACCCGCTTGGTTCTCGCACGCGTTCATCGAGCACAACCGCCCCGAAACGTTTCGCGCGCCGATCGCTTCGCTGCGCGCCGACTTCGTGATGGCCTGGCACGTGCTGCGGGGAACGATCGATCAGCAATTATCCGCTCAAAGAGAGGAGTAGCGTTCCGCAATGCTCGTTCTTCCGGCACTCGTGCTCGCCGCGGCCGCAGCGACCGCCGCACCGGCGCCTAAACCGCTGCCGACGCTCGCGCCCGCACTCGTCAAACTGGCGATGCCTTCATACACGGCAAAACAAACCGCCATCCGCGTGAAGGTCAACCAGCCGTTCCAATTGCGCTTGAGCGTGACGTCCGGAACGGGATACACCTGGCAGCCGCAGGGACCGCTGCCGCCCGGCGTGACGCTGCTCGGCGTGTTCTCGCGGGCGAGCAGCAAGATGGTGCCGGGCGGACCCGGCGAGGAAGTGCTCGTGTTTCGCGCGCACGACGTCGGCACGGTTCATCTGGTGATGGAGTACGTGCGCCCGTGGGAGCATCGCACCAAGCCCGCGAAGCTCGCAGCCTTCAGCGTGACGGTGCACAACTAATTCATGCAGCAGCAGCAACAGCTTTCCTACGGCTCATATCTGCAGATCGACGATTTGCTCAATCTGCAGCGCCCGCTGTCCTCCCCCGAGCATCACGACGAGATGCTCTTCATCATCATCCATCAGGTGTACGAGCTGTGGTTCAAGCAGTTGCTGCACGAAACGCAGGCGATCTCGGAGGCGCTGGATCGCGACGAACTGCTGCCGGTCGGCAAACACTTCCGCCGCGTTCACACGATTCAGCGGCTGCTCGAGCAGCAAATCGACGTGCTCGAAACGATGACGCCGCAAGAGTTCAACGCGTTCCGCGACAACCTCAATCCCGCGAGCGGTTTTCAGTCGATTCAATTTCGCGAACTCGAATTTTTGTGCGGCGTACGCCGCACGGAAACGCTCAAATATATCCAGACCGACCAGGCACAGCGCGAGCGCCTGGATCGGCGTTTGACCGAACCTTCGCTGTACGACAAGGTCAAGGCGCTCCTGCGGCGCCGGGGATTCGCGAGCGAAACGCATGACGAGTTGCTGCAGAGCTACAAAGCGATCTACGAAAACCCGCAATCGAACTACGATCTCTACCTGCTGCTCGAAGATCTCATTGAATTCGACGAACGCTTTTTACTTTGGCGCGGACGTCACGTGCGTATGGTCGAGCGCATGATCGGCGCGAAAAAAGGGACGGGCGGTTCGCTCGGAGCCGCGTATCTCTCGCAAACGCTCGAGCACCGGTTTTTCCCCGAACTCTGGGAAGTGCGCACGTTGCTCGGAGGTGCATGGTGAAATCGCTAACGAGCGCGGTTCTGCGCGATCAATTTCCGATTCTGGAAAGCTCGACGTATCTGGTCAGTCACTCCATGGGCGCCGCGCCGCTCGGCGCCGAACGCGCGCTCGAATCGTACTTCCGGCAATGGGCGAGCGAAGGCCCGGAGGCGTGGGAGCAATGGCTGCCGGACATCGGCGAGATTGCCGAGGGCATCGGGCAAATCATCGGCGCGCCCCGCGGTTCGGTTTTCCTGGGCCCGAACGTCTCGGTCATGCAGGCGGCGCTCGCGTCGTGTTTACGCTTTACGCCGCAGCGCAACGAAGTCGTGTATGAAGCGCTGCAGTTTCCCTCGCTCACATATGTCTGGACCGAATGGCAGCGGTACGGCGCGCAGCCTCGCATCGTGCCCTCCGACGACGGGCGCACGATTCCGACCGAACGTCTCATTGCCGCGATTACCGAGCGCACGGTCATCGCCGTGCTCTCGCACGCCTATTACGTGTCCGGCGCCGTGGCGGACGTACGTGCGATTCAAGAGCATTGCCGCAAGACCGGCACGCTGCTCTGCGTCGATGCGTACCAAACGACGGGCGTCTACCCCTACGACGTCACGCAGTGGGATCTCGATATCGTGACCGGCGGAAGTCACAAGTGGCTCTGCGGCGGCCCGGGATGCGGCTGGATCTACGTCAAGCCGGAATTGCGAGAACAATTCGAACCCGCCGTCACCGGCTGGATGGCGCACGCGCGCCCGTTCTCGTTCGAACCCGCGCCGATGACGTGGTCACCGACGATGTACCGCTGGGGAACCGGCACACCGACGATTCCAGGCTACGTGGTCGCGCGGCCCGGACACGATCTCATCAGAGAAGTCGGCCTGGCTCGCATTCGCGAGCACAACGTGCGGTTGACCACGCTCATCGCGGAGATGGCGCTGGAACGCGGACTGCGCGTGAACACGCCGCTCGAACCCGAAAAGCGCACCGGCTGGATCGCGATCGATTTTCCGGACTCCGAGCGGGTCTATCACGAACTGATAAACCGCCGTGTGTTCGTCGACTACCGGCCCGGATGCGGCCTGCGCGTCAGCGCACATTTCTATACGACGGACGACGAGATTCGAAATTTCTTCGCGACACTTACCGAAGTTTGCAACTAGTCAACTAGTTTGCTATACTGGGACGCTATGAAAACAGTAGGAGCGTTTGAGGGGAAGACGCACTTTTCGGCTCTGCTGGAAGAAGCCAGACGCGGAGAAACGATCGTCATCACAAAAAAGGGAAAACCGGTCGCGCAGCTCGGTCCGGTCTCCGAAAATAGACCGGCGATTACTCCAGCGCAAGCGGTAAAGAATCTCTTTGCGCTCAAGGGTATTCGCGGGCCGGTAAATATTCGCGAACTCATAGATGAAGGCCGGCGTTTCTAATGCCCGTCGTGCTTGACTCCTCGATGGTCATTTCCTGGCTCATCGATGACGAGCGGGACATGGTCGCCAAGGCAGCTGCCGCCGCGGTCGTGTCGAACGGCGCGGTCGTTCCGGCGCTTTGGCGATGGGAGGTGCAAAACGCGCTGCTTGCCGCCGAGCGCAGAAAACGGATCGACCCCGCCGGCATTGAAGCCGCCCTTACGCAGCTCGCCGCTCTGCCTATTTCGGTGAACGCGGCCCCGCCGCTGTTCGGACCCGAGCTCGACATTGCGCGGCGCATGAACATCTCCGTATACGGCGCTGCATACCTAGAGTTGGCGCTCAGCCGAGGCGCCCAGCTGATGACGCGCGACGAGCGGCTTGCGGACGCGGCCCGAACACTCAACATGCTCTGGAAGGCTCCGGCCGCAAAGAGGCGCAGACGCGGCACATGACTTCCATGATCGTCGACCATCGCGATATAGGCGCCGCATTCCGGCGCCTTTCGCTTCCTCTCGCGGTGCAGATGCTGGGCGATCAGTTGCTCGGTGTGGTTGACACGATCGCCATCGGCACGCTGGGCGCGGTTGCGCTCGCCGGCGCGACCGCAGCGACGACGGTCATGCTGGCGCTGGCCTTCGCCATCTTCGGATTCATGAACGGCCTGGGCATAATTGCCGCGCAGCGAATCGGCGCGCACGACTTAGCGGGCTTCGCGCGCACCGTGCGCGCCGGATTCATCGTTCCGTTCGCTTGCGCCGTCGGCTGCGCGCTGCTGAGCATTCCATTTTCCGGCCGCGTCGTGGGAGAAATGGTGGGGCACTTGCCGAGCGCGCACGCAAGTTCGCTCTATCTGATCGTACGCTGCTTCTCGATGATTCCGATGGCGATCTCCGGGACGCTTATCGTCGGGCTGGGAGCGGCAGGCAATCGCGCCATCGGCGTATTCGTGCTGGCGGTCGTCAACCTCGTGCACATTCCGCTGCTGCTCGTCCTCGCGCTC
>DASSZL010000258.1:0-2092 GCA_035713505.1 Vulcanimicrobiaceae bacterium | reverse complement strand
ACTCGTGTCCGCATATGTATAGCCAAAGTATATACTGCAGCCGAGACGCCCGCAAGTGTAAGCGTCGGGTTAAGCGGGCCCCTCCCCGATTTCGGGGAATATACGGCCAACGTATGGCAACCGTATCGCGCACCGCTCGATTCGCGGCGCGCACCGCGCACATGCGCGCATCGACCATCCGTGAAATGCTCAAGGTGACTGCGCAGCCGGACGTGATTTCGTTCGGCGGCGGCCTCCCGGCGCCGGAACTCTTTCCCACCGATGAAATCGCGGACTGCACGCGAGAAGTCATGCATACCGTCGGCGCGCTCGCGCTGCAGTACAGCGTGACGGACGGCATTCCGGAACTGCGCGAGTGGGTCGCGGAGCGCCTCACCAAACACGTCGGTGCGGCGTTCGAGGCAGGCCAGATTCTCATCGTCAACGGATCGCAGCAGGGCTTGGATCTCATCGGGAAGATCCTCATCGATCCGGGCGATCACATCGTGCTGGAAAATCCGTCGTACTTGGGCGCCATTCAGGCGTTCGATGCCTATCAAGCGCGCTATCTGGCCGTCGATACCGACGAGGACGGCATGATTCCCGAGTCGCTCGAACGCGTGCTCGCGCATGCGCAGCCCCTGCCCAAGTTCGTGTATCTGGTTCCGAATTTTCAGAACCCGACGGGCAGAACACTGGCGGCGGAGCGGCGCGAGCCCATCGTGCGGATCTGCGAGCACTACGGCGTGCCGATCGTGGAAGACGATCCGTACGGGGAGCTGCGCTTCACGGGATCGCATCTGCCCTCGCTTTCGTCGTATTCGCGCGAAGGCACCGTCATCTACAGCGGCACCGGCAGCAAAATCATGGCGCCGGGCATGCGCGTGGCGTGGCTCGCGATGCACGACATGGAAGTGCGCGAAAAACTGGTGCTGGCAAAACAAGGCGCGGATCTGCAGAGCGGGACGCTCGCGCAGTACGTCTTCACGCAATTCGTGTCCAAGCGCCAAGCGTTCGAGCGGCATCTCGCCACGATCGTCCAGGTGTACGGCGAGCGGCGCGACGTCATGCACGCCGCGCTGAGCGAATTCATGCCGCCCACGGTCCAGTTCAATAATCCCGACGGCGGCATGTTCCTGTGGGCGCGTGCCCGCGGGGTCGACACCACCGAGCTGCTGCGGCTGAGCACGCAGCAGAAAGTCGCGTTCGTTCCGGGCGTTTCATTCTATCCGCAGCGCGACGTGACCGAGGGCATGCGCCTGAACTTCTCGCACTCCACCCCGGAAAAAATCCGCGTGGGCATCGAACGCCTGGCGCGCGCAGTGAAGACGATCTCATAATTCGAGGGGAGGCACGTATGGCAGAGTTCTTGGTTACGGGAATCGCGCCGGTCCGCGACGCGGCGCAGGTCACCCAACTGCTCGCGGGCGCCGCACTCGATGAAGCCCGTCTCTCGATGGTCACAAAATCGACCGGCCCCGCGTACTCGACAAAGGACTACCAATCCGGCGGGCCTTCGCTCTCCAGCGCGAGCACGATCATGACCGGCTCGACCGGCACCGGCGTCCCGGGCATGAGCGGCTCGCACGCCTCGCTCTCCTCGCCGAGCGGGCACACGGCCGTGCCCGATTATCTCGGGGGCCTGCCGCTGATTCCGGCTGATCAGGCGGAGCACTTCAACATCGCCATTTCGGAAGGGCGCACGCTGGTGATGTACAAAGCCGCGCCCGAAGAGGCCGCCGGGGTCGAAGCGGCGTTTCGCGCCGCCGGCCTTCGCAACGTCAAAATTTTCAAACCCAAAGTTCTGGAGGAACACCTTGGCTGAACATCTGGTCACCGGTATCGCCCAGTCGTCCAACCCGCAGCAACTCGAGGATGCGCTGTGCGGACAGGACACGGTGAACTGCGACAAGCTCGCGGTCATCACCAAAGACGCGCCGACCGACATGCATCACGAGTCCATGCTGACGTACATGCACGTCGGCCAGGGCCATCCGACCTCGGACGTGCAGCACGAAGTGATCGCGGGCGGCGAATCGATCCTGACGAATTTCGGCGACCCGCAAGTGCCCAACATCAGCTCCGACAACCGCTACGTCGGCTTTTTCGCCGA
>DASSZL010000257.1:0-3190 GCA_035713505.1 Vulcanimicrobiaceae bacterium | reverse complement strand
TTGTCGATCAGCTGCGCGGCCTGCTTGACGTCCAACCCGTATTCCGTGTGATACCGCGAGAAGCGGTTCCACGGCAGATGCGCGGTCGGCACCGTTTTCTCCACCGCCTGGAAACGTGCGATGTCGATCTCCATCGGCACCAGGTCCGGATCGGGGAAGTAGCGGTAGTCGTGCGCCTGTTCTTTGCTGCGCATCGAATGTGTCACGCCCTGGCTTTCATCCCAGCCGCGGGTCTCCTGAACGATGCGCCCGCCGGATTCGAGAATCCCGATCTGGCGCTCGATTTCGCTCTCGATGGCGCGATGCACCGAACGGAACGAGTTCATGTTCTTGATCTCGGTCTTCGTGCCGTATTCGCTCGCGCCGGCGGGGCGGATGGAGACGTTGGCATCGCAGCGCAGCGAGCCTTCCTCCATCTTCACATCGCTCACGCCGAGCAGCACGAACGTGCGTTTGAGCGCTTCCAAATAGCCCACGGCTTCGTCCGCGCTGCGGATGTCCGGCTCCGACACGCATTCCATGAGCGGCACGCCCGCGCGGTTGAAGTCGATCAGCGAGTAGCTGCTGCCCGCGATACGGCCGTCGCCGCCCCCCGCGTGCGTCGATTTACCGGTGTCTTCTTCCAAGTGAATGCGCGTGAGGCGGCACTCTTTCATCGTGCCGTCCTCGAGCCAGTACCGCACCACGCCGCCCTGCGTGAGCGGCATGTCGTACTGCGAGATCTGGTAATCCTTGGGCATGTCCGGATAGAAGTAGTTCTTGCGGTCGAACTTCGAGAACGACGGAATCTCCGCGCCGAACGCCAGACCCGCGAGAATCATGTGCGCGATGGCTTCTTTGTTCGCAACGGGCAGCGCGCCCGGCAGCGCCAAACACACCGGGCAGACTTTGGTGTTCGGCTCGCCGCCGAACTCGTTCGGACACGAACAGAACATCTTGGTCTTCGTCTTGAGTTCGACGTGACATTCGATGCCGATAACGGCTTCGTACTTCGTTCGGACGTTTTCTGCGACGGTCATTATGCGCTCACCATTGCGTCGTATTTGCCCGCGTGGTTTGTCGCCTGCTCGTACGCATGAGCCGCGGCAAGCAACTGCACTTCGCCGAACAGCGGCGCGGCGAGCTGGAGGCCCATCGGCATCGGCCGATCGCCGCCCTCGGGCGTGATCCAGCCGCAGGGAACGGAGAGCGCGGGCAAGCCCGCGAGCGACATCGGAATCGTGTAGTAGTCCATCATGTACATGCTGTAGGGATCGCTTTTCGCGTTGAACTGAAACGCCGGCGAACTGGCCGCGGGCGACGCGATGAGATCGCATTTTTCGAACGCGCGCTTGAAATCATCGGCGAACATGGTGCGCGCCTTCTGCGCTTTCACGTAGTAGGCATCGTAATACCCGCTCGAGAGCGCGTACGTGCCGATGAGAATGCGGCGTTTGACCTCCGGGCCGAAGCCCGCCGCGCGCGTCGCCTCGTACATCGCGCCGACGTCCGCGCCTTCGACGCGCAGCCCATAGCGCACGCCGTCGAACCGCGCGAGGTTGCTGCTGCACTCCGCCGGCGCAATCAGGTAATACGTCGCAAGTCCATACTCGGCCGTCGGCAATTCCACCTCGACCAGCCTCGCGCCCAGACCCTCGAGTTCCTTATACGTCTGCTCATAGAGCGCGTGAATTTCCGCGCCGAGTTTCTGCGTGACGAACTGCTTGACGATGCCCACGCGCACGCCTTTGAGATCGCCGCGCAGCGCCGTGCCGGCTTTTTCCACCGGGCGGTTGATGCTCGTCGAATCCATGGGATCGTGTCCGGCCATCGCCTCGTACGCGAGCGCGGCGTCTTCCACCGTGCGCGTGAGCGGCCCGATCTGGTCCAGACTCGACGCGAACGCAATCAAACCGTACCGCGAGACGCGCCCGTACGTCGGTTTGAAGCCGACGGTATTGCAGAACGCCGCCGGTTCGCGAATCGATCCGCCGGTGTCGCTGCCCATGCCGATTGCCGCCTCGTACGCGGCAACCGCCGCGACCGATCCTCCGGAGCTTCCGCCGGGAACGCGCGTGAGGTCGTACGGATTGCGCGTCACGCCCAGGGCGCTGTTCTCGCACGAACTGCCCATCGCGAACTCGTCCATGTTCGCCTTGCCGATCGGAATGCCGCCGGCGTCCAGAATGCGCTGTACCGCCGTGCACGTGTACGGCGCGACCCAGTTCTCCAGAATCTTCGATCCCGCGGTCGTGCGGGTGCCCGTCAAGCACATGTTGTCTTTCACGGCGACCGGCACGCCCGCGAGCGGCAGGTTTTCACCCGCGCGAACGCGTTCGTCCACGCGGCGCGCGGCATCGCGGGCCATATCGTGCAGGCGCGTCAAATACGCGCCGACGCGCTCGTCGACGGCGTCGACGTGCGCGAGCACGGCATCGGTCACTTCCGCCGCCGAAAGTTTGCCGGAGTTCACGCCCTGCGCCGTCTGCGCGGCGGTCATGCGAATGATGTCGGCCATCGCGCTAGCCCTCTTCCGCGATGATGCGCGGCACGCGGAAGAACGTACCCTGGCGCTGCGGCGCCATGGAAAGCACCGTCTCGCGATCCAAACTCGCGCCGGGCTCGTCCGCTCGCTCGACGTTGCGCGACTCGACGACTTGCGCGGTCGCCGCAACGGACGCGGTATCGAGTTCGGAGAGCACGTTAACGTGTTCGAGCAAGTCGCCGAGCTGCGCGCCGAACCGCTCCACTTCCTCATCGGTCAGAGCGATTCTCGCGAGTTTGGCGACGTATCTTACATTGATTGCGTCCGTCATTATCGTTCCGTGTTCGCGTGCAGGCCGAAGGCCGCGCAGCGCGGATACGCCTTTTCAGTGGATGACAAAATCGGGGTACTCCTGGTCGTCTTTCTTCGGTTCGGCGAACTCGTCCGCGGGCCACTCCGGGACGGGCGCGTCCTTGAATGCCTTGGCGATGACTTGCTCTTGCACCGCGCTCTCGCGGTAGAGCGTCACCAGCGTCTCGATGTGCCCGGTTTGCGGGAACATGTCGAACGGCTGCACGACGCCGATCCGGTATCCTTTGGCCGCAAGAAACTTCAAATCCCGGGCCAGGGTTGCGGGGTCGCACGAGAGGTACCAAATGTTCGGCACCCCGGTCGAGGCCACCGCGTCCAGCGTGACTTCGTCGCTGCCCTTGCGCGGGGGGTCCA
>DASSZL010000256.1:0-7473 GCA_035713505.1 Vulcanimicrobiaceae bacterium | reverse complement strand
CCTCCAGGTGCAGCGCTTCTGCAGGCAGCCCCGTTTCCGCGAGCACCGCCGCAATAGTCGCGCTCAAGTCTTGTTCGTAGAAGTCGCGCGGCGAGAGATTGACGCTGATGTGAAAACCCGGAGCGCCTTGCCCGCGAATTGCGGCCGCCTGGGTACACGCTTCACGCAAGACCCACCGGCTAATCTCCACGATCACGCCGGTTTCTTCGGCAATTGGAACGAACATCTGCGGGGAAAGCTCGCCGAGCAGCGGATGCTGCCAGCGCAGCAGCGCCTCGGCGCCCACGATTCGCCGCGTCGCCATATCGACGATTGGCTGAAACAACAGGCGCAGCTCCCCGCGCGAAAGCGACTGCCGCAAATCCTGCTCGAGCCCCATGCGTTCGAGCACGTGCGCGTGCATCGTGCCGTCGTAGAATTTCGCGGTGTTGCGGCCGGCTTCTTTGGCGCGATACATCGCCGAGTCGGCGAAGGCCACGAGTTCATCCGCGGTCTGGGCGTTTTGGGGAAAAATGCTCGCTCCCAGACTGGCCGTTACAAAGAGTTCGCGTCCGTCGAGATCGAACGGCTGAGCGAAGGCTTGCAGCACGTTCATTGCCATCGCCGCCACCGTGCGTTTGTGCTTGATGCCCCCGATTAAAATGACGAACTCGTCGCCTCCCGGACGAAAAATCGCGGCGTTGCCTTCCACCCGTTCGCGCATGCGGTTGGCAACGGCTTGGAGCAGTTCGTCGCCGACGCGATGGCCGAGCGTATCGTTGATCGTCTTGAAGCGGTCCAGGTCCACGAAGAGTACCGCCACCGACTCATCGTTCTGCAGCGCGCGTTCCATCAGCGCGGGCAGCCGTTCTTGCAGCGCCAAGCGATTGGGCAGGCCGGTCATCACGTCTTGTCGCGCGAGCTGCGCAAACCGCTCGGCATTCGAACGCACTTCGGTAACGTCCAGCATCACGCCGATTGCGCCGATGACGCGCCCCTCGCCGTCACGCAGCGGCTCGACGTCGTTTTGCAGCCAGCGATCGTGCAAACGCGTTTCATAGGACACTGGTTCGCCCCGAAGCACGCGGTGAACGGCTGATATAGCCGACATCCGCTGTTCGTGTCCGGCGAGCAGCGCGTCGAACGGCGCTCCCACGAGCGCGGTTCCGTCGAGCTGGTGTTCGTCCAGCGCGGCACCGGCAACCGAGGTGATATTCATGTCCAAGTCGACCGTAAACAGCATCGCCGGAACCTGTGAGAGGAGCAGCCGCAGACGGCGCTCTTGATCCAGCGACTGCAATTCCGCTTTTTTCCGCTCGGACACGTCACGCAAATACACCAGGACTTCGTCGCTGGCCGGCTGCACGCGAATTTCGATCCAGCGATTGCGGGCCGGAAAATACTGCAGGCGCTCGAACGGCTCACCGCCGGCAACGGCTCGATGCATTTCCGGCAGCAGTTCGGAGGCCAGGGGATCCACGAGATCTTGCACCCGCCTGCCGACGAGTTCATCGGCCGTATGACCGAAAATCGCTTCGGCGCGCTCATTTGCGTGCGTGAATCGGAAATCCGCATCGACGATGAAGAAGCCGTCCGGGATGCTCTCGAGGATGTTATAGCGTTTTTCGACGAGCGCATTCATCGACTCGGCGCCGCTGATCAGCAATATCTTGACCGCTGCCGCGACCAGCGCGCATGCGCCGAGCGCCCCGGCGACCAGCATCACGTGATTCGCACCCAAGAATGCGGCGGACAGGACGCCGGCAACGGCGAGTACCGTCACCGCCGTAAACAGAAGTGGACGCAAAAAAACGAGTAAGCCGTGCCTCACAGCACCCCTCGGCGGTGCAACTCCTCGCGTAGACCGGGGCGCGAGGTTACGCCAAGCGCAAGGTAAATCGCATCGAGTTGCTTGCCGATGGTGAAACTGCTCCGGCTAAACCGGCGCGAAAGTTCGAGGACGTCCACACCCTGGCAATACGCAATGGCGATCTGGCGCTGGAGCGAACTGAGGCCATGCGCATTATCGTCTTTTTTGCCGGGCTCAGCCGTATTCAGACGGTGAGCGAGCGCGCTGTTCGGGAATTTCGAGGCATGGGCGCGCGCGTTTTCCAACCACCGGGGATCGCCCGTGATTTCGTGAAGAGCCTGCGAAACCAGCGCAGCGCGGAACTCATGGTCGATCGAGCTGAAGATGCGGTACGCTTCCTCGAGGGCGCGCGTTGCGAGTTGCGTATCGCCCAACATCGCATGGACGCGGCCTGCAGCATATTTCTGGTGCGCGACGTTACGGCGCGGCTCATGTGAGGCTTCAATGTTCGAGTGCAGATTGTTCGCGCCGAGCTCGATGTAGGTGGACACGTACCGCTGGGCGTGGCCGAGGTCGGTGGGAGCGAGCAGTAAAGCCAGTGTGATAAGCGCCATGCGTTCTTCGTCGCGAGTGGAGTGCCAGTCCACGGCATGGGCTATCGTGTGCGCTTCGTGCAGTTCCTCCGCAACCCACGCTTCGTTGCCGTTGATACGCGCGACGTACGCGCGATCCACGTGCGCCATCACCTTCCACGCGCGCGTCGGCGCGTCGTCTTTGGAGTCTTTGAGCAGCCACTGAGCGCGTGCCGAGTCTCCCTGCAGGAATGCGTGCCACGCGAGGGCGCGCAGACTCAGGAAACGATACACGCGAATATCCGGCGTCCACTCCACCGTATCGAAGGCCGCTTCGGCTTCGCGAACGGCGGCGGGTTCGTGCAGTTCCCAGCCGGCAACGAACGTCGTATGCAACGACATTGCAACGCTTGCGATACCACAGCGATGCCCGTGCTCGCGATATATCCGGACGCACTCGAGCAAGTCGTTCAGTTGGGCGCGATAATCTTCCAGTCCCGCATGCATCCACGCACGCAAATTGAGAGCGAGAAAACGCAGACCAGGGTCCGGAGATCGCAACGCGACCGCAATATCCGCATCCTGCGGATCGTATTCGCGCAAATTCCAGCGCAGTCGCGCCCTTGCATACGCGATCTCATGCCTGCGGGGCTCCGTTTCGCCGGCAGATTCCGCTTGCGCGCTCTCGAGCATCGCCTCCGCCGCGTCGAAGTTGCGCGCTTTCATGTACGCCCGGGCCGATGCGGTCAGATAGCCGATTCGCCCATCGTGCGAAGTAAAAGCGTCCGCGTGCGCCGCCAGCTCTTGTAAGCCCGCGATCGCGTCACGAGCAGTCAGCACGTCGGCACGAAGCAGCAGCCCCTGCTCGCTATAGGGAGCAGGCCACTCCGAACATTCCGCGAGCAATGCGAGTGCATCGTCGCGCTGGGCCCGGCGTTCGGCGTCCTGCGCGCCTGTCAGGAGTTCTGCGGCCGCCGTAGCCGTCACAACCCGTTCACCCCGCATGGTTTGCCTGGCTACTCCGCGATGCTTCCCGCTGAAGTAGCGCTGCCGTGACTTACCGTTACTTGCGGTCCGAGGACAGTTGGCGCGCTGGTACTCTCGCCTGAGGCCGTGACTTCTCTCCCCGCCGCGGTTGTGTAGTGGTTGTAGATGACGAGTTGATACGTTCCGGCGCGCAGCGTGCCGATGCTGAAGTGTCCTTTGTCGTTAGTTGGGCTCGAATTGCCGATCGAGCCGTCCGCGGCGACCGCAACGACCGTTGCATCCGACACCGCTCCGCCTTGAGCGTTCAGCACGCGACCCGATACTCGGCCCATTTGATCGACAGGCGCGACGAAGAGCGACGCACGCGTGAAAAGGCTGCCCGATGCATCAAGTGCCAGCGACTCGAACGCGTTGAAGTCAACGCGTGCCGCTTGCATATGATCCTGCGGGATCGAAAACGGCTGCGTGACGACGATGTCGACGGCGCCGGGGCCGTCGGTGGTGGTGGCCGTGGTCGAGCCCGCTCCGGCGCTACTGACGCTGCCGACGTTCACGAGAAAATTGAGCGGCGCAGTCTTGTTGTCGCGGAACACCGCTTCGCTGCTCGCGAGATCGACGACCAGACGAAGCTGCCGATAGTCGCTGCGTGCCACGCTCGCGTTGGCTACGGATTCTCCACTATCGTCTTGATGCGCGAGCACATCCACGATTCGCGGTTTGTCGAACGACGCGATCAGCGTGGCCGTACCGTCGTCGGCGATAGCGTCGATCTCGCGAATGCCGAGGTCGAGCTTCTTGAGTTTGCGCCCGCCCAGGTCGGGTGCGGCATCACCGAGCAGCACGTTGAGTTGCAATCCCGCGGGGCCGCCCCACACGTCCATCGGCTTTTCGTAGCGAAGCGCACCTTGCGGCGAGGGCGCCGGAGGCGCCGAGTGCATGCCGCACGCGGTCAGCGTCAACGCGGCCGCCGTTGCGCACATGCAAAGAGAGAATCGCTTTATCATGCTTTTCTGCATCACTTTCAGTCGCCGATGCTTCCGGCCGACACAGTGCTGCCTGCGGTAACGGAAACCGTCGGGCCGTAGAAACCTTGCAGGCTCGAGCTCGCTCCGGCGGAGTACGTCTTATAGCCGGCCGCGTTCGTGTACGAGTTATAGATGAGGAGTTGGTAGCGGTCCGCCTGCAGAGCGTGCAGGTTGAACGCGCCGTTCGCGTCCGTGGCGGCGGAATTGGCCGCTGCGCCGTTTGAGCCGACGGCAACGACCATCGCCCCTTGGACGGGGCCGCCGTAGGCGTTAACGACCGTGCCGCCAATCTGCCCGGGGGAAACCGCCGCTGCCAGCACAGGGCGGACGATGATCGTGTTGTTGCTTTCATTCAGCGACTCGCTGAGGTTGAAATCCGCGGCAACGGCGGCAGTACCCGATATGGGCAGCGATGCATTCAAGAGGACGTCGACCGTATTAGCATACGTCGCGTCCGCCGTGGTCGTGGTCGTGCCGCCCTCACCCGCCGAGCTTTTCGAAAAACCGCCGCTAAATTTCACGGGCAAGGAACTGCCGTCGCTGAAAATCGCCTGGGTGCTGCTCAAATCAATGACATACCGCAACTGCGTATAGGTCTGAGCCGGAACGCTGGTTTGCGTCATCCAGTTCGTGCTGCCGTTCTGATACTGAAGCAAGTCCATTTGATACGGCGTAGCGGAGGATCCCAGTACGATCGTTTGGCCATTGACAATCGCGTCGACTTCACGAACGCCGATGTAAAAGTGCGAGAAGGTCTTGCCATACAGCGAGGGCGCTGCGTCACCTAATAGCGTGAGTAAACTTGCCGGTCCGCCCCACACGTCCATCGGGCGTTTCATCTGAGGCGCCCGCAGCGCCGGACCGGAAGATGACTGCGCACGGCTGCCTTGCGGAACGTTTTGCGCGCTTTGCATCGAGCAGCCCGTTACTGCAATGGCCAAAAGGAAAATTCCGACCTTAATAAGACAGTTTCGCACTGCGGTCTCCCCACGATCCCCGTGACGCGCTCGCATTTCGGCGCGACCTACGATGGCGTCATTATACTGCGTTCTTTACGCAAAGCGTATGGAAGATTTGGGCCTAAGGAATCAACTTCAAGGCGGATTGCGTAAAGATTGCGTAATAGATCGCCTGGGCGTCAGTTACATGACCTTAATCTTTTTCCCAGTTCAGCCGCTGTCGTCTGCGTCATGAAACGTGCCGCGTTTCGCGCTTCGATCCAGTTCGAGATCGTCCAAATAATAATAAACGATTTTGCGATCGTCGAACCCCACCTTTGCGAGCTCGCGTCCGGAGATCGTCATGACTTCGTGAATGTGCCCGGTCTTACCGGCGTACTCGTAGTTGACGGCGGTGTAGTTGGGATCACCGGCTTTGGGGCGCGGGGTCGCCTTGACGCCGCGCAGCGGGGTGTTGTGGCGGTGCATACGAACCTCCAGGTTCTTCGGAGGGACTTATGATCATTGAGTATCGGGGCAAGCGCCCGCGAGTGCACCCCTCGGCCTTCGTCGCGCCGACGGCCGTGCTCATCGGCGACGTCGAGGTGGGCGAGGAGTCGAGCATCTGGTTCGGCGCGGTTCTGCGCGGCGACAACGGACCGATTCGCGTGGGTGCCCGCAGTTCGATTCAGGACAACTGCGTTCTGCACGTCAGCGAGCAGGGGCAAACGATCGTCGGGGACGACGTCACGGTCGGGCACTGCGCGGTCATGGAGGACTGCCGCATCGAGCCGTTTGCCTTGATAGGCAGTAACGCCGTCATACTGGGTGGCGCCCTCGTCGGTGAGCGCTCGCTCATCGCGGCGGGCAGCGTCGTGGGCGAGCGGGTGCAGATTCCTGCGGGCGTGCTGGCCGCGGGCGCGCCGGCGAAAGTGAAAAAGCCGCTCGACGGGGAGGCCAAGCACTGGATAGACAAGAGCGCCGGCGAGTACGTTGCCCTTTCTCGCGCATACATGGATGAGGGCGTCGGGTCCAGAATACCTTAGCGTGAACACCGCAAACGATCTCACCATCCGGGCGGCCACGGTAAACGGCTCGGGAAGTCAGTCCGCCAACCTGGTTTTGACGAACGCGATATTCCGCATGGGCATCCCGGTGGCCCCGAAAAACGTGTTCCCCTCCAACATCGAAGGGCTGCCCACGTGGTTCGACGTGCGCGTCTCGCCGCAGGGCTATCAATGCCGCAGCCGCGACGTCGACATTCTGGTCGCGCTCAACCCGGCCACATGGCACGCGGATGTCGCGGACGTACGATCGGGCGGGGTTATCATTCACGAGGCGGCGTATGCGGTGACCGGTACGGCCGCGCGCGACGACCTCACGTATTACGCGGTGCCGTTCGCCAAACTCGCGAAAGAGCACGTCAGTGACGGCGGCCTGCGCAAGTACCTGACGAATATGATTTACGTCGGCGTGCTCGCCCAGTTGCTGGGCATCGAGGCGGAAACCCTTGAGGCGGCGCTGCGCCTGCAATTCAAACGCAAACCCAAAGCGGTCGAAACGAACATGGATGCGGTGCGCTTGGGGATCGAGTACGCGGCAAACAACCTGACCAAGAGCGATCTGTACCGTCTGCAGCCGATGAGCGGGAAGACCGAAGGCAAAATGCTGATGGACGGCAACAGCGCCGCCGCGCTCGGCTGCGTGATGGGCGGCTGCACCGTCGTCGCGTGGTATCCGATTACGCCCTCGTCGTCGCTGTGCGAATCGTTCATTCAATATTGCGACCGCTTCCGCGTGGACAAAGAGACGGGCGAACGCAAAGCGGCAATCATTCAAGCCGAAGACGAGCTCGCCGCAATCGGCATGGTGTTCGGCGCGACGTGGGCCGGCGCGCGCGCGATGACTTCCACGTCCGGACCGGGCCTTTCGCTGATGGCCGAATTCGCGGGCCTTGGATACTATGCGGAATTACCGGGCGTGATCTTCGACGTGCAGCGCGCGGGCCCGTCGACGGGTTTGCCGACGCGCACGCTGCAAGGCGACGTCGGGTTCGCATACACGCTCTCGCACGGCGACACCAAACACATCGTGCTGCTCCCCGCGACGGTCGCCGAAGCATACGAGTTCGCTATGCAGGCGTTCGATTTGACGGACCGTTT
>DASSZL010000255.1:0-3589 GCA_035713505.1 Vulcanimicrobiaceae bacterium | reverse complement strand
GGAAGTTCGCCGCTTGCGTGAGATCGGTGCGCGGCTCGACGGGTTCCAGTCCTCGCCGGATGCGGTCCCACATCGCGACGACCGTCGGCACTTTGGCGATGAGCTCGATCGCGGTGTGCACATCCGAAACGTGCGCGCCTTTGGGATCGACTTCGACGAATAACGCCAGCCCCGAGACGATCGTGCGCAGCACGTCCATCGGCCAAGCGTTCTTGGGTGCGCGCTCCATCGCATTGATGAGGGGCTCCGGAATCATGCGGTGCGCTCCGAGTTCTTTCTTGAGCGCGCGCAGCTGAGCGTCCGTGGGCAGTGAGCCGTAGAGCAGCAGGTGAACGACTTCTTCGAAACAAGCGTTCGGGGCGAGATCGTGGATGTCGTATCCACGGTAGGTCAGGCGGCCTTCCTTGCCCTCGACATTACTAAGCAGCGTGCTTCCGACGACGACGCCTTCGAGCCCGCGATCGACAACGATTCCGGTGGTAGACAGTGTAGGATTCCTCCGGCCGCAAGTCTTACTCGCGCCTTCCGGGAACCCCTGGCCTCACGCTCGCGCGTCGACCTTGCTCTGCCGGTAGTACCGGCGCACCGCGTGCGCAATCAGCGGGGCGGCGAGGGCGCCGGCCGCGTGAATGATGCTCCAGGCGCGGCTCATCGCGGGATCGCCCGAGGAGGTCTTTACAAAAGCCACACGCTGCTCGAGGGTGCCGTCGTACCAGATCGCGATGACGCGATCGAAATAGCCCGCCGATGCGGGCCCGTGCGCGCGGACGAATTCGACGATTTCGGGGCGCAGAAAGCGGACCGTCTCCAGCGCTTGCTCCACTTGAGAGTCGTCGCCTCGCAGGAGCCCCCTGCGCTCGTGGCCCGACCTGCGCTCAATCATTGGACGCTGATTGTGCGCGCGGCCGGGGCAGCGGGCGTGAAGAACCCGAGCAAAGGCCGGGAACCCCTCAGAGCGGCGCGTCCGCCAAATGCGAGCCGTACTCGTGCGGATCGAAATACCACGACGGAAGCGTCTTCGGGAAGGTGATGTCCTGGAAGTCGATCGTGAGGCTGTCGGCATCGCCCGTCTCGTCGCCGAAATCCGCGATTTCTTCTCCGCTGCGTTCTTTGCGCGGGAGCACGATCGCGTCGATGTGCGTGATGACGACGTATCCTTCGAGGTAGCCGAGCGTATACGTGACCTTCATCGGATACGTATGGCCTTGCTCGACGAACATGCGGTCGTGCGCGATGACGCGCTTGAGCATGTACGTGTTCTTGTCGACCCAAATCTCGCGCAGCACGTTGCGCTCCGGATCGCGCCGCGGCACGAGCGTCAAATGCAGCTCCCCGCCTTCGACCGTCATTTTCGGCACCTTGTAGTCCGGCTCACCGATTGCTATTACCGAACCGATGGTTTTCAGCGGCGCAGCCGTGGGCTCGGGCGTCGGCACGACGTCGATGGGCTGCGGATGCGCGGGCTCGAACAGGTCCGCGGTCGGAGGGCCGGGGTCGCGCGGCTGATTGAGCGCCGGACGGTCGAACGTCATGTCGCCGTCGTAGTCATCGCGGTAGACTCGGCGCATCAGCGCCGCGCGATCGGTGTTGCGAACCCAATAATGCACCGTGTAGGTGCCGGTCGGATCGCTGTAACCGTAGTTCGTGTTCTCTTTGCGCACGAGCGTGTACGTCTCGTACGGCGGCGGCGGACGATGCTCGCGATACACGCGGCGAACAAGGCCGAGGACGCGAACAGGCGTGAGCGTTTGATAAGGGGGCAGAGTCGGCTGCGGATCCGCAGCCGGCGCGGGCCCCGGCATGCCGAAGAACGCGAGCAGCAAAGCCGCGCACGCTGCTACGGCAAAGCCCGCACGGGCAAAAAGCGAAGGCACTTTCATGACGTATCCTCTAGAACGTCGCACGCCGGTACAACGTTGCACGGGCCGTCACGGTGACGCGCTTAGCGGGCGAGGACCCGCTCGCCGGCCCGAGCCAGCGCATAGCCGACGAGGCGGTCAACCACCGCTTCGTACGATATCCCAATCGCACCACAAGCGTCTGGGAAAATGCTGGTAGGCGTGAGCCCGGGCAGCGTGTTTATCTCAAGGATGTACGGCCGGCCTTCTTTGCTCACGATAAAATCGGTGCGCGAGTAGTCGCGCAGACCGATTAGCCGATGCACCGAAAGCGCCAGCATCTGCAGGCGCGCCGCCAAGTCGTCGTCGATACGCGCCGGGACGATGTGCGTGCTGCCCCCCGCGGAATACTTGGCCTCGTACGTGTAGAATTCGTCGCGGTTCGGCACGATCTCAACGACCGGCAGCGCCTCCTCGCCGAAAACGCCGCACGTGAATTCGCGGCCCCCGATGAACTCTTCGGCGAGCACCTCGGCATATCGCTGCGCCATTTCGATCATCGCTTGCGTCCACTGCTCGTGCGTGCGCACGATATTCACGCCGATGGCGCTGCCTTCGAAACGCGGCTTGACCACCAGCGGCAAATCGAGCGACCCGGGCAGCAGCGGCAGCGTGCCGCCCGAGAGATCGAACAGATCCCACGCCGCGGTCGGCAGGCCTTCGGCCGCGCAGAGTTTCTTCGTGAGGTGCTTGTCCATCGCGAGCGCACACGCTTCCACGCCGCTGCCCGTGTACGGAATGCCCAAATAATCGAGAATGCCTTGAATTTGCCCGTCTTCGCCGCCCGGCCCGTGCAGCGCGATGAAGACGACGTCCGGGTTCAGCTCCCGGATCGCATCGAAAAAGCGCGCGTTGTAATCCATCGACTGCGCTTCATAGCCGAGTTCGTGCAGCGCGCGCATAACACCCGATCCCGTCCGAATCGAGATCTCGCGCTCCGCACTAGTCCCGCCCATAACGACGGCAATTTTTTTCTTTTTTAAAGGCACTTCGGCCTAGCCTCCGCGCCCCCCACTTTGTGGGGTCCCCGAGGGCGCCGCATTAGTTTATTTTTCATCGATGAATACGCCGACGAGGTGGACTTCGAGTTGGAGTTCGATGCCGAATTGTTCGTAGACGCTTCGGCGGACCCGTGCGAGCAGCGTTGCAACGTCCTTGGCCGTAGCGCCGCCAAGGTTGTTGATGAAGTTGGCATGCAGCGGTGAGACTTCCGCGCCGCCCTCCCGCCATCCCTTAGCTCCGGCGGCCTCGATCAGGCGAGCCGCTTTGTTGCCCTCGGGGTTGCGGAAACAGGAGCCCGCGTTCGGCAGCGCGATGGGCTGCGTGTTCTTGCGCCGCACTAGACGCTGCTGCATTTCCTCGCGAACGGCTTGCGCATCGCCCAGCTCGAACTGCAGCGTTACACGAGAGACGATTGCATCGCGCGCGAGCGAGGTATGGCGATAGTAGTATTGCACCGTGACCGGATGCGGCTCGGGTTTGGCCGGGGACTGAACCCAGACTTCGCGCACGAAGTCTCCCATCTCGCGATCGGTTCCCGCGTTCATGCGCAGCGAACCGCCGACGCTTCCGGGAATTCCCGCAAGGGAAGCGATACCCGCGGCACCGGCGGACGCGGCCTTGGCGGTCAGGAGCGCCATGCCCGCGGAAGCTCCTGCGTGCACGACGACGATGCGATCGTCATGAGTCAC
>DASSZL010000254.1:0-3681 GCA_035713505.1 Vulcanimicrobiaceae bacterium | reverse complement strand
GATCATGGGGGCCCCGACTTGTTGGGGGGCGCCCTTCGACATTGCTCGGGACAGGCTGCGCCTAGGGCGGAGCGCCTTTTAAATGTCAATCGATCAAGAGCACGCGCGGCGGCAGTGGGATAAAGAGAAGTCGCATTTCGTCGAGCTGCTCGATTTGAAGCTCGAGAGCGTCGGGCACGGCCGCGCGGTCATGCGCATGCCGTACCGTTCGCAGGTTTCCAACGGCACCGGCGCGGTGCACGGCGGCGCCATCGTCAGCCTTTGCGACACGTGTTTTTACGTGGCGCTCGCTTCGATTTACGGCCGCGATCAGGAAACGACCACCGTTGCGCTGCAGTGCAATTACTTGGCGCCCGCGCTTCCGCCGCACGACCTCATCGCCGAAGCGACCGTGCTCAAGGCTGGACGGCGCGTCGTGTACGGTGAAGTCCACGTGCGCAGCGGCGAGAAACTCGTGGCGCACGCGACGCTGAATTTTCTGAACAGCTATCCCGAAGAAAAACCCCGGAAGGTGAAATGACCACAGAAACTACCGCCGCGAAGCGCACCGCGCTTTACGACGACCACGTGCGCCTGGGCGCGCGCCTGATTCCGTTCGGCGGGTTCGACATGCCCGTGCAGTACAGCAGCATCCTCAAAGAGCACGAGGCGGTACGTCACCGGGCCGGGCTGTTCGATCTCTCCCACATGGGGCAGTTCATTCTCGAAGGGGAGAACGTCGCCGCATGGGCCGACGAGCTGACGGTCAACCAGGTTTCCACGATGAAACCCGGACAAGCGCGCTACAACATTTTCACCAACGAGCACGGCGGCGCGCACGACGACGTCATCTTTTATAAACTGCCCGATCGCTGGCTGCTCGTGGTCAACGCCGGCAACGCGGATAAGATGTGGGCGCATTTGAACGCGCATCTGGGCGACTCCGGCGTGAAGCTCACCAGTTTCCATGGGCGCAACGCGCTCATCGCGATTCAGGGACCGAAATCCGTCGAGATGCTCAATCCGCACGTCGACATCGACGTGAGCGCGCTCAAGTATTATTTCTGCGCGGAAGGCTACGTGTATGGAAAGCGCGCGGTGATCGCGCGCACGGGCTACACCGGTGAAGACGGCTTCGAATTGTTCGTCGAGGGCGGCGACGCGTCGGAAATTTGGAATGCGCTGCTGCGAGATAGCGCCGGCGGCGGATTGATTCCGGCCGGCTTGGGCGCGCGCGACGTGCTTCGCCTGGAAGCCGGCATGCCGCTGTACGGCCACGAGCTGACCGAAGATATCACGCCGCTGCAAGCGGGCCTGAATTGGGCCGTCAAACTGAGCAAACCGTTTTTCACCGGTAAGAGCGCGCTCGAAAAGCAGCAGGCGCAGGACACCTATCCCCGGATCGTCGGCATCGTCATGGACGGCCGTGCTCCGGCGCGCGAAGGGTATCACGTTTTCCTCGGCGAGCGCCGCGTCGGAGAGATTCGCAGCGGTTCCATCGCTCCGTCGGTGCAAAACAAGAATATCGCGACCGCATTGGTCGAGAAGGAAGCTTCGGCTCCCGGCACAGCGCTGGTGGTGCATATCCGCGGCACCGCGTATGGAGCAACTGTCGTTCCGCTACCGTTTTACAAGAGGAGTTAGAATTGGCGCAGCCAGCAGATCTGCTGTATAGCAAAGAGCACGAATGGGTGAAGGTGGACGGCGATACGGCGACCGTCGGCATCACCGACTACGCACAAAACTCGCTCGGTGACATCGTGTACGTCGAGCTGCCCAAGATGGGTGCAAGCGTGGCGCAATTCTCCAGCGTCGGAGTCGTCGAGTCGGTCAAGGCGGTTTCGGACCTCTTCACGCCGGTCGGCGGCGAAGTGACCGAAGTGAACGCCGACCTCGAAAACGATCCCGCCCTGGTCAATCGCGAACCGTACGGCGGCGGCTGGATGTTCAAAGTGAAACTGACCGACGGCTCGCAGACGTCCGGCCTGCTCTCCCCCGCCGACTACGACAAGTTGATCTCCGACTGATGCGGCGCCCACGGGAAGCTAATAAAGTGTTTGTTACGTCCATGCGCCATGATGCTTGGGGGCCCCACGAAGCGGGGGGCGCGCCGGCTGGGCCGGAGCGCCGTTAGACATGTATACACCGCACACCGAGCGCGATATCGCGCAGATGCTCGAGGCGATTGGGGTTCCCTCGCTCGAGAAACTCGTGGAAGTTCCCGATGCGCTCAAACCGCGCGAACCGCTGGACATCGTTCCCGCTCTCGCGGAAGCGGGCATCGTGAGCCGTTTCGAACATTTCGCCAAGAAGAACGCCGGCGCGTCGTGCGTCTCGTTTTTGGGTGCGGGCGCGTACCGGCACTATGCTCCGCCGGCAATCGCGGCGCTGGCGATGCGCGGCGAATTCCTCACGGCCTATACGCCGTATCAAGCCGAGGTGTCGCAAGGTTATCTTCAAGCGATTTACGAGTGGCAGACCTATATCTGTCTGCTCACGGGTCTGGATATCGCCAACGCGTCCGTGTATGACGGAGCAACCGCGCTGGCCGAGGCCGCAATCATGGCCATCAATGCCAACGGCCGCAAGAAAGTGCTCGTCTCGCGCGCGATTCATCCGAATTACCGGGCGGTGCTCAAGACGTACTGCGACGGCTTGGACGTCGAGATTGACGAATTGCCGGTGAGCCGCGAGGGCACGACGGATCTTTCCGCCGTGGCGACGCGTCTTGCAAGAAAAGAGTATGCGTGCGTGGCGCTGCAGTCGCCGAATTTTTTCGGCAACATCGACGCGCCGGACGCCGCCGCTCAAACCGCGATCGAAGAGAGCGGTACGGTGCTCATCGGCGTCGTCGCGGAAGCGCTCGCGCTCGCGGCGCTCGAGACGCCGGCGTCGTGGGGCGCGCAAATCGTCGTGGGCGAAGCGCAGAGCTTCGGGGTGGCGCTCGCGTACGGCGGTCCGTACGTCGGATTCATCGCTTCGAACAAAGACCATATGCGCCGCATCCCGGGGCGTCTGGTCGGCAAGACGCTGGACGTGAACGGAAACGAGGCATTCGTGCTCACGCTGCAGGCGCGCGAACAGCACATCCGGCGCGAACGCGCGACCTCGAACATATGCACCAACCAAGCACACTGCGCGCTCATCGCCACGATCTATCTCGCGCTCATGGGCAAGACCGGTCTGCGCGACGTGGCCTGCGCGAACCTGGAGCGTTCGCGCGAACTCGCTACGCGCGTAAGTTCCCTGGAAGGATGCACCCTGCAGTTCGACGCGCCGTTTTTTAACGAGATCGTCGTGAACGTGCATCAACCCGCTAAGGACGTGCTGACGAAGCTGCAGGATCGCGGCATTCTCGGCGGCGTCGATTTGGGACGCTACTATCCCGAATACGCCGATTGCATCCTGATGGCCGCGACGGAGCTCACCTCGTCCGGCGACATCGAAACGCTGTGCACCGCTCTTCAAGAGGTCGTAAATGTCCCGGCTCGCGTCTGATCACACCGCATCACCGCTCATCTTCGAACTCGGCCAGGAGGGCCGCGCGAACCGGTACGTCGATAAGGGCGCGCCGCTGACGGATTTTCTGCCGAAAGAAGTGCTGCGCGACGATCTGCCGCTGCCCGACAATAGCGAACTGGACGTCGTCCGCCATTTCACGCGGCTCTCGCAGCGCACGTTCGGCATCGACATCGGATTTTA
>DASSZL010000253.1:0-8892 GCA_035713505.1 Vulcanimicrobiaceae bacterium | reverse complement strand
CGATAATCGCGTACATAACTTTGGAAGATTAACAGACCCCCGGGCGGCCTGTCAACGACGCCCCACGGTGTATAGGCGCAATTCAGAGATGTCCCCTTGAGGGCAAAGGGCCTCCGGCATGGAGCTTGACCAAGCGCGCCGTCCATGCTATGTTCCGCAGAGAAGTCTAAACAACAGATTACTCTAGAAACGGAGCAGAAACGGTATGGATACGGGTGAAGCCCGCGAGCACTTGGAGATGGTCGACCGGATTCTGGCCCGCGCCGAAGACGAGCCGGTCCATCTCATTCCGGGATTGGTCATTTGCTGGGGGTTCGCCGCGGCGGTGATATGCGCGGCCGAGCAGATGTACCTGTTGCACGTCGGCGGCGGCTGGGGCATCTGGGCGGCGAATGCGGCCCTGGCCGTCGGCATCGTTTACACGGTGGTCGTGAGCGTCTCGCTCATGCGCAATAACCGGTACGAGCGCGTTTCTACCTTGGAGAAGCGCATGGGCCGGACGATGGGAGCGGTGTGGTTCACGGTCATCGTCGCCGCGTTTTCGCAGCCGCACGTGTTCGCGGGATGGGGCGCCGCCGCCATTTGGAGCATGGGATCGGCGATCATGATGCTGACGGCCGGCTTCAACGGCGACCGCCGCGGTTTGGCGGGAGGCCTCATCTTGCTGGCATCGGTGTTGACGGCGAATTACGCGTTCCCGCAGGCGCCCGGATACGCGCTCGCGGCCGGCTTCATCTTGGGTTACGCAGTGCCCGGCTTTTTGTTCCTCGCGCAAGGTCCGCGTGAGGAAGTGTAGTGGACGATCTGCTGCTCTCCAAGATCCGGCTGGGTGTGATCGCGGAGTTGCTTACGGCCGAGTGGGTCGCGTTCAGCGCACTGCAGCACGCGACGCAAACGACCAACGGCAATCTGGGCGCGCACTTGAGCAAACTCGTTGAAGCGGGCTACGTCGCGGAAGAAAAAGCGTTCGTGAACCGCCGTCCGCAAACGCGTTATCGTTTGACGCCGGCCGGACGAAACGCCTTCGTGCAGCACGTGCGCGAAATGCAAGCACTATTACGGCAAGCGGAGTAGGAGAACCCCGGCCACTGTGTTCTTATTCCAATCGGCAAGTCATCCGCAGATGAAAGTGCCGCTTGGGCCGTTCACGATGCTGCTGGGCGGAACGGCGAAGGGCGACCTGGCGGCGCAAGCGCAGGCGTGGTCCGCAATCGGGATGTTCCTGCAGCAGGCGCTGAGCGCAACCGTGCGCTAAGGCGGCCTTCCTCGGACATTCCTTGCCGCCGCTTCTGCGTGAACTATCATCGAAATACGCTATGAACGCACAAGCCGGTCTGACCCGGCAGCGCGCCGCCGAGCTGCGGGCCCGGTACGGATCGAATGCGATCCCGCCCGAGAGATACAGTCCGCTGACGGCACTCGCGCATCGACTGTGGGGACCGATTCCATGGGTATTGGAGGTCACGCTCGCGCTCACCGTCCTCACGCGGCGCTACGGCGACAGCGTTGCCATCGCGTTTCTGTTACTCTTCAATGCCGTCGTTGCTGCGGCGCAAGAGGGTAAGGCTCGTGACGCGGTCGACCTCTTGCGCAAGAAAGTCGTCGTGCAGACTCGCGTCAAACGGGACGGGTCGTGGGAAACATTGCCGGCGGATCAGATCGTACCGGGCGATCTCGTGCATCTCGGAGGCGGCGACATCGTGCCGGCCGATCTGAACGTTCTGAGTGGATCGGCCCAGGTCGACGAGTCCGTATTGACCGGCGAATCGATGCCGAGAACCGCCAAGCCCGAAGAGCCCGTGTATGCGGGGACGACCGTGGTGCGCGCGGACGCAACCGCGGTCGTGACGAAAATTGGAACGAGCACGAAGTTCGGCAAGACCGCGGAACTCGTTCGAATCGCTCACTCACCGGGGCAACTCGAGCACATTATTCTTCGCATCGTAACGGGGCTGACGGCCGTGAGCGCGGTCGTTATCGTGCTCATCGCCGTATTCGCTGCGCGGTTCGGCATGACGGCCGTGGACATTGCCGTCTTCGCCGTAATGATACTTTTGGCATCGGTTCCAATCGCGCTGCCCGCCGCGTTCACCCTCGCGACGACGATAGGCTCTTTAGATATGACGGAAAAAGGCGCCTTGGTTACGCGTCTTTCGGCACTGGAAGATGCCGCTTCGATGGATGTGCTTTGCACGGACAAGACCGGCACGATCACGGAAAATCGTCTTGCTATAGAAGACGTCGTTGCGCTCGAACCGTTTTCGCCGCTGCAAATCACGGCATTAGCGGCAGCCGCTTCCGACCAAGCAGGCCGCGAGCCGGTCGATCTGCTCGTGCTCGATTACGCTCGCGCCGCGCAGGCGCCTGCGCTCACGCGAACCTCTTTCACGCCGTTCGATCCGCTCGAGAAGTGGAGCGCGGCCGGCATCGCCTGGAACGGCGCGCCCGCAATGGTGTATAAGGGGGCGCCGGACGCCTTGCGTGCGATGGCGCAAGCCGTGCCGGAGCGTTTTGACGCAGAAGTCCGGCGTCTGGCCGGCGCTGGAGCGCGAGTGATTGCGGTGGCGATTTCGCAATCGGAGCAGACGCGGATCGCCGGGTTGATTGCCCTTGCGGATCCGCCGCGCGGTGATGCGGCGGCAATCGTCCGGGACTTGCATGAATCCGGCGTCGAGGTGATGTTGCTGACCGGTGACGGCGCACCGACCGCGCTGAACGTGGCGCGACGGGTTGGAATCCCCGCGGACCATGTTCACGCTTCCATCTATCCCGAGGATAAACTGGCGATTATCGGGCGGCTGCAGAAAGCCGGACATGTTGTCGGAATGACCGGAGACGGCGTCAATGATGCGCCGGCGCTTCGTCAAGCAGACATCGGCATCGCGGTCAGCACGGCGGCGGACGTTGCCAAGGCGGCCGCCGGCATCGTTTTGACCGGCGCCGGTTTGAAAAACATCATCGCGGCGGTGCAGTCGAGCCGGGCGGTCTTTGAACGCATGGTCACGTACACGATGCTCAAACTCGTGAAGTATTTCGAGATCGTCGGCGTGTTAACCGTGGGTTTCTTTGCGACCAGAACCTTCTTGCTGACGCCCGAACTGATGGTCTGCCTTCTCGTGTTCAACGATCTCGTTACGTTGTCGATATCCGGGGACCACGTTCGGGTTTCGCACACGCTGCGAGTATGGAAAATCGGGCGCATGCTCGGCGCTGCCGTGGTGATGGCCGTGTTGACGGCCGGCTGCGTGCTTTGCACGACCGCACTCGCGACTCATGCGTTTCATCTGGCGCTGCCGCAGCTGCGCAGCGTTGTCTTTTTCGCAATGGTCGCAATGGGACAGATTGCCGTGTTCGTCGTGCGAACCCGTGACGGCGTCGTAGGCGTTGCGCCTTCGATGGTGCTCGTTGCCGCTGCGCTTGCCGCCACCGCTGCGGCGCTGGGCATGACCGCTTTGGGTTTGCTCACCGCTGAATTACCACTCGTAGTAATCGTTGCGGTGCTTGGGCTGCTGCTCGTCTCGGGCAGCCTTCTCGCGTTCCTGAAAATCCCGATTTTCTCGATGACTCGGATTGCCGGCGCGGGCCTTTCGGGCCGCTAGGGCAGCAGCGTCAGCGTTCGGCGCGCGCTTGCGTTGACGGCTGCATCGCTGAATGGAAGCGGTACCAGGCGTTCTTGCTGCCACGTCGCGCTCAAGTCGGTGTAGTGACCGGACGCGGGTTCGCCCGATTCGCCGCTCGGTATCACCATGCCGCCCGCGTCCCAATTGCCCACGTCCCACACCGCGCGAAAACTCTGCGAATGTGTGGGTGTCTGAACGTGGACGCTGAAACTGTCGCCGTTGCCCGCGAAACTTGCGCCGTCCAGGAACGACATGCCGAGCATCGCCAGCGGATGGCGTACGGTGAAGCGCCCGTACTCGCCCCACGGCTCGAGCATGCGCGTGCCGTGAGTTTTCACAGCGGTTCGCAGCGAGTCGACGAGCAGCGCATCGTAGTCGCTGTGCGGCCACCAGCCGCGCGGGCGTTCGCGCAGCACGCGCATGAGCAAAACGAGATCCGCGTTGCCCGCGCTGGATTGATAGTCTTTCGCTGACGAACCGGCATTGTATTTGGCCAGACTGGCGACCGCGATCTGCCGCAGTTCCCACGCAATGGGAGCGCCGCGCGAGTCCGGATCGAACCGGCCGTCCCATTGCGAGAGCGCCTGCACGTATGGATGAAGAGCGGCATCGTCCGCGCGTTTGCGGCGGACCGCTGCCAGCGTCGCGCGCGCGATATCGCGTTCGGGAATCGATAGCGTATCGGTCTGGAAGCGCGCGAAGTCCGCTACCGTGAATTTGGGCTTGCTGCGCAGCAACTCTTCGATGCGGTGCGCGCGGTACGGCGCCGCGAAGTTTGGGCTCAGCCGGTACGGATACCCTTTGCCGTACATCCGGTCGTTGGCGGTGAAAACCACCGCATTGCGCGATGCGGCAACGTGCGGCAGCGCCTCGAATCCGAGGACCGGATAGACCGGATCGTTTGCGCCGTGCACCCGCAATCCCCAGAGCGGGTCCTTCGGAATCAAACCGGCGAGTTGATAGGCAACCGCTCCGGTGCGATCCGCGATGACGAAATTTTGCGGCGGTCCGGGGTACGCGCGAAGCGCTTTGAGCGCCTGCGGGATCGTTCGCGCACTGTCCAAGCCTTCGAATGTCGCCAGCGGCGACATCGGCGCACGCGTGCCGTGCCAGTAAACCGAAATTGCCGTTCGTCCGTGCCTGAGCGCGACGAATCCATGTTTCGTATCGTAGTACGTGTACGTGCGCATCGCGGAAAAGCGAACGCGGAACGTT
The DNA here is from genome assembly GCA_035713505.1 of Vulcanimicrobiaceae bacterium. GTDB lineage: Bacteria > Vulcanimicrobiota > Vulcanimicrobiia > Vulcanimicrobiales > Vulcanimicrobiaceae > DATGJX01. Next base: position 4,057 of record DASSZL010000253.1, on the reverse strand, counting down.
TCTTTTCGCGCCCGCGCACCCTCGAGCGAATCGCGGTACAGGCTTTCGGTTGCGACCGTGCCGTTCGTTGCCCCCCACGCGATGTTTTCGTTATGGCCGAGCACGACGCCGGGCGTTCCGACCAGCGATCCGCCGGCGGCGTGAAAGGCACCGTGATGCAAATCGACCAGGTACCAAATACCCGGAATACCCAGACGCAGGTGCGGATCGTTTGCGAGCAGTGCCCTGCCGGTTGCCGAATGCCGCGCGCCGACGGCCCACTCGTTGCTGCCCACCGGTCCGCGTCCGTGATAGCGCGGCAACACGATGGCCGCGCGCTCAAGCGCGGCGCGGTTCGGCAGCGCGGGAACCGGTTGAATCGCATCGCCGGTGGTGGGCGCGTCATACGCCGGATCGGTTATCGAGTACAGATCGAGAAGCGGCGCCGCATGCCGGTTGCGCGCAACGGTGTCGCGTCTGATGACGTCATTCCACGGATCGATGAGATCGAGCGCGGTGGCCATGCCTACCGCCAGGCAATCTTGCGGAGTCCACGCTTGCGGCTTGTAAAGCAGAATGTGAAACTCGACGGGTAACGGTTCCCGGCGCATCGCCGCGTTCACGCCTTGCGTGAATGAAATCACGAGATCGCGATCGTGCGCGTCCAAATGCGTCCATTGATCCGCAGCGATGCCGCGAATATCCGCGACGCGCGCGTTTTCATCGGCGCTCAAGACGGCGGGGCCGAGTATTTCGGCGAGCCGGCCATACACGAAACGGCGCAGCAGATCCATCTGGAAAAGCCGGTCCGACGCTTCGGCATAGCCCTGCGCGAACATGAGGTCGTGCTGCGTCGATGCGTAAATGTGCGGAATGTCGCGATCGTCGCGCACGATCCGGACGGGTGCCTCAAGGCCCGCGACGTGCACGGTTCCGGCCGTTTGCGCGACCGAACGCAGACCGATAGCGACCCAGAGAATCCAGGCGAGGACCAGCAGAAGGACGATGAGCAGTACTGCGGCCAGTGCAAACGACACCGGTCCCGGGAAGCGCCGCCTCTTAGAGGTCGACGTAGACGTCATCACCCTCTATGCGCACGGAATACGTCGGCAGCGGCATAACTGCCGGGAGTTTTAATACCTCACCGGTACGCACGTCGAACTCCGCCCCGTGGCGGGGACAGACGATGCGGCAGGCTTCGAGCTCGCCCTGATCGAGCGGCGCGCCGTCGTGCGTGCAGACGTCTTCAATCGCGTACAGCGTTCCGTCCACATTGCATAAGAGCACTTCCGTACCGTCGACCACGACGCGCAGCGTGCGGCCGGGGGCAATATCGGTCGTTTTTGCTACGGGGGTATCGGCCATAAACCCCGCGTTCTAAAATACAACGGGGCCGCCCTTTCGAAGCGGCCCCGTGAGGTATTTCGCTGCGACGGTTTACCCGACGCTGCCTTCCATCTCCATTTTGATGAGGCGGTTGAGTTCGACCGCGTACTCCATTGGGAGTTCCTTAACGAAGAAGTCGAAGAACCCGTTGACGATGAGCGCGCGCGCGTCGCCTTCGCTCAATCCGCGGCTCATCGCGTAGAAGAGCTGCTCTTCGCTGATCTTGCTGACGCTGGCCTCGTGCTCGACGGTGGAGCGCTGCTCGTGCACTTTCATCGTGGGCTTGGTGTCGCTCGACGAATCTTCATCCATGATGATCGCATCGCACTTCACGTGCGTGCGCGCGCCGACGGCTCCCGGCATGATTTCAACCAGACCCCGGTACGTCGTCTTGCCGCCGTGCGCGGAAAGCGATTTGTTCGTGATGACCGAGGTCGTGTTCGGCGCCGCGTGAATGACCTTCGCGCCCGCGTCCTGATGCTGGTCCTCGCCGCCGACGGCCATCGAAAGAACCGTCCCGCGCGCGCCTTCGCCCATCAGGTAAATCGCCGGATACTTCATCGTCAGGCGCGAGCCCAGGTTGCCGTCGACCCATTCAACCGTGGCGTTCTTGTACGCGACGGCGCGCTTGGTGACCAAGTTGAAGATGTTCTTGTACCAGTTTTGGATCGTCGTGTAGCGGATCGTCGAGCCTTCCTGCGCGATGAGTTCCACGACCGCGCTGTGCAGCGAGCTCGAAGAAAACTTCGGCGCCGTGCAGCCCTCGGTGTAGTGGAACTTCGCGCCGGGCTCGGCGATGAGCAGCGTGCGTTCGAACTGGCCCATGTTCTCGCTGTTGATGCGGAAGTAGGCCTGCAGCGGCGTCTTCACTTCGACGCCCGCCGGCACGTAGGCGAACGAGCCGCCCGACCACACGGCCGAATTGAGCGCCGCGAACTTGTTGTCGCCGGGCGGAATAACGGTCGAGAAATATTTCTTGACGATCTCGGGATACTCGCGAACGGCGGTGTCCATGTCGCAGAAGATGACGCCGAGTTCCTCGAGATCCTTGCGGATCGAGTGATACACGACTTCGGATTCGTACTGCGCGGAAACGCCGGAGAGGAACTTGCGCTCCGCCTCGGGGATGCCGAGCTTGTCGAACGTCTTTTTGATGTCCTCGGGAACGTCGTCCCAGTTCTTCTCGGCTCGGTCGCTGGCGCGGACGAAATACTGGATGTTGTCGAAGTCTATCTCGGCAAGTCGCTGCGTATCGCCCCACCACGGCATCGGCTTACTAAGGAAGATGTCGAGCGCCTTGAGCCGGAAGTCGCGCATCCAGCCGGGCTCGTTCTTCAGTTCGCTGATGTTGGCGACGATTTCGCGCGTGAGCCCCTTGCCCGATTGGAACACATAGTTCTCCGGGTCGTGGAAGCCGTGCTCGTACTCTGCGCCGAGGGGAACGCTCTTTAATTGGGTCGCCATTACCCTCTCAGGCTACCCCGGCTCGGGGCGATAGTCAAGATAATGAAGTCGTATCTTCACTATCTATTCAATCTTAGCTTGCGATCGTTTCCTTGTCTGGCTCTTCACGGGGCGAGCCGCTTACTAGTCGGCGCAGCTCCTCCTGCAGTTCGACCAGGGAATCGAGTCTGCCCAGGCCGACGAGCGTTGAGTAATCGGCCCCTACCGCCTGCTGAGTTGCCGAACAGACGGCAGCACTCGGAAACAGGTCGCCGGGACGATTGTAGTTCGTGCGCTCCCGCAAGGACAGCACATGCCCCACTGCGCGAGCCGCCTGGCGCACATAGCCGTATTTCAGAAACGCTTCCAGACACGCGTCGACGGCGAAAAGGGTGAAACGCGCTTCCTGGCGGCGGCTGTGCAGGCTGAGCGCGGCGAGCAGGGTCGTAAAGACTTCCGATTCCGGCAGCCCGGCGGCCATTTGCGCAAGCGCTAGATTGCGGTAGGCTTCGCCGAGCGTTGCCTCCTCCCCAATATCGCCCAAAATGCGGATGGCCTCGTGTGCACATTCTTGCGCCTTGCCGGTAGCCCCGAGTTCGCAGTATATCCGCGTCACGATCGTTAGAAGCATCGCTTCGCGCCCGCGACGCCCATGTAAGCGCAGCAGCTCCAGAGCCGAAAGCGCGTAGTCCAGAGCGGTCTGCGTCTGCCCCAGCGTCTTGTACATCGCGCTTAGGTCCGACTGGAGTTCACCTGCAACCCAGGGCGGCCCCACGCCCAGTTCCATATGGCGCGCCAAGATGTTCTTGTGTTCTTCAATGCGCTCTTCAATGGGCGTGCCCGTGTTCGCGCCCGCGACGTTCGCGGCAAGGCGCGCCATGAGTGCGTTGTACGGCTTGCCGATCTCTTCAAACGTGCGGGCGGCAAGCAGATCCAGGCGTATTGCTTCGGTCCACTCGCCGCGGCCGAACGCGAACCGGCCCGCAGCGCGAAACAGTTGCGCTCGTATTTCGGCATCGAAGCGCTGCAGCCGGCTCTCTTCGAGAAGAAGAGACATCGACTGCGCGATCCGGCCGTATTGAGCACTTCGCCCCCAATAGGGCGAGGCTGCGATGAGCAGCGTGGCGGCGCCTGCGAAATCTTCGGCAATACAGGCAGTGCGCAGGGCAAAAAACAGATTCTCCTCGGCGCCTACCATCGCGCGAAGATAGTCGTCGCCGTGCGTTTCCAGCGGCGCGTCATGGCGCTT
>DASSZL010000252.1:0-6886 GCA_035713505.1 Vulcanimicrobiaceae bacterium | reverse complement strand
GATGCCGACCGGCAGCTGATACGGCGTCTCGTACGTTGCGGTGTCTCGAATGGCTTGCGCGTCGAACACCACGAGATCGGCGTAGTTTCCCACTTCAATCGTGCCGCGCTCGCGCAGTCCGAACACGTTGGCCGGTAAAGCGGTCATGCGCCGCACCGCTTCCGCCTGTTCGAGCGTCTTGCGCCCTCGCACGTAGCGGCCGAAGACGCGCGGGAAAGTCCCGAACGTTCGCGGGTGCGGTACGCCGCGCGCCGTTGGACCGGAGAGCGCGCGAATCGAGGCGTCGCTTCCGATGCTGCAGAAATCGGCCGTAAGCACGGTTGCCACGTCGTCCTCGCACATTTTGAAGAACACGGCGCCCGCTTCGAGCCGTTCTTCGCGCAGCAAGCGGATGGCGGCGGCTGCCGGAGAGAGCCGCCACATCTTCGCGATTTCGTCCATGCGCATACCGGCGAGTTGCGCGTTTTTTTCGCTCGCGACTTCCGTGATCAGCATGTCGTGCCACGCATCGCCGTGATGAAGGTTCAAATCGAGCGCGATTGCGGTTGCGCTTTGCGGATCGGTCAGGCGTTCGAGCGTAGCTTCCACGCCGCCGTAGCGCGCTTGCGCCGGGAGAATCGTGGCCAGGTCCGTCCAGCTCGCGACGTAGGGATACGCGTCGCAATACACGTCCATGCCTCGCATGCGCGCCGCGTCGATGAGTTCGAGCGAGCGGTGCACCTTGCCCCAATTCTTCTTTCCGGCCGCTTTGTGATGCGAGCACTGAACGAGCACGTCCGCGCGCAGTCCGATTTCGATCGCTTCTTGCACGGCCGCGATCAGATCGTCGCCTTCACTGCGCAGATGGGATGCGTAACGCGGTGCGTTCGCCGCACGCGCGGCGGCTGCCATCGCGGCGAGCTCCCCGGTGTCCGCGTACATCGAGGGCGGATAGATGAGACCGCTGGAAACGCCGAGCGCGCCTTGTTCGCACGCCTGGCGCACCAGGCGTGCTTGCGTCTCGATTTCTTCGCGTTCCAAGCGGCGCTGTGAATCGCCCGCAACGATGCGGCGCGTCGTGCCCAACCCCACGAGCGTGGCGACGTTCAATGCGACGCCGCTACGCTCCACGCCGCGAAAAAAATCGTCGAGTTCGAGCGGCGGCAGCGATGCGCCGCAGTTTCCGCCGATTTCCGTGGTCACGCCTTGCGCGATCTTGCCGTCGCAGCGCGGCAGCGCGAGCCACAGCGCATCGCTGTGCGAATGCACGTCGATGAACCCCGGCGTAAGCGTCTTGCCCGTGCAGTCGATTCGCACGAGGGCGTCGCGATCGCGCAAATTGCCGATGAGCACGATGCGATCGCCGACGATCCCCAGATCGGTGGTATAAGAAGAAAGTCCTAAGCCGTCGAAAATTTCGGCGTTTTCGAGCACCGTCGATATCAAAAAGCGATAGTCCTGTCTGCTGCTTCGTTTAACAGGCGGTCGAGTGGGTATTTAGTCCGTGACAATTTCTCACTTCGAGGTGTGAAACTAGCATGGCAGTTCCAGAAAATCCACAAGGTCCCGGCGGGGGCATGACCGTTCGTGAGGCAGGCAAGCGTGGGGGTGAGCGCGTGAAGGCCAAATACGGAACGGAGTTCTACGAGGCAATCGGCCGCAAAGGCGGCGAGGCCACCAAAGAAAAGTACGGCCCCTCGTTCTATGAGGTGATTGGCCAAAAGGGCGGCCAAAAACTGAAACGCAAGACGACTTAACCCTTCCATTTTTCTTTTCCACCGGGGTCTAGTAATGGCAAAACCCACCAAAGGCGAGCCGGACAAAGAGGAGCCGGGTGGCGAGATGTCCGTGCGTGAGGCCGGCAAAAAAGGCGGCAACACGGTGCGCGACCGGTACGGTTCGGGCTTTTATGAGGAGATAGGTCGCAAAGGAGGGCAGGCGACGCGCCAGCGGCATGGAGTGGAATTCTACGAGTCCATCGGCCAAAAAGGCGGTAAGGTCGTCAAGGAAAAATACGGGCCCGACTTCTACGAGGAGATCGGCCACAAAGGCGGCCAGAAGGTCAAAAAACTGATCGCCGACGCGAAGAAACAGCTGGCGGCGGAGGCCGCCGAGACGGAAGAGGGCGAGAAAAAGTCCTAGTTGGCGCTCGCCCGCACGCGCCGGCACGCAGCAGCCGGCCGGCTTCCCGCGCAATGCGCGAAGCGAGCACCGTCCCATCGGGCTGCACAGTCATCACTCGTCCGTTGCGAGTCGTCCACAGCAGGCCATCGGCCTGGTAGGCGACGGGGGCGCACGGACGACTGGTGATGCTCGCCGCACCCACGCCGATATGCAATCCCGCTCGCGGCCACTGCGAGAGCAGCAGTGCGTCGCCGTTGCTTTCGTACTCGATGGCAAGGCCCGGCTCGGCGTTACGGCCGGCCGCATCGCTCAGCGGCGGTATGACGGCGACGCTGATGATTTGCGCCGAGGGGATGAACGGCACGAACCGCACGCTCTTGACCGCATCCGCCAGCGGCATCACCACCCCGCGGGAATCGATGAGCAGCGAGCGCGCAGAGGGCTGCGGCGACTGCGGGCCTTGCGTTTGCGCCTCCTTGCTGCCGCCGCAGGCCGCGCACAGCGTGAGCGCCGCCAGGAGAGCGGCTCGAAACTTCATTGCCCGGGCGCTTCGACGTTGCCCTCGATCTTTCCGAGGTGCATCTGGTCTTTGTTGAAATCCACCGTGATCGTGGCGACCTTGAGCGTCTGACCGTCGGTACGGAAGAGGCTCTGATGCGTGAGCTGCAGCATTTTGGTCGCATTCACCCACTGCACCAGGTCCGTATCGAACCTTTTGCTGACGTGGTCTTTCGGATGCAGCGCCTCGATGTGCACGTCGCCGGTCGCGGTGAAGTCGAACGTCTGTGTGTTGACGGACACGTGCTGCGCCGCGATGCTCAAATACGGCTTGCCCTTTTTGTACAGCACGCCGTTCTTCACGCCGTCGAGCGTGGCGAGCGTACCGTCCGGCGACATTTCCGCGTGCGTATAGTCGAACGTCCACGAGCGCGTGCTGATATGATTGCCGCTCACGCGTCCGCCGCGCAGCGTGATCGGCTGCGCCCCCGGCGGCGGCGGCACGTCTCGTCCGGCCAGAATAACGCCGGCCACAAACCACACCAGCAACACGCCTCCGGCGATCCACGCGATGCGTTTCCAGTTCCACGAGCGCCAGTTAGGCACGGCGCAGCACCACTCCAATGAGCAGCACCGCAACGTACAGCGCCGCCAGCGCGTAAATCACGGGGTTCGGCCCGATGCGCGCAAAGAGTGAACCCGGGGGCAGTCCGATGTTGCCGACGAGCACGGCTTCTTTGTCGAGTTGCGTGGCTTGCGTCCACGCGCCGCTGGGCGAGATGATGCCGCTGATTCCGGTCGATGCGGACTGCAGCACCCATTCGCCCGTTTCTATCGCGCGCATCTGCGCGATTTGCGCGTGCTGGTACGTGCCCGAACTCTTGCCGAACCACGCGTCGTCGGTCGGAATCACGAGGAACTGCGCCCCGTTTTCGATCTGCGCGTGAATCAAGTCGGGAAACGCCGACTCCCAGCAGATGAGCGGCGCGAAGCGCATGCCGTCCGCCGGTATCACCGTATTCTGCATGCCGTGGCCGAAGCGCCCGATGAGCGAGGCATCGGGGATCCAGCTGAAAAGCGCCGGCGCGGGCAGCGATTCGGCAAACGGCACCAGTTGGCGCTTATCGTAAATGTTCAGCAGCAAGCCGCTGGGGCCGAACGTATAGAGCGCATTGTACTCTTTCAAGCCCTCAGGCCCGTAATGACGGTCCAGACTGCCGACGACCAGGGTGGTGTGAAGCTGCCGCGCGAGATTCGCGAACTGCGTGCGCAGCCGCGCGCCCGTGTCGAGGTAGGCTTGAACCGCCGACCGCTGGGCGGGCGAGAGCGCGGGCAAATCCCAGAAATATGGCTGATCGTCCAGATCCGTCGTGATCACCGTTTCGGGCCACACGACGAGCTGAGGATGCAGCGGCGCGAGTTTTTGCGTGAGCGCGGTGTAGCGCTCGACGCTGCGCGGCAACGTTTCCTTGTTCCACTTGATCGTCTGAGCGATATTGCCTTGAACTGCGGCGACGCGCAGGGTCGGCGGCGCGGCATGACGCGCCGGCCACGCGCTGTACGCCGCATACCAGCCGGCGGCGACGACGGCTACCACAATGGCGAGCGGCGCGGCACGCCGACGGGAGATCGCGTACGCGATATATCCGCCCAGGAGCATGACGACAAACGTGACGCCGAACGACCCGACGTATGCGGCGAAGACGGCGAGCGGCGTCGAGGTCTGCGAATAGCCGATCTGCGCGAACGGCACGGCCGTTACGTCTATCGATCGCAGCCATTCGAAGATCGTGAAAGCGGCGGCACCGGCGATCGGCGCGAGCCATGCGGGCGCGAAGCGAAACGCAATCTTCGTGCACACCGCCGTGAGCGCGAAGGCCAGCGCTTCGATGAGCGCCGGAATCAGCACGACCGCGAAAGCGAGCCGGCCGACGTACGAACCGACGGTGTGCGTGAACCACGAAAAGTTGATTGAGAAAAAAATCGCGCCGGCGAACCAAGCGGCGAAGAATGCGCGTTTCCAGGAGAGGCGTTCCCAGGTCCAGAACAGGCCCGCCGCCCCCAGCGGTGCAAGCCAGGCTTGCTGAGTCTTCGGGAAGGCTAGGGCAAGCGCGATGGCGCTAAGCATGGCGACGGCCCACTCGGCCGCGCGAACGGAGGTGCTGATGTTCCGCAAACTGATATTCGTGCTCTGTGCGCTCTCGTTCACGTTAGCTTCTTGCGGTCGTCAAGTTACGCCTAACCGCACGGGAACCTCCGGCGGCTTGCCGTCAGGCTTCATGCAGATTAAGTTCAGCACCGCCCAGCCGATGGACTTCGTCAACGTGTGGTACGTCATCGCCGTGAACACGGAAGGCGCCGCGAACGGCACGAACGGTATGCCGTATCCGCAATACGGTAATCAGTCGTATGACTGGCTGAACTATTCGTTCGAAATCATCGTGTACCAACTAACCGGGCAAACCAGTCCGAGCGTCGCGCTCTATCAGCTGGTCACCGAGCATCCCGCCGGGCAGCCGCCGTACAAGCTCCCGGTGCCGGTCGGATACACGCAGGGCGACATCCTGCTCAACTCCAACTGCAATCAGCAAAGCACGCAGTTCTGCTTGCAGATCAACCGGCGGGTGTTTGCGGGCCTGAGCTCTGCCAGCCCGACGCCCTCGCCCTCGCCGAGTGTATCGCCAAGCGCGTCGCCGAGCCCCACCCCGAGCGGTTCGCCGAGCCCCGCGCCCAGCAGCACGCCGGCGGTGACCGGCAGCTGGTTCATCAACTGGTTCACGGTAACGCCGAACCCGAGCAGCGGTGCCACCGCGCCGTATGGCGCGGTGATCGATGCGCCGGGTCCCCAAGGCGTCAACGACCAGACGTGGATGGCGACGGGAGAGCCGTACAACACCGCCACGGCGTTTGACGTGCCGTGGAACGCGGTGCCTCCGCCCGGCTGGCCGCAAGTTTCTATCGGCGCAGCGCAAATCGCCGGCGGAGAAGTGCTCAACACGCCTTAAGGGGGTAAAGGACCGCCATGCAAGAGACGATTGAATGCGCGCATGACCTGTGCAATTGCATGCTGACCGCGGAGATCCAGGTGGAGTCGTACTGCAGCCAGTTCTGCAAGGACGCCGATGAAAACGGCATCGAGAGCGACTCGTGCAACTGCGGGCACCCGCAGTGCGACGTCCCATAGGGTGGTTCGCGCGGTCTAGCTGCCCGGGCTAAAGATGTTCGCGCCGTTGAACGAGGCGGGGATGATAGATCCGCCGTTCGTGTTGATGCCGAAGCCGGCTGCGCGCGAAGGAAATGCCAGTAGATTGAGCGTCACGTTCACCTGGCGCGAATTCTGGTTGTACTGCACCTGGATCTCATAGCAGTCGCCGATGATGCGGCTGTAGTAGATGCTTTTGTTCTCGATGCGGCCTTTGTTCTTCCAATCGAGATCGCCCATGAATTGAAGCCACGCCCCTCTGCCGAACGGCGTCGAAAACTGGAGGTTCGTCGTGGTGAATCCTTGACCGGAGCCGGGGACGAAGCTGCCCTGGAGCGCGAGATACGAGCGGTGCGACGGGCGCGACGCGAATTGATACGTCACCGGCTGAGCCTGCCCGTTGAACGCCGTGTTGAACGAGAGGTTCAAGTTGTAGACGTCGCCGTTGAAGAACCGCAGAATGTCCGATGCGAACTTCGTGTTTTGGTTGCTCTGCACGTCCAGCGTGGAGAACGGCACGTTGCCGGGGCCGTTGTAGTTGTTCTCGGAGTACGAAATGTTGTTCGTGATGTGCGAGCCGATCGGCGTGTTCAGCGTCAACTGCTGCGAGATGCTGGCCTTCATGTCGCCGGTGGCGTACGCGAACTGGTGGACGTTCGCCGTGGCGCTGAACGCGCCCAGAAACGAATTATAGAGCAGCGGCCCCATGGAGAGCCCGAGGTCCGCGCGCGCCGTCGTCTCCGGCGTTTGCGGTTCGCTGTATTGTCCGATCGTAAGCGTGGGAGAAAGCGGAAAGACGAAGTGCGGCATGAACAGGTGCGGCGTGATCTGCAGCTCCGGCTCCTTGTTGATGCCGTACGGCTGCTTCGCGTAGGTCTTGTCGAACGTCAGCATGTAGTCGGCGGCGCGGCTGGTCCAGTGCAGCTGGTCGTTTACCGAGCCGGTCGAGTTCTGACTGAAGAAGCCTTGGAATGACGACTCGCTGCGCGTCAGGCTGGCGTTGAAGCTGTTTTGCAGCGTCGTGCCCAAACTGCGCGTGTCCGAAAAACCGAAACCGTCCGATGACGATTGACCGGACGTCGA
>DASSZL010000251.1:0-10356 GCA_035713505.1 Vulcanimicrobiaceae bacterium | reverse complement strand
CTTAATGGAGAACGAACATGCGTAGTCGCCGCTCAACCCCGCGCACCAGGTGCCGCCTTGGATTAGGCTGAGCGCCTTGGCTTCGTCCGTGTTCTGACCCGCTTGCGAGAGGTTATTGGCCTGTTCGAGCAGGTTGACGTCTTTCGTGAAGGCGTACACCGCGTTGTTATACGCCGGGACGAGCATCCCGTAATCCGTGTCGCACATACCCGTATTTTTGCAGCCGCCTTCTCCATAAATCGTGTCGAGAATGGCTTGGTTGAGCGTGCGCACCCGGTATTCGTCCACGGCCGTCGAGTACAGCAGCGTCGAGTATTCGTTAAAAACGTTTGCCTGTACCGCCAGAACGCCCGATGCGGCGCCGTCGGCGACATTCTGCGCGCGAATCTGCCAAGCGATCGCATTGGCATAGTTGGCGAGCATGAACATCATCGAGAGTACGACCAAAACGCCCACGACCCAGAAGGGCAATGTTTGACCGCGCTGCGAGTGGAGGCGGCTCAATTGCATTTGTGCGTCCCCGAATCCCACGAATAGATATTGTTTTCCGCGGAATTATTGTTATACGGGTCCAGCTTCGGATAGTTGTTCTGCAGATCGCTATAGCTGACCGGCCGCGACTGCGGCCAATTGACTTTGGCGTAGTACTGCTGGTGACACTGCCATTCGGAGAACGTGCCGTTCACGCCGTTGCCGTTGCCGTTGCCCACGCCTTGGGCGAGATACATGGGGTAGGTATTATTGCAGTTGCCGTTCGGATCGCAATAGTTTTGCAGATACTCGGTGGGAATCGAGAACTCGAACGGTGCCGGCGTTGCACCCGCGCCCGCAGGCGAGTACTCCACGTCCTTACCGGTGACGCTGTAGGACGACGCCAGACCCGGCATGAGCGAGAAGCCCGCCACCGCCTTTGAAACGCTGAAGGGCACGAGCGCCGGCGAGGGCGAGGGCGTCGAGAAATTCGAACTGCCGAAGTTGGAAAAGACGCTCGTTGCTTCCGTAACGCCGTTCGCGTTCGGATTCTGCGCCTGCGTGTGAGCGGCGACGAATGCCGCGCCGTCCGCGGAGATTTGCGTGTAGCCCAGCAGCGCCATTTGCGCCGCGCCGAGAACCAGCAAGAGCGCAATGCCAATCGTGAGGGCCGTTTCCGGCAAAGCGGTGCCGCGGGGGTGCAGTTGTTTCATGGCGGTGTCGTCCCGAGATTTGAAAGTCCACTCGTCGTGTGGCCAAGGCCGCTGCCGGCGCTTGTCGCAATAGCGTAACCGATGCCGATGAGCGGCAAGGCGATCCCGGCCGCAACGATCGCATATTCGACCATCGCGTTTCCCGTATCGTCGCGCAGCATCGCCAGCAGCTTCATTCCGACATCACCATCTGCGAGGTGCTTGAAAGTGTGACGGCCGAGATCGGGATGAGCGGAAGGTGCAGTTGGAACGGATACGAGACCTGCACGGCGACGACGCAGCCGGGCCCCGCCGGGCCGCTCGGTGAGGTCACGGTACAGTCGTTGCTGCTCGCCCATGTCGTCGTCACGTTCACCTGCGAGGTGTCGAGCAGCGGAACTTGCGTGAGCACGTACGACTTGACGGCGTTCGCGTCGGCCGGGCACGTCGGGGCGACACAGTCGCTTCCGCGCACCATTGCCCACCGGCTCGCCTGACGCGCCGCGCTCGATACGGTGTGATACGTATAGAGCAGCAGCGAGCACTCGAGTATGCCGAACATGACCATGAGCATCGCCAGCGAGGAAATGGCGAATTCAACCATGGTCGCTCCGCGCTGCGCTTCGAGCCTGCTCATTGCGCCGCGATCCTCATGGTCGCGGTGTTGCTTACGGTAAGCGTGGACGGCAAAAACGGATAGTGGAACAACGGAACGACGCTGCCGCTCACGGCCACCTGCACGTACTCGACGAGATGGCTGCCGGCGGGACAGCTGCCGCTGCATGCCACCGCGCTTCCCGACGAGCCGTTCCAGCAGCTGCAATAATTCGTCGGCGTAACGTCGAGCGCGGCTATGCTCGTGCTTCCGTCCGCCTGGGCCGCGCTGATGATGCCGCCCGCGTCGAGCGCCGTCACGGCGTTTTGCGCACCGTACTGCACGCCCGCGCGCGCGGCGTTGCCGACTTGAATTGCAAAATACGCGTATCTCCCAATCTCCACTCCGCCGAGCAGCAGCAGTGCGAGCAGCGGCAGCGCGAGCACGAACTCGAGAAGCGCGGTGCCGGCTTGCGATCGCGTTGCGCTAAACATCATTCGGCCAGCGTCGGCAATTGCGCCAACGTCCCATTTGCGGGGGGAATCGGAAAGTTTTGCGTGCTGCCGTTGAAGTTCACGTTGCCGACGACGAGCACCGCATACGAATTGAACGATCCGTTGAAGTTCACGTGGTATGACGGGTAGTACACCAGACCGCTTACGCCGGTTCCCGTCGTGCCGTTGAAATTCGGGCCGCAGCCGCTCGCGCCGGGCGTCGAGTAAATTTGGACTCCGGCGGTGTCCCCGGTGGCCGGCGGCGTGAGGCTGAGATTCGCGCCGTTGAAGTTCCCGCAACTGCCGCCCGCAAAATACAGCGTCACGCCGTTACCCGCCAGCGTGCTGCCGTTGAAGTTCGGATGCCCGGTGAACACGAATAACGGCGGCGTGCCGGTTTGAAACGTAACGTTCGCCCCGTTGAAGTTCGGTGAATCGTAACAGCCGGGCACGAGCGTGACCGTCATGCCGTTGTAGTTCGGGTGCGATATGCATGATGAAGTCGACGGCGGATTGTTCGTCAGATATGCGCATCCCGGAATATTCATGCACGGGTCTTTCGCCGGCATCGACGGCGCTGGCGTGGCTTGGGAGAACGTCGCTCCGTTCTCGTTCGGCGTTCTGCCGGATGAGTAGCCGATATACTGGGCGTCGATGTTCGCGCCGTTGAAGTTGGCCGATCCGTTCAAAATGATGCCGCATTTGTGGCCGTTGAAGGTCATGCCGTTGAAGTTGGGATTTTGGCTCGGATCCAATTGATAGAGGCAAACGTTGACGTTCGCGCTCATGCGCGCAACCGCAGTGGTGCTGATCTGCGCGTTGCTTGCGCCGCCTAAAACACCGGCGAAGAATTTCGGATACGGTTTTGAAATGACGACCTGGACGGCGGAACTGCTGCCCGTGTACTGGTCGCTGTAATTCGTGTTCACCGTAACCGTAACGCCGTTTACGCCGTCGGCAAATCCGTTGGCCGCGGAGTCGGCTTTGGCCGCTGCGTCGGCACCGCCGTACGCGAGCTCCGCCGCGCCGGCCAGCGCGGCGCTGTCCGAGGCGGACTGCATGATGCGCTGCTGATAGCGGTAGTATCCGGCATCGGCCGCCAGACTCGTCATTCCGACGAGGACGACGAGAAGCAGCGCAACCAGCACGAGCGTCTGGCCCCGTTGGCCGTGAAGACGAGCCGCGCGGTCGCATGCCATTCCGCTACCTCGTTATCACCGTGGGCGTCATGATGAACACAACGTCGGTCTGGTCATGCTGATAACGTGTCGACTGAAAAAGCTTTCCGAGGATCGGAATCTGCGATAGCAGGGGAATCTTATTGATGAAGCGGTTTTCGACTCGGCGCACCATGCCGCCCATGATGATTGACTCGCCGGGCTGCGTGATGACGTCCGTCGAGAGTTTGCTCTCGCGCAGCGCCGGCACGACAAAGCCGTTCTCGTTCACGCCGTCCTGGAAGTCCAAGTCAGAAATATCGGGCTGAATTTTCGCCTCAACGGCGCCGTTGCCGAGCAGGTTCGGCGTCACGTTGAGCTGCACGCCGAATGGTTGATACTGGATCGAAACCTGGCCCAAGCCCGTCGAAACCGGGATCGGTATAGAGCCGCCCACCAAGAACGTCGCGTTGTTGCCCGGCAGCGTCACCAAGTCCGGTGAGGAAAGAATGCGCGCGTGCCCTTCGGTCATGAGCAAATTGAGGGTCGGCGCAAGCGTAACCGTACGGAAAAAGGCACCAATCTTCAGCGCACCGCCGATGCCTTGCGGGGACTCGACGGCCGAGAAACTGGGCGGGCCGAGCGTGTACGATTGCAGGCCCGGCGCGAACGTAGCGGACTGGAGTTGCACCCCCAAATTGTTGAGCGCGGTGTGGTCGACTTCCAAAACGTATACTTTGATGTCGATCTGCGAAGTCGTATCGGTGCTGATGCGATCGAGCAGTTTTCCGTCGGCTGCCAAATACGGGCCGGCCAAGCCTTTTGCGCGCTCGAGGATCGCCTGCGCAGTCTGCGCGTCGTGCACGTGACCGCTGACGATGACGTTCCCCTTGCCGTCGGGGTCGACGCGAATGGCGTCGCCGCCCGGGATGTTCGCCAAATCCTTCTGCAGATCGCCGAGCGGATGCGCAACGGTTACGGCGTCGACAATCGAGTAGTTTTGCTTCTTCGCGTAATCCTGAAAACGGTTGAGTAGATCACTTAGCGTCGTGAACTGCGCGCCGTCGGCGACGGTGCCGCGCACGACGATGGAGTTGCGGAAGCTGACGACTTGCACGCCCTCATCGTCGATGGCGGTGCGCAGCATCTGCGCGAGATCGTCCATCGTTTGCTCGGTCACCGTGATTTCGTACGTTTCACGATGGCCGCCGAGCCACACGAACACCGTCGTATGACCCGGCGCCTTCCCATTGATCACGAGTTGGCTGGTTCCGATGGGGAGCACACCGGCGATTCGCCCGTCGCCCACCGCCACGCGTACCAGGCCGGGAGTCTGCAACAGGACCGAGTGTCCAGACTGAACCGACAGCAGCGAGACGGTTTCGGCGGGGGCGGGTGCGGATGCCGTGAGGACGGCGAGCGCCGTCCCGAGGAGCAATCCAAAAAGCCGTGTGCGCATGAACCTGGCGACCTCCATGACCTCCGAGCGAGTCGTGGGGTTATTATGCCATGGCTGGATACGTTAACACGTCAACAATCAATAGACGTTACGTTAAGTATCGGTATAATTCGGCGATTTTGTCTTGCGGGGGCGGAGCCCGGGTGTCATGATGCACCCACCAGGGACACGGAGGACTCAATGCGGACCACGATCGCACTGGCGGTTATCACCCTTAGTCTTTCGGCTTTACCGGCCGGAGCACAGCAGCGTGAAGCCGCCGCCCGCGTAGCCGCCCACAGCGGATACGCCTATCACTGGTCCACCCAGGGGTCCGTCCTTGTCCTGAGCCGGCCCGGCATCGTTGTTGTGCTGCGGCCCGGATCACAGGTGTATCAGGTGAACGACCATACGGAAGTCGCGGATGCGGCGCCCAGCTACTCGCGAGGCGACCTCTACGTGACCCCCGCGCTGGCCGGACATCTGGAAGCGCTGGCGCGGCGGTTCTCCCCTGCCGCCGCGCATAGCGCGGAGATTCTCTCGACCGATGCGCCGGCACACGGTTCGATTACCATGGAGGCTCGACAACTCCAGGGTGCCGAGGCTATCGACATCGAGGGTTCCGCTCCCGCAAGTGCTCCGGTCACCATCACGCTGCTGGCCGTCGTGTCGTCGGACATCCCGACGATCGTCGTGAGCCGACATGACATCGTCACCGACGTCAACGGACGTTTCGGAGCCATCATTCCAATAGCGTCCGCTTACGAGCGTGGGACAGTGCTTCGCGTTGTCGCCACCTCATCGCCCGGTGTTGCTTCCGCGACGGCGCAAGTCGTCATGGCAGCGCCGAACAACGGGGTTACCGTCCCACTCGAGCAGTTGCCGCACTAAGCTCGATAACGCACTCTCTGCTCCGCACACTGGAGGAACTCATGTTCAAGAATATGCTTTCGATGCTTCGCAACGATGACGGCGCCACGATGGTGGAATACGGCATCATGGTTGCACTTATCGCCGCGGTTTGCATCGTGCTGATCGCCGCGCTGGGCGGCAAAGTTTCGACCGCGTTCTCGACCGTCAACAGCGCAATCTAGAACGACGATACTTTACGTACCGTTTGGCCGGGGCTGACTCTCCCCTACAGCCCCGGCCCAAAACGGAGGAGGCCTATGAACCAGCACGCGCGACTTTTTCGTGACGACTCCGGAGCGACGATGGTCGAGTACGCGATCATGCTGACGTTCATTGCCGCGGTCTGCATCGCGCTGGTCGCCGCAATCGGCGGCTCGACCAGCAACGAATTTTCCAGCTTCATGAGCCAGGTGGACGCGCGATGACGCTTGCGATCGCGCTCGTGCTGCTCGCATCACTTTTCGCCGCGATTAGCGATCTTCGCACGCGGCGCGTTCCCAATGCGCTCGTAGGCGCGCTTTTCGCCGGCGGCCTCGCGCTGAGTGCTTTTTCCGGCTGGCAATCCGTTCTTGCGGATCTGGCGATCGCCGCGATCGTCATCGTCGCCGGCTCGTTCGCGTTTTCGCTCAAACTGATAGGCGGGGGCGACGTGAAGCTGCTCGCGGCCGCGGCCGGAACCCTGGGCTATCCGTCGGGCGGGGATTTTTTGCTTTTCACGCTGCTTTGCGGCGGCGTGGTCGCGGTCGCGTTTTCCGCGATGCGCGGACGCCTGGGCGTCACCTTCTCTAATGTACGCGCGATCGCGCTGCCGGTTTTTGCCGGCGCGGCGCCCGCACGTCCGCAAGCCGGTCTTGCCATGCCGTACGCGGTGGCGATTTTCGCCGGCGCTCTTTGCACCGCTCTGGTTAGCGGATTGTTGCCCCACTTGAGGATCCTGCCGTGAACAATCGACGCACCACGCTCATCGTTGCCGTAGTTCTCGCGATCGGCGCGGGATGGCTGACGCTGAACTATCTCTCTTCGCTGCAGCGCCAGACCAACGCGAACAGCGCGCCGCGCGAGGTGATCGTTGCGGCCCAAGACATTCCCGCGCGCGTCACCATTACGCCGCAAATGCTCGCGCACGTCACGCGGCCGACCTCGGCCGTCGACCCGAACGCGATCATGGATCCGCGGCAAGCCGTCGGCGCGCTCGCGCTCATCACGATTCCCGCAGGCTCCGGCATCACCAGCTCGATGATCGGACATCCAACCGACGTCGGTCTTCCTGTTCGCCTCAAACCCGGCATGCGTGCCGTCAGCGTGCAAATCGACAAAGTCAAAGGCGTTTCGGGACTCGTCGAACCGGGCGACTACGTCGACGTCATCGCGGATCCGCCGAAAGCGGCCGCGGTACCGCCTCCGGCCTCGGCGATTCTGCGCGGCGTGCGCGTACTGGCGATCGGCGAATCGCTCGAGAACACTTCGGCCACGCCCTCGCCCCAAGAGGCCAACTCCACGACCGTGACGCTCGAAGTCACGCCCAAGCAAGCCGATTTGCTCGTCATGGCGGACCTCAACACCACGCTGCGCCTCGCGCTGCGTTCGCCCAAGGAGCCGCTCAACTCCGAACCCGTCGAAGCACTGCACTTTCCCGGTCCGGTGAACGCGGGCGGCGAGAGCGCTCCGGCTCCGTCTTCGCCGATCGAAGCGATGGCGATGGCAATGAAAGACCTCGCCGGTGCCGGTAAAAATAACGCCGCCGGCGGCAGTGCGCGTCAGGCGGATCCGCCGGCCGGCCCGGTCACGGTCATCGACGGCGATCATTATGCGGGTGCATCGCTGCCGTGAACGCGACCACGTTTGCGTTCATCAACGCGAAAGGCGGTTCCGGCGCGACGACGATTTGCGCGGAGCTCGCCAAATCGCTGCGTTCGGACAAATCCGTCGCGCTCGTCGACGGCGATCTTTCCGGACGGCGCAATATGGCGATCCTCTTTGACGCCGTGCGCACGATCGACATGGCGCGCGACGCCGGGCCCATCGGCGTCACCCAGGTCGGCGACCTCACGCTGGCGGAGCTGGCGCCGGCGTACGACTCGGCGTTCACGATAAACTTCGACGACGTGGAGCAGCTCGCCGCATCGTACGGCGAGCGGGATTTCGTGATCGCCGACGTGCCGATTCCGTTCGCCGCTCCGGTCCGCCCGTTCGTCGTTCGCGCAACGCGGTTCATCATCGTCGCGGAGCCCACGCTGCTCGGCGTCGCGTCCGCACGCACGATGATCGCGGAACTCAAACGTTTCGGCGTGCCGTTGACGCGCATCATCATGATCACCAACTGCCGCGACAACAATCCAACGGCCTCGCGTTCGGAAATCGAACGCGCGCTCGAGATCAAGGTCATGGGCGAACTCCCCGCGCAGAACGACCGCGGGTACGGCAAAGCGCTCGCGGCAATCGAGAAAACGCTGCGTTCGATCACGGCTGAACCCAAGATCGACGTACTGCTGCCTTCCGCAAGAGGCCTCGTCCAAGATCGCCGCGCCGAAACGCGTTCGGCCGCGCGCGGGATCCAATCGAACGGCGCCGGCCCCGCGCCCAACGGCAACGGCAAACCGTCCCGCTCCTCCGACCAGATCGAACCGCGTGAAAAGCTCAAGCTCGAGATTCACGAAAAGCTCAGCAGCAAGGTCAATCTCGTCGAAGCCAGCGCGGCATTCAGCGACTCCGCGAAGCTGCAGGAACTGCGCGGAAAGATCGAAGAGGCCGCGCAGAGCGTCCTGAGCGAGAAATCGAACGGCGATTTGACCGCCGAAGAACTGGCGCAGATAAAAGAAGAAATCGTCAACGAGTCGCTCGGCCTTGGTCCGCTCGAGGATCTCATGCAGGATCCGGCCGTGACCGAAATCATGGTAAACGGCCCGAAGACCGTGTACGTCGAGCGCCTGGGTAAAATAGAACGCACCGGCAAGCGCTTCACCAGCGAGCAGCAGCTGCGTCTGGTCATCGAGCGCATCATCGCTCCGCTCGGCCGGCGTCTGGACGAATCGGTGCCGATGGTCGACGCGCGCCTGCCCGACGGTTCGCGCGTGAATGCCATTGTCGAGCCGCTGGCAATCGACGGCGCGTCGCTCACGATCCGCCGCTTCGGCACGCGCCGGATGACCGCGCAGGACTTGATCGACAAGGGTTCCGCGAACGAGCAAATGCTCGACTTTCTGCGAGCTTGCATCGAGGGACGCCTCAACGTCGTCATCAGCGGCGGCACGGGATCCGGTAAGACGACGTTCCTGAATATTCTTTCGAGTTACATTCCCGATCGCGAGCGCATCCTCACGATCGAAGACGCCGCTGAACTGTGTTTGAACCAGCCGCATGTCGTGCGATTGGAATCGCGACCGGCAAACTTGGAAGGCCGCGGTGAAATCCGCATCCGGGATCTCGTGAAAAACTCCCTGCGCATGCGCCCCGATCGGATCGTCGTCGGCGAGTGCCGCGGCGGAGAAGCGCTCGACATGCTGCAGGCCATGAACACCGGGCACGACGGTTCGCTCACGACCGCGCACGCCAACTCGCCGCGCGACGCGCTCTCGCGCCTGGAAACGATGGTCATGATGGCGGGCTTCGATTTGCCGGTGCGCGCCATTCGCGAACAGATCGCAAGTGCAGTCGATCTCATCATTCAGACCGCCCGTTTGCGGGACGGCAGCCGCAAGATTATCTCCGTCAGTGAAATCGTCGGCATGGAGGGCGAGGTCGTCACCATGCAAGAGATCATCAAGTTCCAGCAGCACGGCGTCGATCTGGACAACAAGGTCTCCGGCGAATTCCAGTACACCGGCGTGCAGCCGCACTGCCTGCAGCGCTTCGACGAATACGGCATCACCTACGACGTTCGTCAACTCTCCACGCTCGCTTCAACAGGTTCGCTATGGTAGGCACTACACAGACCAGTATTTTCGCGAAACTCAAGGGCGGCGAAGAACGAGCCGAATATGGGCGGCAGTTCGCCGATCTGCTCGACCGCGCCGGCATGCAGAACAAGCCGCAAGAGATTTTGGGCGGCATCGCGGCCGTAACCGCGTTCCTATGGATCGTTCTCGCCTTTGTCATGCGCCCGGCGCCAATCGTCGGCGTGCTGCTTCTTCCGCTTTGCGCGGGCGTTGCGTGCGGCGGCTTCTGGATGCTCGTGCAGATGAAACTGCGCAAGCGTCTGGATACCTTCGTGCAGCAGCTCGAACTTGCGCTTCGCCTGGTCGCGAGCGGCGTGCGCATCGGCTTGGGTCTGCGTCAAGCGCTCACCATCGTCATCGAGGAAATGCCGAACCCGGCACGCCACGAGTACATGCGCGTCGTCGGCCAGACGAACATCGGCGTGAGCGTCTACGATGCGCTCGACAATCTCGCCAAGCGCATGCCCAGCCACGAGACGATGATGATGTCGCGGGCCATCCGCATTCAATCGCAAACCGGCGGCGACCTCAGTAAAATTTTGGAGCATTTGGCGGAGACGATCAAAGAGCGCCGCCGCATTCAGCGCAAGATTCAGGCGATTACGGCCGAAGGGCGCGCGAGCGCCGCCATTCTCTCGGGCCTGCCGCCGTTTCTGGCGGGC
>DASSZL010000250.1:0-3780 GCA_035713505.1 Vulcanimicrobiaceae bacterium | reverse complement strand
AAAAACAGCATATTGCGCACGGCGTAGTAGTCGTGCACACCGCTCTTAAAGCCCGTTGAATGACCTTCCTTATGCCACACGATACTCTGCGGGCAGTAGAGCAGGCGCCAACCGCGCTTGCGCAGTTCCAGGCACCAATCGGTTTCTTCGCGGTACAAAAAATAGGACTCGTCGATCAGGCCGACGTCGCGTATGGCATCCGATCGGATGAACATGCTCGCGCCAATGACGTGTTCAAGTTCGAGCAACTGGTCGACCGACGCGTGCGTGCGCTGCCCGCGCCCAAGTTGCGAATCCAGCGCGAGCCGCGGATCCAGAAAACCGCCGCCCAACGCCTGAATGATGTCGGGTGAATGATATTGCATCAGGCGCGAGCCCAGCAGCGCGGCGTCGGGGCGAAGCGCAAACGCATCGGTAAAGTGCTTTATCGCTTGCCGGTCGACAACGGTGTCGTTGTTCAGCAGCCAAACATAGTCGGCATGCAGCGTCTCGACGGCGAATCGCATGCCGATGTTGTTTCCGCCGGCATAGCCCAAGTTCGCGCCGTTGCGAATGAAAATGATCTGCGCGTCGGTATTTGCCGTTTCGGCCGCCGCCCGCTCCGGCGAATCGTGCAGAACGTGGCGCAGGGGCTTGGGCACCGGACGGTATGCCCACGCGCGCAGCTCACCGTCGCTGCGCTCTTTGATTTCGAGGACGCCGTCGGCCCATTCGCCGAGGCGTTCGAGCGAGTGATCCTGCGAACCGTTGTCGCAAACGACGATCTGGTGATTCGGATAATCCGCGCGCAGCAAACTTTCCAGACACTCTATCGTGTCCAGCCAGCCGTTCCAATTCAATACGACGGACACGACCTTTGGAAAGGCCGTGAAAAGCGAATGGTTTCCGTCGCTTACAGAAAGTACACCCACGCAGGGAAGCCTTTTTGCCGGAGTGAGAGAATCAACCTCTCCGCAGAAATACAGATGAACCGTTTTTACTACGCTCTCATTATTCTCGTCGGAAGCGCTATTTTCTTTATCGTACCGGCGCGCGCGTATGCGGACCAGGCCATATATCCCAGCGGGTTGGCGGGCGGTTCCGACATCATCAGCGGCCTTTACCCCGGTACGGACGCCGGCAACTGCTGCTGGATGGGTCCGGACGCGGTCATAAAAGTCGCGGTCACCCCTGGCGCAGATACCTTGTTGCTCAACGTCTATATGCCGGACTTTGCCGTTAAGCGCGGCCCGCAATCGCTGCGGGTGCAGGTAAACGGGGGCCGTCCAGTACTCCACTGCTGCCTGGGCTCCGGCGAGCACGAGGTGACGGTTCCGCTTCCACGGGCAGCAAGGCACGGCGTTGCACTCGTGCATTTGCGGGCAGGCACAACGTTCGTGCCCAGGGATCTCGGACTAAATGATGACCCACGTCATCTCAGCATAATGATTCGCGAGGTCGGCTTTCTCAATGCCGCCACCGGTGAACGGCTGGACACGGCTCCGCTTCCGTGGATGCCGGCGCGAGCGGCGATCCCCATCCTGCTGCTCTGCGCCGCCATGGTTCTCGCCCTCACGCTGCGCCGTCCAATCTACGGCGTCGTAGCGTTGATCTTTACCGATCCGTTTCTTTTCGCGTACACGGTTCACGGAACCACGATCACGCTGCCGAAGGTCTCGCTGGTCGCCGTGGCGCTGGGCATCGCACTGCGCGCCCCCCGGCTTCTACGAGGCCGGTCTTTCGGTACGTTTTGGCTGCTTGCCGGAGCACAGCTGCTCTTCGCCGTGACCATGCTGCTGGGGTCGCTGCATGCAAGTTCTCACGGCGCCGCTTTGCGTGAGACGTTCAAAGCGCTCGAATACCTGATGACGATCCTCGTCGCGTATTTCGCTTATCGTCTGGACCCCGACGAACGCGCCGTTCGAATCGCGCTGACCTTCATCACCATCGCCGTGACCGCGCTTGCGTTCGCGCAGCTCTTCGCCGGCGCTCTGGAATCCGAGGTCATCGCCGGGCACAACGTCGCGCGCATTGCGGGACCGATCGAAGGGCCGAACCAACTCGCGGGTTTTCTGGGCGTCGTGGTTCCCGCTATGCTTGCATTCGCCGTGCTGCGCCCGCCGTTTCTCTTGGAGCGCGTGGCCATCGCGCTGGGCACTGTGGCCTGTGTTTTGACCTTTTCGCGCGGCGGCATCGGCGCGCTGCTGCTCGGGGCCGCTGCTCTGCTGGCGGTGCGCTATCAGCCGGCGCGCCGCGGCTCGCTCGGCGCGGGCATGTCGGCGCTGTTCGCCCTCGTGCTGGCGCTCGCGTTCGGCGTATTCAGCGGAGCTTTGCATGGGCGCGTTCAATCGCTCTTCGGTTCGACCGGCGACGGGTCGTTCAACGGCGGACTCGGATCGCGACTCGATCTGTGGCACGGCGCCTATGCGCTTTGGCGTTCGCATCCGATCTTCGGCATTGGGCCCGGCAACTTCGAACTGGAGATCGGGCATTACGATCCCGGCGTTCGAACCCACGCCAACGGCATGTTCTTCCAGGTGCTCGCGGAGCAAGGCATCGCCGGTCTAATCGCCATGTTCGCCGTCGTGGCGGCATCGATCGGCGCATTCGTTCGCCGTTTGAACGAACCGCTGGCGCTGGGCGCGTGCATCGCGGGCGTCGCGATGGCGTTTCACCAAATCGTCGACTGCATGTGGATCTATCCGAAAGTCGGCGTCATCTGGTTTGTGCTGCTTGCACTGGGCGCGGCAGCGGTCGATCTAGCCGCGCGAACCGAACGCGTCGCCGAACCGCCGGTTGCGTGAGTCCTTTGGCGAGACTTCGGGCGGCGCAGTAAGAGGCCACGAGATCGAGAGATCCGGATCGTCCCAGCGTACGCCGATTTCACGCTCCGGTGCGTATTCGGCGCTCTGCTTATAACAGAACACCACCTCGTCGGTGAGCGCGAGAAAACCGTGCAGAAAGCCTGCCGGAATATATAACTGCGTGTGCTCCTGCGCCCGCAGGTACACACCCTCCCACTCTCCGAACGACGGCGAGCCTTGCCGCGCGTCGACGAGGACGTCGAACACCTCGCCGCGCAGCACGTACACGAGTTTGCTCATCCGCGGATCCGCATGCAGGCCGCGCAGCACGCCGCGCCGCGAGAACGAGACGTTGTCCTGCACAAAATCGTCGGTGATGCCGAGCGCGCGGTATTTCGAGCGGACGTACGACTCCTTGAACAATCCGCGATCGTCCGCAAAGGCCGGGACCTCGATAATGTACGCGCCGGCGAGCTTGGTCGGGGTGATTTCAAGCGCCATTCGGTCCCCACAAACAAAGCGCCGACGCGACACCGTTGCCGATGAGCAGGACGTGGATGACCTCCCAAAGGCTCTGGTGCCAAAGCACGATCGCGATAATCTCGCACGCGAGCACGGCGCCGAGCCACGGGAGAAAATAGAATTGGTGGATGCCGATTCGGTAATTCACGGCCAGCGTCACCAGCGCCAGCAAACACATCGCGGCGTCGTACTGCATGACGTACGGCGCCGCCGCAACGAATTGATGGCCGGCGAAAATGCGCACGATCGGCCCCGGCATAGCACTGAACAGCACGAGCGCGGACCCCGAAAGCAAGATCGTGACGCCGACCGCCTGCGCGAGCAGCGCAGCCGAGTTCTCGCCGCGCAAACGCTTTGAGACGGCTTTGGGCAAGATAACCGCGGGCACGAAGCTGCCGAGGAAAAGCACGACTTTGCCGGTGAGATTGACGGCAGCATACAATCCGGCTTCGTACGCGCTGAAATAATGCTTCAC
>DASSZL010000249.1:0-2217 GCA_035713505.1 Vulcanimicrobiaceae bacterium | reverse complement strand
CTTTTTCGGGATTCTGCTCGCGATGATTGCGGCGTATCTGCTCTTGGTCGACACGGCCAAGGCGCTGTTTTACCGGCATATGGAACAGCCGGCTCCTCGCAAAAAACGCGATCTGCGGCGCTTGCGGCGCGTCGCCGCCCGCTGGAGCAATTCTCCAGGCGGCTTTCTCGGTACGTTCCCGGGCCCGTAATAACGGTGCGGGAAGATGCGCAACAGAGGGAATGATGAGCATGGCATACGCGTATAGCGACCGCCGCGCCGCGGGGCGCGCGCTGGCCCGGGCGCTCGAGTCGTACAGGGGCAGACCGGGGCTTGCGGTGCTCGCGCTTCCGCGCGGCGGTGTACCCGTCGCGTATGAGGTGGCGCGCGCACTGCATGCGCCGCTCGACGTCTTCGCCGTACGCAAGCTTGGCGTGCCGGGACACGAGGAACTCGCCATGGGAGCCGTTGCTTCCGGCGGCATTTTCGTGCTGGATACACGCTTGGCGGAGATGCTGGGCGTGCAGCCCGCGCAAATCGATCGGATAAAGCAACGCGAACTCGACGAGCTCCATCGTCGTGAGAGCGCGTACCGCGACACGCGACCTGCCCTCCAACTGCAGGGTAAAACCGTGATCGTGATCGACGACGGGCTGGCGACCGGGTCCTCGATGCATGCGGCCGTGGAGGCGCTGCGGCAAAGCGCCCCGGCGCGCATCATCGTTGCCGTTCCGGTGGGCGCGGCGGGCACGTGTGAGCGTCTAAGAACCCTCGCCGACGACGTTTTATGCGTGCTCTCGCCCGCGCAATTTCATGCGGTCGGCGCGCATTACGTCGATTTTCGGCAAACCAGCGATGAAGAAGTGCGCGAGTTGCTCCAGGCGGCCGCGGCGGATCTCCAGAGATGGACCGCAGCCTAGTCAGCCCGCTGGAAGGAAACGATCGCGATTTCGACGCCTTGATCGATCTCATCGGCGAGGCGCCGTTCGTGCTGCTCGGAGAAGCCACGCACGGCACGCACGAATTTTATCGCGTGCGCGCGCAGATCACCAAACGTCTTATCGCCGAGCGCGGCTTCGCCGGCGTTTGCATCGAAGGCGACTGGCCGGATGCTTATCGCGTGAACCGCTACGTTCGCGGCGCGAATGACGATACGGAAGCGGTGGAATCGCTCGCAGGATTTTCGCGGTTTCCCACCTGGATGTGGCGCAACGCCGAAGTGCTCGACTTCATCGCGTGGCTTCGCGACTACAACGATAACCTGCGGCGCTCGCAGCCAAAGGCCGGCTTCTACGGGCTGGACCTCTACAGTCTGTTCGCTTCCATCGACGCGGTCATCGCGTACTTGGATCGCATCGATCCGGGCGCGGCGCAGCTCGCGCGGGAGCGATACGATTGCCTATCGCCGTACGAGCACCGCACCGAGAACTACGCCTATGCGCTGTTCCGCGGCGAAGCGTCGTGCAAGCAAGACGTGCTCGAGCAGCTGCTCGACATTCAACGGCAAGCCTCCGCATACGCCAAAACCGACGGAAGAGCCGCGGAAGACGAGTACTTCTACGCGGAGCAAAACGCGCGCGTGGTCGCCGAAGCTGAAAACTATTACCGCACGATGCTCGACGAAGACACGTCGTCGTGGAATCTTCGCGACACGCATATGGTCGACACCCTCGAACGCCTCACCCAGCACATCGCACGCACGGCGGCACGCGCGAAGATGGTGGTGTGGGCGCATAATTCACATATAGGCGACGCGAGCGCAACCTCGATGGGACGGCGCGGCGAGATCAATGTCGGATCGCTCATGCGCCGCCGCCATGGTCATCGCGCGGTGCTCGTTGGATTCACCACCTACACCGGCACGGTGACCGCCGCTCCCGAATGGCACCGTCCTGAAGAGCGCAAGCGTGTGCGCGAAGCCCGAGCAGAGAGTTACGAGGGCTTTTTCCACGGGCTCGGAGTGCCGGCATTCTTTCTGCCGCTGCGGCCGCACCGGCCGCATCTTCCGGGTTTGCCCGAATCGATGCTCGAGCGCGCGATTGGCGTGGTGTACAAGCCGCAAACCGAACTCGTAAGCCACTATTTCCGCGCGAACATGCTGCACCAGTTCGACGCCGTGTTTCATTACGATAAAACGCGCGCCGTCGAGCCGCTGGAGCGCACGGCGATTTGGCTGGCCGGCGAAGTGCCGGAAACCTACCCGAGCGGGGTTTAGATCACCGGGCGATCCGCATCGGT
>DASSZL010000248.1:0-4001 GCA_035713505.1 Vulcanimicrobiaceae bacterium | reverse complement strand
GCGGCGTTTTCCATGCGCGTCGCACGCCAGTTCTGCCGAAAGCCTGCGGCTTTGTTCGCCTCGCGCCGCTCCCGCAACGCGCGGTCGGTAAATAATCGCCACAAATTATATTGCTCCAGGCCCATCGCCTCGTACGTGCGCTTTTCCGGGTCGGCGATGCAGCGCTGCGCGTCGCCGAAGCGGGAGCAAAATTCGCGCGCCAGTTCGGGCGTGCCGATGACGACGAAGCGCACGGCGACTCCGGCTTGCGCGATCTCGGGCTCGATCTCGCGCAACTGCGCGAGCGGCTCTCCGAAGAAGGTTCAGCCGACGTGCCGCAGCCAGACGACGAGCGCGGGCAGCGGAATGCGCAGGGCGGCGACCTGGCGGGTAACGGTTTGTTCAGCATCGCTTGCTCCTTCTGCGCCGCCGAGCTCGCTCCGCTAGGGTGGGCGCCGCGGGCAGCGAATCGGGAACGGCTGTGTCGCAATACGTCTATTCCATGTACCGGGTCGGCAAAACCGTGCCGCCCAAACGCCAGATCCTCAAGGACATCTCGCTGAGCTTCTTCCCGGGCGCCAAAATCGGCGTGCTCGGTTTGAACGGCGCCGGTAAATCCACGCTGCTGCGTATCATGGCCGGTGTCGATACGGAGTTCGACGGCACCGCGGAACCGATGCCCGGAATCTCGATTGGCTTTTTGCAGCAAGAGCCCGTGCTCGATCCCGACAAAACGGTGCGCGAGACCGTTGAAGAAGGTCTCGGCGAAATTCTCAAAGCGCGAAAGCGCCTGGAAGAAGTCTACGCGGCATATGGCGATCCCGATGCGGACTTCGATAAGCTCGCGGACGAACAGGCGAAACTCGAAGCCGTGCTCGCCTCGCACGACGCCGACAACATGGACCTGCAACTGGAAATAGCCGCCGACGCGCTGCGCCTCCCGGCGTGGGAGGCGAAGATCGGACCGCTTTCCGGCGGCGAAAAGCGCCGCGTCGCCTTGTGCCGCCTGCTGCTCTCCAAACCCGATATGCTGCTGCTCGACGAGCCGACCAATCACCTCGATGCGGAAAGCGTCGAATGGCTCGAACAATTTTTGCAGCGCTTCCCGGGAACCGTCGTTGCGGTCACGCACGATCGTTACTTCCTCGACAATGCCGCCGAATGGATATTGGAATTGGATCGCGGCCACGGCATTCCGTGGAAAGGCAATTACACGTCCTGGCTCGAGCAGAAAGAAGCTCGCTTGGAAGCCGAAGAAGCCGCCGAATCCGCCCGTCAGAAATCGCTCAAACGCGAGCTCGAATGGGTGCGCACCAATCCCAAAGGCCGCCACGCCAAGAACAAGAGCCGCCTCGCGCGCTTCGAGGAACTCAGCAGTTACGAATATCAGAAGCGCAACGAAACGCGTGAAATCTTCATTCCGGTCGCCGAGCGCCTGGGCGATCGCGTGATCGAGTTCGAAAACGTTCGCAAGGCGTACGGCGACAAACTGCTGATGGACGGCGTGAGCTTCCGCATTCCGCCGGGAGCCATCGTCGGTATCATCGGCCCCAACGGCGCGGGCAAATCCACGCTGTTCCGCATGATAGCGGGCAAAGAGCAGCCCGATTCCGGAACGATTTCCGTCGGCCCGACGGTCAAACTCGCGCTCGTGGATCAAAGCCGCGAGTCACTGCAAAACGACAAGACGGTTTTCGAAGACGTCAGCGGCGGACTCGATCTGCTTACCGTCGGCCGTTTCGAAATGCCGTCGCGCGCATATCTCGGCCGGTTCAACTTCAAAGGCGCGGATCAGCAAAAGAACGTCGGGCAACTCTCCGGCGGGGAACGCGGCCGTCTTCACCTTGCCAAAACGCTGATGATGGGCGCGAACGTGCTGATGCTGGACGAGCCCTCGAACGATCTCGACGTCGAAACGCTGCGCGCGCTGGAAGATGCGCTCGGCGAATTTGCCGGGACGGTGCTCGTGATCAGCCACGATCGCTGGTTCTTGGATCGCATCGCGACGCACATCATCGCGTTCGAAGGCGATTCTAGCGTGTATTTCTTTGAAGGCAATTATCACGAGTACGAAGCCGACAAGGTCAAACGCCTAGGCGAAGAAGCGGCGCGCCCGCATCGCCTGCGTTACCGGCCGCTCACCCTGCGGGCGTAGGGCGCGAGGCCGGAACGTCCCCGCGCTTTGCATGCTTCGCGCGGTACATCCGCGCGTCGGCGATTCGCAGCAGCGTTTCGGGCCGGTTGCCGTCATCGGGATAGAGGCTGATGCCCACGGTAATTCCCACGCTGTACCGCCGGTTCTGCAAATGAAACGGCTCGATGAAAGCACGTTCGATATTGTGAGACATCTGCATCGCTTCATCGGCGTCGTGCACCCGTTCGACAAGGATGCCGAACTCATCGCCGCCCAGACGCGCGACGGTATCGACGGCGCGCACCGCGTTTACTAAGCGTCCCGCGGCAAGCCGCAGGAGCTGATCGCCCGCAAGATGACCGCTTGTGTCGTTGACCTGCTTGAATCCGTCGAGATCGGAGAACAGCACCGCGATGCTCGAGCCCGCGTTGGCATGACTCATCGCCTCATCGAGCCGCGCAAGAAAATACGTGCGATTGAAAATGCCGGTCAGCGAATCGTGTTCCGCGTCCCGCCGCGCCTTGATTAAACGCCCATGCAGCACTTGGTTTGCCGCCGCCGCTTCGCGCAGGCGGTTGGCCACAATGACGATCACGCACAGCGAGGTGGACAGGATGAGTGCGTCCATTACGGGCGGGAAGTCGATGAGGTGCCCGCGGTTCACCGCTCCTTGGTCCAAAAGGCCAAGCGCCACGCCCGTGACAAACGCCGTCAGCAGCGCCGCGGGCGCACGCACGTAGTACGAAATGAAGAGGATCGGAATGACCGCAAGCGCGCCGATGTGGACGTGGACCGTCATGTAGGCCAGCCACGCGAGCAGCGGCAGCGAGGCATACGACGCTGCAATGACGGCCAAGCGCTGGGAGCGGGTCCTGTTCATGTCTCCCATTATGCCCCAGGACGCTCCACCTTGCGTGAATGCCCCGGGAAGAATCAGATTAGGGGCTTATTTCGGGCAGTCGTGAAGCGTGGTGAACCCGTCGGGGCTCGTGTGCGCGATCACGTACTGCACCAAGGCCGGCTCGCCGGCGGCCTGGCTCGCCGGCGGGAATTGGAAGGTCGCGGGGATATCGCCGTGGCCCGGCATGAACGGGTCGTCCGTTTCGCTGTTGTAGAAGAACGGATAGTCCAGGTCGACGCTTTGCTGCGAACCGTCCGGGAAGTGCACGATGATCGCGACGTATTCCCATATGCGTCCGGTTTTTTGATCCACCGTCGGCTTTTCGTTCGGCGCGAAATCGACGTACCCGCACGGCTCATGGGCTGCCGGTGCTCCGCCGGTGCCTTGGCCCGCGCCCGATTCACCGGTGCCGGTGCCCCCCGTTCCGACGCCGCCGGTTACGGCTTTCGCGCTCTTACTCGTGCCCAGGCCCTGTCCGCCCGTCGGCACATGGATCGTGGGCTTATGGTGATAGCGCGTATGAATCGTGGGACGCGCCGATGCGACGCGATGCACCTGCTGATGCTGCGCCGGAGCGGCCGGACTGACGATGCGCGGCTGCACGTGTGTTTCCGCGACGACTTTCGCATGCACGATCGGCTTGGGCGTCGGTTTGGGCGTCGGCGGAGCGCGGTGAATAATGCGCACCATCTTCGCAATCGTTATGCGCTCGATGGGTTGCTCCGCGATAACATAGGTGTGCTTTGGTATCGTCATCGCGGTGATCTCGATAATCGCGAGTGCAATGGCGAAAGCAACGGTCAGGCGGCGGCGATGAGCCTGCGCCGATTCGCCCGCAAGATCGCGTAAGAATGATGAGAGCCATCCGCGCGGCGCGGACGGCCCTCCCATCCTCAGATGTTTCGCCGGCGTATTCACCGCTGCGTTAAGGCTGCGACGGGTTTACCCCGTACGTTTGCTTGTACCATTGGTCGAATTGCGCTTGTG
>DASSZL010000247.1:0-3531 GCA_035713505.1 Vulcanimicrobiaceae bacterium | reverse complement strand
TGATGTCCGCCGACTTTGCCGCTGTCGTACAGCGCCTGCGAGAGCAGCATAAAGCCGCTCAAATCGCTGTCCAGGACCGGGTAGGCGATCGCGCCGCCGGGGAGCGTCATCGTGATAGCCGGCACGCGATCCGTCAAATCGATGGGAAACGTGTAGCTGCCCGCGGGCTGGGCCGACGCGTACGTGCGCGGATCTTCGATCTGAAGCGTCTGCTTGACGAGATCGACGTGCACCGCGGCATGGGCGAAGGCGTCGTATCCGAGCACTCCCGCGAGTTTGCTGCTCGGAGCATCGATTTTTTCGACCACGACGTTATTCAAAACGGCCTGTCCCACTTGCAGCGTACGCGCCCGCGCGTAGCCTTCGAACTGCGGATTGCCGACGTACGGCGAAAAATCGCTCGGGCCGAGATTCTCGAGGCCGGCGTCCGAGGCGTACGGGTCGAACAAGATGATCGACGGCGCGTTTGTGTCCAGTAAAAACGTTCCTTCGTGCCCATTGACGCTGGCGTGTACCCAAACTTGACGTTCATTCAAGTCGAGGGCGGAAATGACGAGCGGCGCCGCGGCATTGCTGTACTTCCAGAGGGCGGCGGACGGCGGAGCGACGAGATCGCTGGTCGCGGCGCCCTGCTCGAAATTCGAAATACGGTAGCGGCCCTGGGGCGTGGTCCAACTGCTGATGACCTTTCCTCCGGCGGGTCCCGCCGTGTACTGAATGTCGTCGAACACCGTTTCGCCGACTGCGCCGGGCGCCACGACCACGCGTAGAAAAGCGCCCGTTTTCGGGTCCTCGTACACATCCATCGCGACAAGGCCTTTGGGCTGCAGCCGCACTATCTCGCACCGCGTTCCGGCCACGTCCGCCTGCCCGGCAACCTGCGCCGGCAACCCCGCCAGCGCTTCGGCTTGCACCAAGCTCCATTCGACGGCCGCTTGCGCCGCGCGGCCGTGAACGACTTGCCAAAAAGCGTTTTCGTCGGCGTGCCAAACGTAGCCGCCGGTGAATCCGATCTCGTCCGAAACTTGGGACGGCGTTGCTAGCCGATCGCGGAAAACGACACCCCGTCTGTACTGCTCGAACGTATCGGTCGAACCGCCGTGCGTGCGCGCACCTTTGGCGTGCCAGGAAGACATCGAAGCGTTCGACGCGTCCCACCCCGCAAAGGACCTGTGCTTGAGCAGCAGCGCGGCACCGTCATCCGCACGCGCCGGCGAGGTGAACGCCGTAACGCAAAAAAGAGCCGCCGAAATAGCAAACACCCGACTTGACATACCGTGACCTCCAGGACCCGAAGCGCGTTATCGCACTTCAGTAGCATGGACGCGGGCAATATCCCTGCGCCAAAGGCCGAGCGACGCGAGGGCGCGCTGCGCCATCGCGCGCCTGCGCTCTTTCTTGTCACGAATCGGCCGGTCGAGCGGCGGAAAGGGCGCCCAGGTCACGTTCGCCGGCTGAAAATCGGGCGTCTGCGTATTCTGCAGATGCGCGACGACGGCGCCGAACGCCGACTCACGCGGAAATTCGACTCCCGGTAAACCCAAGAGCTGCCGCGCCGCGTGTATGCCGGTCATCGCGCCGCATGCGGCGGCTTCGACGTATCCTTCGGCGCCGGTGATTTGGCCGGCGAAATAGAGCGACTGCGTGCCGCGCAGACGCAAATGCGAGTCGAGCAGGCGCGGCGAGTCGATGAACGTGTTGCGGTGCATCACGCCCAAACGCAGCCATTCGGCGTTTTCGAGCCCGGGAAGTTTCGCGAACGCCGCTTTTTGGGACGGCCACGTCAAGCGCGTTTGGAAGCCGACGAGATTCCAGGCCGTGGCCTCGACGTTTTCTTTGCGAAGCTGCACCACGGCGTACGGCGTCTTCCCCGTGCGCGGATCCCGCAGCCCCACCGGTTTGAGCGGGCCGAAGCGCAGCACGTCCTCGCCGCGGTCCGCCATCTCTTCGATGGGCAGGCAGCCTTCGAAATAGCGCGCCTCTTCGAACTCTTTGGTGGGATGGCGCTCCAGCGTGCGAAGATCGTTCAGCAGCTGCAGATACTGCTCTTTGGTCAGCGGAATGTTGAGATAGTCGTCGCCCTCGCCTTTCTCATATCGCGACTTACGGTACATCGGCGTCTCGTCGATGGAATCGGCCGAAACGATGGGCGAGGCGGCGTCGTAGTAGTGCAGGCGTTTGCCGATCACCGCGTCGATGGCCGCCAGCAATTCGGCGGAGGGCAACGGCCCGCACGCGACGATCGCCGGCCGGTCGAGCGGAATCTCGCGCACTTCTTCGCGATGCACGGCGATGCGCGGGTGGGACGCTATGCGGTTTTGAACGGCCTGCGCGAAGCGCTCGCGATCGACTGCCAGCGCGCCGCCGGCCGGAACCGCGGCTTCACGCGCCGAGCAGATAATCGCCGAGTCCAGCAGCGAGAGTTCTTCTTTGAGCAGGCCCACGGCATTCTCGAGCGCGGCCCCGCGCAGCGAATTGCTGCACACCAGTTCCGCCAGATTGCCGGTCTTGTGCGCGGGCCCGCTCTTGTGCGGACGCATTTCGTAGAGATCGACCTCGACGCCGGACTGGGCTGCCTGCCAAGCGGCTTCGCATCCCGCAAGACCGCCTCCGATGACTGTCAGGCGCATCAGACCTCGACCGGTTCGCGTTCCTCGCTCTTTTGCGCGATGCTGCTCACGTCGTGCTCGCGATTCGCGCTGCATTCAAGCGCGACCGCCCCGCCGCGGCGCGACTTGGCGACCACGTACGATCCGCAAACCGGGCACGGCTCGGGCACCACGCGATCCCAGGAAACGAAATCGCACTTGGGATAGTTCGCGCAGCCGTAGAACGTGCGGCCCTTGCGCGACTTGCGCTCGACGACCATTCCGCCGTCTTTGGGGCACTTCACGCCGGTATCTTTAAGGATGGGACGCGTCGTTTTGCATTCGGGATATCCCGTGCACGAGATGAACCGCCCGAAGCGTCCGGTCTTGATCACCATCGGACGCTGGCAGTTGGGACAGATATCATCCGTGGGTTCGTCTTTGATTTCCAGACGGGGCAGTTTCTTCTCCGCCTGCTCGAGTTCGCTGGCGAACGGCCCATAAAAGCGGTCGAGCACCTTGACCCAGTCTTCGCCGCCCTCGGCGACTTTATCGAGGTCGCCTTCCATCTGCGCGGTGAAGCGCAGATCGACGATGTCGGGGAAATGTTCGGCGAGCAGATCGTTGACCGCGATGCCGATATCCGTGGGCTGAAAACGCCGCTCCACCTGAATGACGTAGCCGCGCGCTTGAATCGTTTCCACGATGGTGCTGTAGGTCGACGGCCGTCCGATCCCGTTTTCCTCGAGCGCTTTGACGAGCGTGGCTTCGGTGAAGCGCGGGGGCGGCTCGGTGAAATGCTGCTTCGGATCGATTTTCTGGAGCTGCAGCGGCTGCTTCTCCTCGAGTTTGGGAAGCCGCGCTTTCTTCTCCTCCGCGGCGTCCTCGTCGCGGCTCTCTTCGTAAATTTTGGTGAAACCGGGGAACTTCACCACGCTGCCGC
>DASSZL010000246.1:0-2289 GCA_035713505.1 Vulcanimicrobiaceae bacterium | reverse complement strand
ACGGCGCGCCCAGTTCGAGCGGCTCTTCCTCCGTCACCGGGTGGTCGTCGATGCGCGTGCCGTTGCGGCTCTTGAGGTCGGCAAGCAGCAGCGCGCCTGCTTCCGAGCGCAGGCGTGCGTGCCGGCGCGACACGTAGCGGTCCAGGGTAATACAGGCGTCGGCCAGCGTTTCATCGCGGCCGATGACGATCTCGTCCTCAAAAGCCCAGGTTTTCCCGTCCAGCGGGCCGCTCAGGACTTCAAGCACATACGAGGCGGACATGGCGCCACGGCCTTTCGCCCCGAAGAACAGCCTGCCCTATGGGCTTGGGCGCTGGACCACACGGGTAATTAACAAATCCGATACACCGGACGATACTCTCTAAGTGACGCTAAGGACATCGGAACCGGGCGCTGAGGCGGGGATGAACGACAGGATCGACGAGTTGCTCCACCTGATCGAGGTTGAGCCTGAGGCACTGCGCGAGGCGGAATTTCTGCAGGCGCAAGCAATTCTCGAAACGATGATCGGCAAGACCGTTACCGCGGCCGAGCTGGAAGAAACGCGGATCGTCATCACGACGTCCGACGGCAATAAGTATTTCTTCTACGGATTTCTGGGCGAAGGCGGCAACGACTAAGCGCGAGCGCGCTGCTGCAGCTCGTGAATGTATTCCACGATTGCACTTTGATCCGCCGCGGCGATCTGCGTGAACGCGATGCCGTGCGCGAACTGCTGTTTGCCGGCGTCAAAAAACGAAAGCACGACGCGTCCGCGCACCATCATTTCGTTACCGTTGTCGGGGAGCGTGAAGCGCAGCGTGACGTTCTGACCCGCGCTCAAATCGTTCTTCGTGATCACGCGTAAGCCGCCGCCGCTCAGATCGACGGCGCTGCCGTACATGACAAGCTCTTCACCCGGCACGATGACCGTGACCGGGAAGTCGACGGAGGCGCGGAAGAAGCGCCGTTGTTGCGGGGACCCGGATTGCTCACTCGTCACAGCGACTTTACCCGTTCGTGGCTAGGTCAAAGGAACCTTCGGGCTATAGCGCCTGCGCGGCGCGCATTGCGCCGAGCATCGCATGCTCGGCAATCATACCGCCCTGCAGATAGACCTCGAACGGTTCGCGCAGCGGGGCGTCGCACGAGAGTTCGATCGTCGCCCCGCCGACAAAAGAGCCGCTCGACATGATGACATTATCCACATAGCCCGGCACGCGCCCCGGCTCCGGGCGAAAGCGCGCGTTCACCGGCATTGCCGTTTGCAGCGCCTGCGAAAAGCGCAGCAACCGATCCCGGTTGCCCAATCGGATGGCCTGCACGATGTCGGTACGGCGCGCACCGGGCTTGGGGTCCACCGGATAGCCGAGCTGCTCGAACAACGCCGCCGCAAAATCCAGACCGCGCAGCGTTTGCTCGACGACCAGCGGTGCGAGAAAGAGACCTTGAATGAAACTGCGGCCCAAACCCAGCGTGGGTCCAAGCGCATCTCCAAGACCCGGCGCGTACACCCGTGCGGCGACGCGCTGCACCAAATCGGTCCTGCCGGCGACATACCCCCCGGCCGGCGCGAGCGTGCCGCCCAGATTTTTGATGAGCGAGCCCATGACCAGGTCCGCACCCGCGTGCGTGGGCTCGCGCGCCTCCACCAGTTCGCCGTAACAATTGTCGACCAGGATAACGACGTCCGGTCTGCGTGATTTGATGAGCGCAAATGCGCGTTCACACGCAGCGAGGTTGACGGACGGCCGCGGCGCATACCCGCGCGAACGCTGTACGAAAACCGCCGCCACGCCGGGGTCGCCGAGCTCTTCTTCGATCGCTTCCAAATCAAACGCGTCATCGCGCAGCGATACCTCCCGATACGCGATTCCGCCCTCGACCAAATTGTGCGGCGCCTGCGCGATTGCGTTTCGCAGCGTGTCGTATGGGCGTCCGGTAATGCTCAGCAGCGTCTTCCCGTACGGGACGCATGCGGCGAGCGCCGCCACGATTGCATGCGTGCCGCTCACGAACGAAAGACGCGCCAGCACGCGCTCGCAGCCGAAAACGCGCGCGAGCAGTGCTTCGTAGCGCTCGCGCGCCGCGTCGTCGTAGCCGTAGCCCGTCGAGCCGGCGAGATCGCTTTCGTCAACGCCTTCGTCGAGAAATGCCGCGAGCACATTGGCTTTGACTTGCGCTTGAGCGTCGTAGCGGATATCGCGCGTGCGCTCGTACGCGCGCAAGGCGGCATCGCGCACGGCGCCGCCGACGCCGAAGCGATCGCAGAGTAGGTCGATCACGTTGCGGCTTTCGACTCGTGCGCTT
>DASSZL010000245.1:0-2372 GCA_035713505.1 Vulcanimicrobiaceae bacterium | reverse complement strand
CATTCGCGCGTACATTGCGAGCGGCGATCTCGAAACCGCCGATCGGCTGCTGGGGCACAGTTACGAACTGCGCGGGCATGTGGCGCTTGGCGCGGGCCGCGGGCACGATTTGCACTTTCCCACCGCGAATATGGAACTGCCGCACAAACTCATCCCGAAGGACGGGGTGTACTCGGCCGTGGCGCGGGTCGACGGACGCGATTACGCGGCGCTGGTCTCCATCGGCACGAATCCCACATTCGACGGCGCGAATCGCACCATCGAGGCTTGGCTGCGCGACTTCCAGGACACGATTTACGGACGGGAACTCGCCCTGCGGGAGCTGCGTTTTGTCCGCGAACAGCAACGTTTCGATACCGTAGGAGAGTTACAAGCACAAATGGATCACGATCTCCACGCCGTAGCGTACCCCGCCTTCGGATGAAAAAGCGCGTCTGCCGTCTGTTCGCGCTTGCCGCGATTACCTCGCTCGCCGCTTGCTCGGCTAGCGGGCATGCGTCTTCACCTGTTGCTCGAGTAGGGCTCGCCGCTCCGCAATGGACTGAACGGACATCCGCGGGCACCGAACTCTCACTGCAGTCACTGCGCGGG
The DNA here is from genome assembly GCA_035713505.1 of Vulcanimicrobiaceae bacterium. Lineage (GTDB taxonomy): Bacteria > Vulcanimicrobiota > Vulcanimicrobiia > Vulcanimicrobiales > Vulcanimicrobiaceae > DATGJX01. The sequence continues at coordinate 1,781 of DASSZL010000245.1, read as the reverse complement.
AAACCGATTTATCTCAATTTTTTCGCGACGTGGTGTCCGCCGTGTAATGAAGAAGCGCCGGACATCAACGCTCTGCAGAAGCGGTATGCGGGCCGCGGGTTGCAGACCGTGGGTGTCGACGAACTGGAAAATGCAAAAAAAGCGGCGCAGTTCGTCCACAAGTACGGCTTGGTCTATCCCGCCGTCGTCGACGACGGCACGCTGCAGACGCAGTACAGCGTCAACGGGCTGCCGGTCCATGTGTTCATCGATCGGAGCGGCGTCATTCGCAAGATGGTCACCGGCGAGATGAGCGAGAAAGCAATCGCGGCCGCAATCCAGTCGATCTTGTAGCTCCCGGCAAAAGCAGGATCACCCTCCAGTTTATTGGTCCCAAATTGTGGGAACCCTTACAGCGGCTAGGGAGCTTCCAAAATTGACTGATGAACGAACCGCTCGCATTTCGTTTGCGGGCGATCTCGACGTATATCGCCGCGATGAGATTGCATCCGCGCTCCCGTCACCGGAGAGCATCGACCGGGTGATTATCGACTTGCGCGAGGCGACGATTATCGACTCGTCGATACTTGCGATTTTGATGCGTTACCGGCGTACGTTCTCCGACGCCGGCAAAGATCCGCACGAGATCGTTATCATCGTGCGGCCCCAGCTGCGCCGCGTCTTCGAGATCACCGGCCTGCTCAAGAGCTTGACGATCGTAAGCGCCGGCAGCGAGATCGGGTCGACGGGCAGCGCGACGGCGGAGCCGCTGGGCGAAGCCTAAGCCGCCTGCACGACGAGCGCTCCGCCGGCAAACTCGACCTTCGCCTGCGAGCCCTTCTTTAACTCGCCGCGCAAAATCGCCGTAGACAGCGGCGTGCTCACGTGTTTGGCGACGATGCGATGCACGTAGCGCGCACCGCTGCCCGCACCCATCGCCTCGCGCGCCAAGAACTGCCGCGCATCCTGGCCGAGCAGCAGATTCACCTCGCGTGCACCTAAGCGCTCCGCGAGCGCATCGACGTGAATCGCCACGATCTGCTCGATGTCCGTGAGGCTCAAATCGTTGAAATGTACGACGTCGTCGATGCGGTTGAGAAACTCCGGGCGGAACGCCATGGAGAGTTCGTCATCGGCCAGGTTGCTGGTCATGATGATGAGCGTGTGCCGGAAATCGATCGTCCGGCCCTTCGCGTCGGTCACGCGCCCGTCGTCGAGAATCTGCAGCAGCACGGCGGCGACGTCCGGGTGCGCTTTCTCGAGTTCATCGAAAAGAACGACGCAGTACGGACGGCGGCGCACGGGCTCGGTGAGCTGTCCCGGTTCATCGTGGCCCTGATATCCCGGCGGTGCGCCGAGCAGACGTGAAATCGTATGCGCTTCGGTGAATTCGGAGAGGTCGATACGCACGAGTGCTTCTTCGGTGCCGAAGAGCGCCTGCGCGAGCGCTTTGGCGAGCTCCGTCTTGCCGACGCCGCTGCCGCCCATGAACAGAAAGCTGCCCAGCGGTTTGCGCGGATCCTGCAAGCCCGCTCGCGCGCGCCGGATCGCTTCGCTGACGGCGGCGATCGCCCGCGCCTGTCCGATGACGCGTTTGCTCAGCGTCTGCTCGAGCAGCAGCAGATTGTTCGCCTGCGACTCGGATAGCGTGGACTGCGGAATCCCCGTCCATTTCGTGACGACCGCCGCCACGTCGTCGGCGGTGACCGGCGGATGCGCAACCTCGCCCCGGTTCTTGAGCGCGACGGTTGCCGCGGCTTCGTCCATCAAGTCGATGGCTTTGTCGGGCAAAAACCGGTCCG
>DASSZL010000244.1:0-4298 GCA_035713505.1 Vulcanimicrobiaceae bacterium | reverse complement strand
CGCGCAGACGCAGTCGGACATCAATACGCTCGGCACGCTGGACGGAAAGATCGGGCAAACGCAAGCCGACATGCAGCAGGCGAAAGCCCAGCTCGCGACCGTCAGCGGGCAATTGGGGCACACGCCGGCCAGCATCACGGGCGGGACGACCACCGCCACGAACCCGGTTCTGCAGCAGCTGCAGACGCAACTCTCTCAAGTGGACGTCCAGCTCCAGACTGCGCGCCAGCAGTTCACCGATTCACACCCCACGGTCATCGCGCTCAAGCAGCAGGAAGCGCAGTTGAAAGACGAGATCGCGCGCCAGCAATCGACCGTCGTCGCGAACACGAACACCGTTCCGAATCCGCTCTACCAGCAGCTGCAGCAGCAGCAGGCGCAGTATCAGGCGCAAGTCGCGGCGGATCAAGCGCAGGTGGCGGAGTTGCAGCGCCAGCGGACCGCGATGAATCCAATGCTGCAAAAACTGCCGGCACAGGCGGCGGCGCTTGCGGATCTGCAGCGCGCGGCGCAATCCGCGCAAGACGTCTATAGCGCGCTTCAGCAGAAGTTCAATAATGCCAATATCGCACGCGATACCGCGCTGAGCGACGTAACGGTTACCCAGCCGGCCTCACCCAACTCCGCCCGCGTGTCGCCGAATCTGCTGCTCAATCTGCTCCTGGGCATTCTGCTCGGGCTCACGCTCGCCATCGTCGGCGCGTTCGTTATCGACTATCTCGACGGCAGCATCAAAGACGAGCGCGAAGTGGAAGAAGAGCTCGCGCTGCCGCCGCTCGCGCAGATCCCGCTCGTGCGCATGCGCAACGGTGTGGCTGCGCTCCCGTGGGTTCGCACCCTCACGATCGAATCGTTCCTGCAGCTGGTCACATCGATCAAATACGCGAGCGATTCGAAACTCGAATCTCTGGTCATAACCAGTCCGTCGCAGGGCGACGGCAAGTCGACCGTCTCCGTGAACGTCGCGCTCGCGATGGCGGAGCTCGAACCGCGCGTACTGCTGGTGGATGCGGACCTGCGGCGCGCCTCTATCCATACCAAACTGCACATGAAGAATGAACGCGGACTCTCCGACGTGCTGGTCGGCCGCGCAAAACTCTCCGAGGTCGTGCAGAAGACCAAGTATCCCGGCCTGGACATCCTTACCAGCGGTACGCCGACGCCGAATCCAATCAAATTGCTCGAATCGCAGCGCATGGACGACATGCTCCGCGAGGCGGGCGAAAACTATCGCTGCGTGATTGTCGATACAGCTGCGCTGAGCGTCAATCTCGATGCGGCGGTCGTCTCTCGCAAAGTCGACGGTACTGTGGTGGTCCTCTCGGCGGGCTCGACGGATCTTCGTGAAGCGAAGAACGCGCTGCGCCGGCTCACCCAGGTTGGGGTCAAGAACATGCTCGGCTTCGTCCTGAATCGCGTCGTGCCGCGCCGTTCCGATTACGGTGCCTACGAGCTCGGCCCCGGCGATTCCACGGTCGAAGAAGAGCCGATGATCACGGCCTAGTTGCTTAAGCCACATATCACTCCGTGCCGCCGACGCGAGAACACGTGAAAGTACACGTCATCGAGCCGCAAGAGCTCTTCGTGAACAGCCTGACCGAGGTCTTCAGGGACCTCGGTCTGGGTGTGGACTCGTTTAGCGGCGAGGCCAACTTCCGCACTTTGATCGAGCAGCCGCCGGATCTGCTGTTCATCGACGTGGACTTTTCATCGCAAGAGCCCCTCAAGTTCATCACGCTGCTGCGAACGCTGCTGCCGAAAGCGCTCATCGCCGTCTACACCAGCATGCGCAGCTCGGAATGGGCGAAGGCCTGTCATTTCTCGGGCGCTAACGCGGTGCTGACCAAGGCCGCCGACCGCGACGAGATCGTCCGCGGCCTGCGCACGATGATCGACACCGGCGAATTCACGGACGTGCGCCTGCGCACGAACACGGGGTAGGCGGCTCGGGCGCCGCTGCCGAGGGCGTCCCACGCTCCGGGGCGAACGCAAGGCGACCGTGACCGTCTCCGAGCTGCCCAAACAGTACGATCCCAAGAGCGTCGAACCGCGCCACTATCAGCGCTGGGAAGAAGCGGCCTATTTCCACGAAGAGCCCGATCCCGCTCGGCCGCCCTTCATTATATGCATGCCGCCGCCCAACGTGACGGCGCGCGCGCATCTGGGGCATGGGTCCACATACACACCCATGGACGTCCTCACGCGGTACCACCGGATGCTCGGCGAGAACGCGGATTGGCTGCCCGGTACGGACCATGCGGCCATCGCGACGGAGACGGTGCTCGTTCGCCAACTTGCAGCCGAGGGCAAGACGCGCGACTCGCTCGGACGCGAAGCGTACATGAAGCGCGCATGGGCCTGGGCCGGCGAAACCGGAGGAACGATCTTCGAGCAGTTCCGCGCCGTCGGCTTCGGGCCGGATTGGCAGCGCGACCGCTTCACGATGGACGAAGGGCTCTCCGCCGCCGTCCGCAAGGTCTTCGTGGATCTCTACCGCGAGCGACTCATCTACCGCGGCAAGCGGCTGATCAATTGGGATCCGAAGGCGAAGTCGACGATCTCCGACGCGGAAGTGGAACACGTAGAACGCGACGCGTTCTTATGGCGCATCCGGTATCCGTTCGCACGCGGCGGCGGCGAGGGGATCGAAGTTGCCACGACGCGGCCGGAAACGATGCTCGGCGACGTCGCGATCGCGGTCCATCCCGGCGACGAACGCTACAAGCATTTGATCGGCAAGACGGTGCTCGTGCCGCCGCTTCTGGAGCGCGCGATTCCGATTATCGCGGATGATTCGGTTGAATCGGAATTCGGAACGGGTGCGGTGAAAGTGACGCCCGCGCACGACTCGACCGACTACGAAATCGGTCTGCGTCACAACTTGGAGATGCCGTCGGTGCTGGACCTCGACGCGCGCGTGACGGGCGCGGAGATCGGCGTGGGCAAGTACGAGGGCATGGACCGCTTCGATGCACGCAAAGCGATTCTTGCGGATCTGCGCGACCAGGAGTTGCTGCTCGAAGAGAAACCCTACCGGCACGCCGTCGCGATCAGCCACCGCACCGATGCAGTGATAGAGCCGCTGCTCTCGCTGCAATGGTTCGTGAAGATGGAGCCGCTCGCGCAGCCGGCGCTGCAGGCATACCGCGACGGCCGCGTTCGCTTCGTTCCGGAGCGCTACGGGCGCACGTACGAGCAGTGGCTCGAAAACATCCGCGACTGGAACATCTCGCGTCAAGTGTGGTGGGGGCATCAGCTTCCGGTTTGGTACACACCCGGCGGCGAGGTCGTCGTGGCGGAAACCGAAGAAGAAGCACTGCGCATTTCCGCCGAGCAGCACGGCACGCTCGAACTCACGCGCGATCCGGATACGCTGGATACGTGGTTCTCGAGCGGATTGTGGCCGTTCTCTATTCTAGGCTGGCCCAGGCAAACGCCGGAGCTCGATCACTGGTATCCCTCGCAGGTGCTCGTGACCGGCGGCGACATCATATTTTTGTGGGTCGCGCGCATGGTGATGCTCGGCTTGAAATTCATGAACCAAGTGCCGTTTCGTGAGGTGTGCGTCACCCCGACGGTGTACGACGCGCAAGGCCGCAAGATGAGCAAGTCGCTCGGCAATGCGATCGATCCGATGGATCTGGTCGAGAAGTACGGCGCCGACGCGTTCCGCATGGGTATGATGCGGCAGATTCGCTTGGAAAGCCAGGAAGTGCGCTTCCAGGAGTCCCGCTGCGAAGAAGCGCGCAACTTCAACAACAAGATTTGGAACGCGACGCGGTACGCGCTCGCGCTGCCGGAAGGCTTGCCGCGCGCGATGACGCTTCCGCGCGCGGAGCACTTAACCATCGCGGACAAGTGGATTCTCACGCGGTTGCACGACGCGGCGCAGACGGTGAGCGAAGCGTTCGACGCCTACGATTTCGGCGTTGCGGCCGAAACGCTGTGGCGCTTCATCTGGTACGAAATTTGCGACTGGTATCTCGAGGCGACGAAGGACGAGCACTCTCGCGCGACGCGCGCCGCGGTGCTGTCCTTCGTGCTGAACAACGCAATGCGGTTGCTGCATCCGGTCGGGCCGTTCATCAGCGAAGAAGTGTGGCTCACGCTTCCCCATGACGGCCAAACGATCGTGACGGCGAGCTGGCCGGACCTCGCGGAGATTCCCCTGGATCGCGATGCGGCCGCGGACTTCGAAGCGCTCCAGCGCACGGTCGAACGCCTGCGTAATCTGCGCGCCGAGATTGGGATGCAGCCGCGCGACGTGCTTCCGCTCGAAATACCGGCGGGTGTACCGG
>DASSZL010000243.1:0-4322 GCA_035713505.1 Vulcanimicrobiaceae bacterium | reverse complement strand
TAAACCGACGGTGCGCTGCACCGGCTCGCTCGCGAACGTCGCGCCCAGCGATGCGAAACGGCACGGATGGCAAACGGCATGTCCATGACCGCGCCGGTGTAGTGCGCGCCCATGCTCCACGCGAAAGCGAGGCTCACCGTGATGAGCGCGATCGTCAAGCGGCGGGTTTTTCCCGCGAGGACAGCGCGCCGCCGACGAACGTGCCCGCGCCGGCCAGCAACGCCGCGGCGTAGGGATACCACGCCGGAACGCCGGGCGTGGGCGCACGTTTGAAGGCCGCCGCGAAAACCGTCACGGCGATAATGACGACCGCGAGCACCGAAGCGTGCAAGAGCGGACGCGCGGCCGCGACACGCGCGGTCACCGCCCCCGCGACAAGGCCGGAAATGAACGTCACGAATTCGCCGCCGATGATGCCGCGGAAAATCAGAACGCCCGCGAGCTCAACGGCAAGCAGACTCAGATACCCCAGCAGCACGGCGAGGATGGTGCGCGCGGGTCTCAATCCGGCGATTATCCCGCTACGGCCGCCGGGCGTCCGAGCGCAATCGCGATATCGGCGACCTCCTCTTCGCCAATCGAGAGTTGCCGCATCGCGCGTTCGTAGAGCTCGATGGCTTCTTCGCTCTTACTGCCAGCAGCGCGCTCCTCGCGAATGCGTTTGACCTCGTCGGTGACCCGATGCGCCAGCTCGGGCGTTACTTCAACGCCGTGCTCGGCGAGTTGGGCGGCGTGTCTGCGAAGCGTGTCTTCGACGAGCGCGACGCCGGAGTGTTTTCCGAACACCCACGAGGTCTGGGCGCCGACCAATTGCGCCGGGACCGCTTCGTACATGCGGTGATCGATCAGCATAGCGTGCGTGTGAATGCCCGACTCGTGCGCGAATACTTTGGTACCGACGATTGGCTCGTGCTGCTGCATCGGCACGCCGCTCATGCGCTCCATGAAACGCGCCAGTTCGCGCAGCTTGTGATACTTGAAACCGGGTATCTCGATGCCGTACAGCACGTTGAGCGCCGTGACGAACTCGTGCAGTTTCACGTTGCCCGCACGTTCTCCGTAGCCGTTCGCGGTCACCGAAATCACCTTGAAGCCGCACGAAACGGCCGTAATCGCGTTGATAGTCCCAAGCCCGTAGTCGTTATGCAGATGAGCGACCAGCGGAAGGCCCTTCGGCATGGCGTTCACGATACGCGTGCAGTACCAGCGTGCCGCTTCCGGCGTCATGCAGCCGACCGTGTCCGGCCACGCGGGGCGCGTCCCGCCTGCCGCCATTCCCGTTTTGAACAGCTCGATGAAATACTCGACGTCGCCGCGGCTGCCGTCTTCGGCCCCGAACTCGACACGCGTGACGCCCTTGCTGCGCGCATAGCGAATCGCATCGCACTGCATCTTGATGTTGGCGTTACGATAAAATTCCAGCGGAAGATCGAGCCATTCGCTCTCGTCGCGCCCTTCGAGTTTGAGGAGCGTCTTGCCGATCTTGTACTTGAGGTGCAGATCGCTCCCGCTCGTGAAGATGAAAAATGTGACCTCGGATGGGTCGACGTTGATTTCCGCGAGCGCCTGGAGGGTGACGTCGATGTCTTTGGGATTGCACCGGCACATGACGACGACTTCGACCTCGCCAATCTCGCCGCGGCGTTTGCCGTCCATCACTAGTTGAAGCGTCCTGCAGTCGCCGGAACTCGCCGCCGGAAAACCGACGCTCATGATATGCACGCCGATGTCTGCCAGATGTTTTGCGATTTCGTACTTCTGCTCGGGAGTAAAGCAAATGCCCGGCATTTGTTCGCCGTCCCGCAGTGTTTCGTCGTAGATCCGGATTTGCGCGGGGTCCGGAAAACTCAAGTGCTTGGTGAATTCGCGAGGATCGCGAATGAGGCGGTCGATAGGCTCCCGGAATTCCATAAAGTTACTTTAACATGACCTCGTCGCGCGGCACTAGGCCCGCATCGATGGCGGCGCTCGATTGCGCGCGCCGAGTGTAGACACGCAGTTCGGAGATGTCCCTGGGAAACAGCAGCTCCAGCGTCCAGTCGAATGCGACCCGCAGCTTGCGGTCGAGCCCGGGTAAGCGTGAAAGGTAGTACGAGCGCCAAAGAAACCACGCCCAGAACCCGGTCAGCACGCGGTTTCCGGGTAACTGCGCGACCGCCTTGCGCGCTCCGAGCGATGCCATCATTCCAAGTGCGCTGTACCGAAACGGCTTTGTAGGGGCGCCTCGCAGTACGGCGATGATATTGTCCGCGAGCACCGGCCCCTCGCGAATCGCATGCTGCGCCGTGGGGGGATAAAAGCCGCCGGCACCGTCGGGAATCGCCGCGCAATCGCCGATCGCCCACAAACCCTCGCAGCCCCGAACGCGCATATCTTCACCCGCCGCAATCATACCGTTCTTGGTTCTCGGAAGGTCGCCGCTGACGGCAAGCGGTCGCGGGCGCACGCCCGCGCTCCAAATGATCGTTCGCGTTTCGACGCGCCGGCCGCTCGCGAGTTCCAAGCCGTCGTCGCGCGCCGCCTTCACACCGTCGCCCGTGATGACCCGTACGCCGCGACGCTGCAAATCGCGCTCGGAATACTCGCCCATGCGAGCGGGCAAACCCGGCAGCAGCGTTTTTCCGCCTTCGACGAGCACGATGCGCACGTCGTCGCGTTTGACGTTCGGATAAAACCGTTTGACGCTGCGAAACAGTTCGACCATTTCGCCCGCCGCTTCCACGCCCGTAAAGCCGCCGCCCACCACGGCCAGGGTGAGCAGGCGCCGCCGTTCGTCTTCGTCGGGCGTCGCGTCGGCCAGTTCCAGCAGCCAAATAAAGCGGTTGCGCAAGATGCCCGCGTCTTCCAGCGTTTTGAGGGCGAACACGCGCTCGGCCACGCCGGGCAAATTGAACGTCGAGGTCGCAGCGCCTATTGCGATCACGACATGATCGTAGCCGATCTCTTCGCTTAGTCCCGTCAGGGTGTGCGTATAGGAAACGATGCGCGATTCGACGTCGAGCGCCGTGACGTCCGCGAGTATGAAGCGCGTGCGCCGCAGTTCCGATCGGATGGGCGTGACGATGTGCCGCACGTCGAGCGCCCCGGAACTCACTTCCGGCAGCATCGGCGTGAACAGCGAGAAATTCTCGCGGCTGATGAGCACGAGCTGCGCCTCGCCCGCGCGCAAGCGCTTCTCCAGCCGCTGCGCGGTGGCGATCGCGGCAAAACCGCCGCCGAGGATCACGATGCGCTTCACGCCCGCGCCGTTCGCTCACTCGGACCGGCATGCCTTGACTGCGGCGAGCGGGAAACATCCAAGCGTGAAGGACCCGAACAGCGGCTGGGCCGAGCGGCCCGAAAATAGGCGGTACGACGTTCAGGAAGGCGATTATCTGCCTCCCGGCCAGCCGCATACGGAGCAGTCAAAGAGCAATACCGCAAAAGGTTTGGGGGCGGCCGGACTCAGCTTGGCGGTACTGTTCGCCAAGTTCAAGACGCTGCTGCTGGTGCTCTTGAATTTCAAGTGGGCCGTCATCCTGCTCAAAGGGCTCTCGTTCGGCGGATCGTTCTTCATCTCGCTCTTCTTTTACGCGCTGTTCTGGGGATGGAAGTTCGCGCTTGTCGTCATCTTGATGATGCTCGCTCACGAGATGGGCCACTACGTGACGATTCGCGGCTACGGGCTTCCGGCGCGACTGCCGATGTTCGTCCCGTTTTTTGGCGCGTACACCGTCGGCGGCGTTCCGCAGGAACTGGAGCACGATGCATACATCGCGCTGGCCGGCCCGCTCACGGGACTCGGCGTGGCCGCCGCGTGTTACGCATTCGGCTATCAGACGCACGACGACTTCTGGTACATGGCCGCGTACGTCGGCGCGATGCTGAACCTGTTCAACATGATCCCGGCGCTGCCGTTCGACGGGGGCCGGATCGCCGGCGCAATCTCGCCCTCGCTCTGGATCGGCGGATTCGTTGTTTTTCTAGGTGCCTCGTTCGCGCTGCACCTGCCCATCTTTTTCATCGTGCTTTTCGGCCTCATGTCGCTGCCCAGCGCGATCGCGGCGTTTCGCGGTTACGTCGATCCGCGATTCGCGACTATGACGACGCAGGGTAAACTTCGCGTCGGCGGCTGGTATCTGTTCACGATGTTCGCGCTCTTTTATTTGATGTCGATGACTCACGTCGCGGTGCCGGGGCGGTGAGCGAGAAGCCGCCTCCGGATTTCGCCATGCTTCGGGCGGTGGAGATTCTCGCGAAAATGCACGAACGCGTGCGCAGCGCGCCGAACACGCCGCCGGCGCCAATCGATCGGCCCGTACTTTTGCAGAGTGAACGGCTCA
>DASSZL010000242.1:0-41345 GCA_035713505.1 Vulcanimicrobiaceae bacterium | reverse complement strand
CCGGCCAACCGCGATTTCGACGCCCTTGCTGACTTCGACCATGTGCGCAAACACGCGTCCGCGCAGCGCCTCACGCGAGATCGCCGCAACCGTGTACTCGGCGAACTGCCCGCGCGGCGGAGGCGAGGACGGACCCGACGGTTGCGCCGCTTCATCGACCGTGATTGCGATAATTGGGAGATTGAGCGTGCGCAGCGGCGCAATGGTCGCACCGGAGACGTCGCCGCCGCGGCCCATGAAAATCACCACGCGCGCTTCACGGGCAATGCTCGCCTGCGCAGTGCCGGGAACGATCGTCTCCAAACACGCCGCAGCTTCCAGAGGCACGGAATCATCGCCGTGCCCCGAGAGCAGGAACGTGCGCATTTCCGAGACGAGCGCGGGATCGCCGCACAGATAGAAGCGGAACGGCTTGCGCACGTTCGCGTGCACCGTCTTGACGTCGATGCCTTTGCGAACCAGGCGCAGAATGTCCGCGGTTGCCGCCATGATGCTAGGCGTCGCTTCCGTTGGCTTGACGGCGCATCACGCCTTCGGGGTGCTGCTCACTCTGCGGGCTGTCCGTGTAATCCAGCCAGATGAGGCCCAGGAAAATCTCCAGGGCTTCGGCGTGCATGCCGCGCGCATTTGCGACGTCCACGATGCTGCGGTGCGTCTCGTGCGCTTGGCGGATGATCGCCTGCGGCGTGGTTTTGAAATCCGCCGCGACGATTGAGGCCGCCGTCAGCTCGCCCGGCGTGACGTTGTCGTGCAGCATGTCGATGTAGCTGAGATCGTCGATGTTCCAGCGCACGTTGATCGCCTTGCGCAGCGTCGAATAGCGCTGCGGCGAGGTGCCCAAGCCGAGCAGCGAGATGCGCGCCTCGAGCTGATGCGAGCGGGCCATGTTGTACAGCTGATCCGCTTGCGATGCAGAAACTGCTGCCTGTCCGAGCGACTGCTGTGCCTTTTGCATGTAGGGAACCAGGCCTTCGTAATCCATCTGGCCGATGTCGCTGAATGCATTCAGCTGCGTTTGCTGCAGGCGCTTGATGAACGCATCGAGATCGCCCAGACCGTCATCGAGCTGCATGGCCGCGGCGCGTCCGGCATCCACGGCGCGTTCCATGTCGCTGTCCGCCGCGGTCAAGTCGCCCAGCATCTGCGGATACGACGGGAACATGGCCACGGAGTCCGACGGAATCGGCTTCATCTGCAGCGGCGACTGCATCTCTGAAAGAATGTCGGCATTCTCTTTGAGCAGTCCGCTCGGTTTGAGAGTCTTGACATCGAGGGAGCCGACCTCGTCGATGGCTTGCGAATCGTTTTGAATCGCGCTGTTCACCGAGCGCGCCATACCGTTCAAGCTGCGCTGGATCGCTTCCAGACGCGAGCCGTGCTTGACCTCGACGCGGCTGAAGTCCGGGATCTCGTATTCAATCGCCTGCAGCCGGTTTTGCAGCGATTTGAGCTGGTTGTGGCCCTCGTCGTGGCGCGCCGCGATTTGCGCCGCGGCCTGGGACTGCACGGCGGCCGCGGATTTCATCTGCTCCTGCAGCGAACCCAGGTTCGGACGCGTGAGATCGACGCGGTGGACCTCCATGGAACGCAGCGCGTTGATGCGCTCCTGCGCTGCCGCTTTCACTTCCGGGGAGCTGCTTTGCGCGAGCTCGCCCAGCGTCTGTTCGCTCTTGCTGGTCAGCCCCAGTGCGAGCTGCGTCTGTCCGAGCGCGAGCAAGGCCTGCTGATTGTTCGGATCGCTCTTGAGGATTTTGCTCAGCTCGATGTTCGCGACGTTGTAACGCGCTTCGTCGAGATCGTGCAGCGCCCAAACCAGCCGTTCTTGCGAGTTCGTCTTGGTCGGATCCAGCTCCGGGTAGCCCAGCAGATGCGCGATGCGCTGCGAGCCGCCGGGATGGTCTTCGAAATATTTGGTGACGAGATCGTTGTGCTCGCCGTCGACCGCGGCGAGATGCTGCTGCATGGTGAGCATGGCTTCCGGATCGTAGCCGGCGCGCGCCATCAGCAAGAGGCCGTAGCGGTCCGCCTGCAATTCGTCCAGGCGCGACATCTTGGCCATCGCGCCCGCCTGCAGCAAATTGCCGAAATTGTAGATGAACGGTGAAAACATCGACGCGACGCCGAGCAGTATGCTCAGAATATTCGCCTTGGTCTGCATGGTCACCGCATGGCGCCGTTCGATGTGGCCGGTTTCGTGGCCGATGACGCCGGCCAGCTCGTCGTCGGACTGCACGAAGTCCAGCAATCCCGAGTTCACGTAGACGTAGCCGCCCATGGTCGAGAACGCGTTGATTTCGTTGTCCTGTAAAATCTTGATGTTGTACGGCACGTCTTTGCGCGCGGTCTCGGCCCAGAGCTTCTGCGATACGCTGTTCACCCACTGATTGAGCAGCGGATCGGTTTCGACGACACTGCTCTCGACGATTTGCTGATCGTACGAGCGGCCTATCGCGATCTCGCCCTGCGTCGAAAGCGCGAGCGCGGGTGACGGGCACATGGCACCCAGTAGTGAGACGATGACGGCAATCGGAACGATTCGGCGGAGCATAAACGTCAATTTCCTCTACCCGCTGGGGCGGGCGGATGTTGCTGGGACAGGCACTCCAAGAACGCGGGGGAAGGCTCCTGCGTTACCAAGCGTTCTGTAAGGATATTTTGTGCACAATTTGTGGATTAACGGAAGAACTTGTGAGCCGGCTGTGGAGGCCGCAGGGCACCTGCCGCTCCGTCCGAACCCGGCGCGATGATGGCAGTGTTGCGCGGCAAGGGGCTCGGTCTCGAGATCGCGTTGGGAGGACGCGATTTCGAGGACGTCCTGGCCGAACTGCAGAGCAAGCTCGCCGAGCGGCCCGGATTTTACGCCGGGACGCCCGCCACCGGTGCGTTAGGCCGCTCGAGTTTTTCGAACGAGCAACTCGAGCGCTTGCGCAGCGTCTTGCAAAGCCATGGAATCGTGCTGGAGGCACTCTCGGGCGGTCTTGACCTTGAACCGCTCGCGAGCGCCGCCGGGTTGCGATTCGTGGTGCTGGACGATGGCGGTGAAGAGCTTGCGCGGCGCCGTGCGCTGCGTCCGAAACGGGAGGTACAACTTTCGGACGCAGCGCGCTCGCTGGTCGCCGATTTCGACGGCGCGCGCGCCGACATTGCGGAGCGGCGCAAGCGCGGCGAAGCAAGCGTGCGGCGCGCGGTCGCCGCGCAGCCGCAGCCGGTCCTCTCACTTCACGCGCACGCGGCGGTGCCGCCCGAACCGGGCACGCTCTATCACGTCGGTACCTTGCGCGGCGGCCAAGCACTGCAGCACGTCGGCAACATCGTGGTGATCGGCGACGTCAATCCCGGCGCGGAACTGGTCGCAAGCGGCGACATCGTCGTGTTCGGTGCATTACGCGGCGTCGCGCATGCCGGTGCGCAAGGCGACGTTTGCGCGCGCGTGCATGCACTCGAACTCGCGCCGACGCAGCTGCGTATCGCGACGTTCATCGCCGCGGATGCGGGAGATCGGCAGCGGACGCCGATACAAGCAGAAACGGCATGCGTGCACAACGATCGCATCGCCATCTTTCCAAGGGAGAAAGCTCCGTGAGCGCTCGCAAGATCGTTTTTACTTCCGGCAAGGGCGGCGTCGGCAAGACGACCACCACGGTCAACGTCGGCGCGGCACTTGCAAAACGCGGGCATCGCGTGATCCTCGTCGACGCCGACATCGGACTGCGCAATCTGGACCTCGTGCTCGGCTTGGAAAAGCGCATCGTCTTCGATGTGGTCGAGGTGGTCGAAGGACGCTGTCAACTGCGCCAGGCGCTCATCAAAGACAAGCGCTTCGAGTCGCTTTCCATTCTGCCCGCGGCGCAGACGCGCGACAAAGACGCCGTCACCGAGCAGCAGATGACCGCCGTGATGGACGAACTCGCCTCGATGTGCGACTACGTGCTCATCGATTGCCCGGCGGGCATCGAGGCGGGCTTCCGCAACGCGGTCGCGGGCGCGAGCGAGGCCATCGTCGTGACGACGCCCGAAGTGAGCGCCATTCGCGACGCCGATCGCGTCATCGGCAAACTCACCGAACGCAAACTGCCGATGCGTCTGATCATCAATCGCATTCGTCCCGACATGGTTCGCAGCGGCGACATGCTTTCGGTCGACGACGTGTGCGAGATTCTATCGGCCGAGTTGCTCGGCATCGTGCCGGACGACGAAGAGATCATCGACACCACGAATAAGGGCGAACCCGTCGTGCTCGGCGAGGCGAATCGCCTGCGCGTCATTTACGATAAGATTGCGCGCCGCTTGGAAGGCGAGCTCGTGCCGTTCACCAATTTGGACAACACCGGATTCTTCGGGCGTCTTTTCGGCGCGTTGAAAGCAGGCTAGCATGCACGAGCTCAAGGCAGATGCGGAACCCGCGCGCACGCCGGTGGCGTTGGGACGCGCCATTGTCATCACCTCCGGCAAGGGCGGCGTCGGTAAAACGACGACGACCGCGAACCTCGGCACGGCGCTTGCCAAGCGCGGTGCGAAGGTCGTGCTCATCGATGCCGACGTCGGCCTGCGCAATCTCGACATCGTGATGGGGCTGGAGAGCCGCGTCAAGCATCACGTGCTCGACGTCCTCGAGGAAAAGGTCACGCTCGATGAAGCGCTGGTGCGCGACAAGCATTCGAACACGCTGCATCTGCTCGCCGCCGCGCAAACGCGCGAGAAGGACGACGTCGACACCGAAAAAATGCGCGCGCTGGTGAACTCGCTGCGCGAGCGCTTCGACTACGTGCTCATCGACTGCCCGGCCGGTATCGAAAAGGGCTTCAAGAACGCGGTCGTCGGCGCGCAAGAGGCGATTGTCGTCTGCACACCCGAGGTCTCGGCGGTCCGCGACGTCGATCGCGTGGTGGGCCTGCTCGGAAACGCGTTTTCACCGCAGCTCATCATCAATCGCATGCGTCCGCAACTGGTCAAGAAGGGCAAGATGCTCTCGGTCGAGGACGTGAACTCGATTCTGCGCCTGCCGCTGCTCGGCGTCATCGCCGACGAGCCCGACGTCATCGTCTCGACGAACAAGGGCGAACCGCTCGCGCTGCGCACCGACTCGGAAACCGCCGCCGCATACCACGCCATTGCCGCGCGTGTGGCCGGCGAAGACGTGCCCGCGCCGACGGTGGAGATCAAAGAATCGTTCATGAGCAAGCTCGGCTCGTTCTTCGGAGGCAAGCGATGATCGAGTTCCTCAATAAGCTGTTCGGACGGCAGACCTCGGGCGCAACGGCCAAAGAGCGGCTGCGTTTGGTGCTCATGTCCGATCATCTTTCGCTCGCGCCGGACATGATCGAGGCGATGAAGCGCGATCTCGTCGACGTCATCTCGCGCTACGTCGAGGTCGACCGCGAGAAAATCGACGTCCACTTCGAAAATCAGGACAACGCCCTGGCGATGCTCGCGAACATCCCAATCACCGGCGTGAACCGCAACGGCGGCTCCGGCGGCGAGGGCGGCACGCGCGACGACACGCATGAAGAACCTCATGCCGAACCTTCAGATAGTCATCCTGAGCTTGTCGAAGGACGGCCGAGCGCAGTTGGGGCCACGGCCAACGGCCAACGCCGCCGCAAACGCCGCAAAGCCGGCGGCCAGCACAACGGCTCCGCCCCGCAAACCGGCTCCCCCGCACCGGCAACATAGCGTCTTGATTTCTCGCCGCTGGTCGTGAAAGACGCTCCGAATAGGAGCGTGTTTTCATGTCGCAGATTCATCCCGCGCATCGCGCGGTCGTGCCGATTAGCGATCCGAACAGTCCCTACTTTGGACAAAAGGGCGACGATCCGGCAAACGATCCGACGGGCTGGTACACGCAGCCGCCGGAATGCGCGTACGGCCAGGACTTCATCAATACGCACGGCTTCATCGGCTGCGTTCCGCACAACTCGCCCAAGCATACGCTGCAACAAGGCGCGATCGCCCTGGGCGCGCTGGCCGCGCCGATGGCCGGGTCCATCGCGCTGGACCTGGGTGCGGGGGACGCGATCGCGTCGTTTGCGCGGTCCGAGGGCGCCAAGGCGCTCGACACCCTCAAGTCGCTGCGCAGCCCCGCCGGCGCAGCGAAGTTTGCCGGCGAGCGGGCCGTCGAGTACGCCAAGGAGCAAGTAAAACACCGCGGTGCGGATGCGCTGCGCTGGATTATTTCAGGTAGCGGCGGAGCCGCCGGCGCTATCCGGTACGCCAAAGACGCGCTGCATGCCGTCTGGCAGTTTTTCACCGGCGGGGGCTCGGAGCAGGCCGATGCGCAACGGCAGCATTAGCGCCGCCGCGCGGGTTATCGTGGGCGATGCGCTCGCTGCGACGCTGGTGCTGCTGGCGCGCAGCCTGTGGGCGCCGCTGAACGGGATTTTCGGAAACAACTTCTGCTATATTTTCCTGACTTTCCTCACGTTTTCGGCGGTTTACCGCGTGCGCGGCGCGTCGAAAAACTCGCTCCAAGTCATTGCCGGCTATGCGGCCGGCGCGCTGGTGCTCTACGTGCTCTACCGGCTCTTCGTCGATCGGACGGCCGGCCAGTTCGAACTCGGGTGGTTCGCGTGCCTGTTTGCGGCGGCGGAAGGCGCTGCTCGCTTGAAAGGGAGAGGCGCGGCGATCAGCCGATAACCGGGGGAGATGGCCACCATCGCCCTGCCCTACGAGACGCGACGGTACTTACGCAACGTCAATTGGTATTTGATCGCGGCAGCTTTCGCGCTGACGCTCTTCGGTTTTGTTGCCATCCAATCGGCGGATCTGCATTCGGCCGGCGCCGGATCCGAATACAAGAAACAAATCTTCTATTCGATCGTCGGCGTCGCGGTGATGATCATTTTTTCGCGCATCGATTACCGCAATTTTCAGCAGTGGGCGCCCTGGCTGTATGGCGTGAATCTGCTGTTGCTCGCATTCGTGCTCAAAGGCGGGCATCACGCGCTCGGCGCGCAGCGCTGGATCTCGCTCGGACCGCTCGGCACGTTTCAACCGTCCGAGCCCGCGAAATTGGTCCTGGCGATCTTCGTCGCGTGGGGATTGTGTAAGTGGCCGTTCCACCGCCTGGAAGATTTGGCGCGCCCGCTCGTCGCCGTCGGTATACCGGCGCTGCTCATCGTCAAACAGCCGGATCTCGGAACGACGCTGGTGCTGCTCGCGATTCTCTCGACGCAGCTCTTCTTCGGCTTGGAGAAGATGCTGTATTTCGTGTTGTACGCCGTGGGCGTGGTTGCAACGGCCGCCTTCACGGTCGGCACGAACTTCATCCTCAAACCGTTTCAAAAAGCGCGCTTGCTGGTCTTCCTCAATCCGAAGGCCGATCCGCAGGGCGCCGGCTACAACCTCAATCAATCCAAGATTGCGGTGGGCAGCGGTGAATGGTTCGGGCGCGGACTGCACCATGGAACGCAGACGCAGCTCAACTTCGTCCCCGAGCATTCGCGCGACTTCATCTTTACCGTGGTGGCCGAAGAACTCGGCTTCATCGGCGCCATTACGTTGATCGTGCTCTACGTCGGCCTGCTGTACGGGGGCATTCAAGCAATGCTCGCCGCGCGGGATAAATTCGGATTTCTGCTCGCGGCCGGCATCGTGGGCATGTTCGCGTTCCATATTATCGTCAACGTCGGCATGACGATCGGCATCATGCCCATTACCGGCATCCCGCTGCCCTTCATGTCGTACGGGGGCTCGGCGGTCCTCACCAATTTCGCCGCCATCGGCATGCTGCTCAACATCTACGCGCAAAAAGATCGCGGGATGTTAGGCAACGCGTAACCGGTAGATCGCGCCGAAATCCATCTCCCGCACCAGTTCGAAACGCGCATGCGCGTCGAGCACGCCGCGGTGCACCGGCGTGTGGTACACGAGGTAGCACGGCTCGTTGCGCGCGGCGAGGGCGTCGGCCAAGCGCACGAGCGTTCGTTCCCCGAACGGATTGTACAGATAGACGATCGCGTTGCCGTGCGGAAATCGAAATGCGGCCGCATCGGCGTGAACGATGCGTATGTCCTTGCAGGGTGCGGCCGGATGGGCGCGCCTCCAGCGCACCACGTTATCACGCGCGGTTTCGCACAGCGCGCCCGAGACTTCAACCCCGACGATCTGTTTGAAGGGGCGCGTACTCGCGAGCAGCACCACGCGCCCCATGCCCGCGCCGACATCGACGAACGTCCAGCCTTCGCCGTCCGGCAGCGCGTCGAGCAGCGCGGTAAGATCCTTGACCGGAGTCGGCTCGTAATGCGTCGCATCCTCGATTGCATCGCCGATGGCCTGCGGATCGAGTTCACCCAAAAAGAGCAGCGCTTCGGTAACCACGCCGTGGTCAGCGTCGAAGCGTTGACCGCTGCGGCGTCCGGAGGTCGTGCGTCGAAAGGTGTTCTTCATCGGTGAAAAGGCGATATAAGGCCGGCGACTGGCTGCGCATCCCGCTTGGCGGCGAGCATGACGCGCTGGCGATACTTGCCCGCGCGTGCCGTTCACGCCTATTCGGTTATTTTTTCGCGGTTCCGGCCGGCCGTACGCCCACGCACGACGAGCTGCGCGCGCTCTCACCCAAGGATGCGCTCGCGGCGATGCTGTTCGGCGGGGGCGGTATCGAACACGGCCGCTGGCAGATCATCGCAACCTCACTGGCATTCGACGAGCAGGCGTGGCCGTTTCCGCCCTTCGCTTCGCGCGGCGCATTCGCCCGGACGTGGACGCAGGTGCGCTACGATCCGCAAACGCTGCAGATCCTCGAACGAACGCCGCTTACCGCAGCACAGGCGCAGTCGCTGCCGGATGCGCGCTTTGCCGATGCGCGGGACGTCGAAACGGTCCTGCGCCGAATGCTGGCGGGTGAAACCGCGCCGCGCGCGCAGAGCGTGTGCCAGCTTCGCTCGCCCATCGATCCGTCGCGTCTGCGGACGCTCGAGCACGGCGGCACCCTGCAGTTCAGCACGCCGCTGAGCGCCGCGGACCTCGAGCAGTTGCGCGTCTTCATCGAAGCGCATCCGCACGTCCAAGTACGCGTGCACGGTTTCCGTCACGGATTCGACGCGCTGGCGCTGGCGCCGCTCGATGCGCTGCGCGATCTGACGCTCGAGGTTCATCACCTGAAGCACCCGCAGGCGCTTGCGCAGCTGCGCGCGCTGCGAACGTTGCGCATCGGAGCGGCGCAGATCGATCTCGCCTTTATAGATGCGCTGCCGGCGCTGCGCACGCTGGAACTGCGCGGGACGCGCGCCTCCCTTGCACCGGTGGAGCGCTGCGCTGAACTGCGCTCACTGCTGCTCGAAAATACGCCGCCGCCGGACTTCCCGTCGTTCGCCGGCGCGCCGGTGCTGGAGCAGCTTACGCTGGCACACGGCGAATATGATTTAGACGCGATGACGGCGCTGCGAAACGTAAGTACGCTGAAATTGCGAGCCCTCGATGTGCCGCAGCTCCCGCCGCTGCATCGGCTGGAGCGCTTGGAGCGTCTGGAGCTCTGCGATCTGGGCGCCGTCAGCGACTTGCGTCCGCTCGCGAGCGCGCCGTCGCTGCGCGAACTGCGAATCGAGGGAATGCCGCAGTTGAACGTCGCGGATTTTGAAGCGCTGCAGGCCTGCGCCGCCTTGCGCAGCCTGGAAGTCGAGATCGGCAGCCGGCGTAAAACGCGCGAAATCTATCGCTTAATGAAAGTTGGGAATACGTAAGAATTATGAGCGTCCTGAACGTCCGCGAATCGCAGTCCTGGTTTTCCGTGCTGCAGACCGGTGAGCTCACGCAAACGGCCGTCATGTCCATCGGCCCCGGCGAGGAGAGCGGCCCGAAAGAAAACGAGCACCCGCAGAGCGAGCAAGTGCTTTACGTGATCGAAGGCGTGCTCCAGGCCGAGATCGGCGAGCGTTCGTTTACCATGCGTGCCGGCGACTCCACCATCGTGCGCCGCGACGTCCCGCACCGGGCTGCGCAATCGTTCGCGGCAGCCCGCGCTCACCTTCAACGTCTACTCGCCTCCCGCATACTAGGACTCGCAGGGGCAGGTCCGGCCGCCGCCGTCCGGGAACGTGAGGCCCTGACCCGGACGAGCCTCTTCGTTATGGCCCGGCGAGGGTCAAGAGAAGTTTTTCGGAGCGTCAGGGCTCGCTAGCGTACCCGCTCGAGCGCGGCCGCCGCAGGAAATCGCATGGAGTGCGATTGGATGCGAGCGCCGTCCTCGCGTGGTTCGACAGGCTCACCATGACATGGGGGTCGGCGAGTTAGGCGCCCGGGCTGTAAAGGCTAGGTAGCTATTGTCGACCGAGATATTGATCTCGAGCGACCCGTGGGAGAATCGGGTCGCCATACTTGAGGACAACGTCCTCGCGGAAATTTACATCGAGCGCGAAGAAAAAGTCATCGGCTCGATCTACAAGGGAAAAGTCCAAAACGTTTTGCCCGGCATGGGCGCGAGTTTCGTGGATATCGGCCTTGGCCGTAACGCGTTTCTCTACGTCGACGACATCAACAAAACGCCGCTGAACATCGGCGACGTCGAAATCACGCAGGGCCGCAGCGGCTGGACCATCAGCGAGAAGGTCAACCGCGGCGACGACGTCCTGGTGCAGATCGTCAAGGAGCCGCGCGGGCTCAAGGGCGCGCGCATCAGCACCAACATCTCGCTGCCGGGCCGCTATCTCATTCTGATGCCGACCGGCAAATACAGCGGCGTCTCCCGCAAGATCGATTCCGCGGACGAGCGCAACCGCCTCAAGGCGGTGATGAAGCGCATCCGTCCGGAGGGCATGGCGACGGTGGTGCGCACCGCGGCCGCGGGCGTGAGCGAAGCCGAACTGATTGCGGATCTCGGCGTGCTCATCCGCATGTGGCACGGCATCCTCGAATCGTTCAAACGCGCCGCTTCCCCCGCGCTGCTGCACAAGGACATGAACCTGGTGTATAAAGCGGCCCGCGATTTCATCACCGCGGACGTGGACCGCGTCTTCATCGACAACGAGGAAGAGTACCGGAAAGTCTGCACGTTCCTGCAACTGCTCGGACCGCAGTATCTCGATCGCGTCGAGCATTACAACTCCGGGCGCTCGCTGTTCAAAGACTATAAAATCGACGACGAGCTGCAAAAGCTCATGAAGCCGAAGATCAATCTTCCCTCCGGCGGATCGATCGTCATCGAAACAACCGAAGCGCTCACGGTCATCGACGTGAACTCCGGCAAATTCACCGGCGGCAAGAACCTCGAAGACACCATCGTCAAGACGAACATCGAGGCGGCTGCGGAGATCGCGCGGCAGGTCCGTCTGCGCGACATCGGCGGCATCGTGGTTTGCGATTTCATCGACATGAACACCGAATCGTCGCGCAACAAAGTGGTTTCCACGCTCGAAGCGGGTCTGCGTAAAGACCGCACGCGCTCGACGATTCAGTCGTTCAGCAATTTGGGACTTTTGGAATTCACGCGCAAGCGCGTCGGCAAAGACCTCAGCTCGCAGCTGCGCGGCAGCTGCCCGACGTGTTTGGGCCTGGGCACGGTCATGTCGTCGCAGTCGGTCGCGATCGACGCCCTGCGCAAGATTCGCGCGCATCAGCGCTCGGACGGACGGGCGGTGCTCGTTGAATCGGCGCCCACGGTCGCGGCGCAGCTCGAATTTTGGTACGAAGAGGAATGTAAACACCTGGCCGCACAGCTCAGCGCGCCCATTCACGTGCGCGTCGATCCGATGCTGCATCCCGAGAAAGTGCGTCTGCGCGACGTCGCGGACGTCAAAACCGACGGCGTCCTTCGCGTGGGCGACGAACATGAAGTCGAGCTGCTGCCCGGACGTCTGCCGAATGCGACGTCGGCCGCGGCCGTTATTCAAGGCCGCATCATCGAGGTCGAAAACGCGGTGAACATGGCGGGCCAGACCGCGCGCATCAAACTTATCGACGTGGCCGAGGATTCCGCGCTCGCGGAGCTCGCGGCCGCAGCGCCGGGCGAGAAGAAAAAACGGCGGCGCCGCCGCGGCGGCAAGGCCGATCTCACTCCGTCCGAGCAGACGCAGCAGCTGCGCGAACTCGCCGAGGAAGCGGCAAAGTTCTCGCAAGCCCGTCCGCCCATCGGCATTACGACGATTACCGAGGAAGAGGAACGCCAAGACAAGGCGGTCGTCGCCGAAGAGAAAGCCGAACGTACGCCCGAAGCGATCGTGATCGCCGAAGGCGAGGTTCGTCCCTCGGGCGGCCTGGGGCAGGCGTACGGCGAGGGACATCGCCGCCGCCGTCGCCGTCGCGGCCGCGGTGGACGCGGCGGACGCGAGGATTTCGTCCAGGCGGCTCAGGCCGGAATATCCGCCGAGAGCGCGCAAGCGCAAGTGGAGACCGAAGAGCCCGAGGCGCAAGCCCCGGAGCACGAGCAGCCGTTGCAGCCGCACGAGGGGGGCGAGGGTGGACGCCGCCGCCGCCGCCGTCGCCGCCGCCGCCGCGGACACGGACCGGGCATCGAAGGTGCTGTGCCGGGTGCTGCGCCGGGAGCCGTACCGCCGACGGCGATGCCGGATCGGCACATCTTCCGCGTGGGAGCCGACGGCAGTGCCGAACCCACGGGCCAGACGGCACCGCGCGAACCCGTGCGCGCCATCGCTCCGTGGAATCGCAAAGTGCAGCCGCCGGCTGTAGAGCCCCCGCCGCCGCATCTGCGTGCCCCCGAGGAGAACGCCAAGCCCACCAAACCGGCTCGTCGCCGCCGCACGGCCGCGCCCGAGGCGCCGCCCGTGGCGAGCGGTCAGCTCGGCGCGACACGCACCGCAGCACTGCCCGCGCCCGAGCCCGAAGCCAAGCCCAAGCGCAGCACCCGCAAGCCGAAGGCTGCGCAAGCGCCCGCGGTCGCCGAAGTCGAAAAACCGAAGCGCACGCGTAAGAAGCTGAGCGACGAGGGCGCGGCGGCTCCGCTCAAGCGGACGACTCGCACTCGCAAGAGCGCGGAAGATCAGAGCGCGGCACAGCCCGCGGTCAAGAAGACGCGATCGACGCGAAAAACCGCGGTGAAAACAACAACGCGGAAGAAAAAAACCTAAGGGCGCACGACGTCCGCGACCAGCGCATCCGGCGCGTACGACGGGCCGGATGCGTAGGCCGTTTCGAATGCCGGCGTGCCCAGTCTGCGGCGGGCACGCTGCACCCGGCCGTCATAGTGACGCTGCGCGCTGGGAAGGCGCGGCACCGCCTCGCGCTCACGATACAGATGCAAATATCCGGCGATGCGCGCGGCCAATTCATCGCGCTGCAGGTCGCCGGCGAGATACAGTCCCACTTCCAACAGCAGCGCGGCGTACTCGCGGTGCGGGTGCTCCTGCAAGATTGCGTGTGCGCCGCGCAGCGCGGATGCTGCGCGTTCCCATTCTTGACGCTCGATGCGGTAATGCGCTATGCTCACCAGCTGCCACGCTTGCGCGCAGGGCTTGCGCAGCCGCTCGAACACGGACAGGCTTTCCGACGCGTACGTGAGCGCCGTTTCGTAGTCGCTCATCTGACCGGAAATATCCGCCAAACATGCGAGCGCGATGCCGATGTCGGGCGGCAGCTCCAGTTCGCGGAAAATTTGCAGCGCTTCCAAAAAGTACGTGCGCGCCGACGCGAAATCGAGCAGTATGTCCGCCGCCGCCGTGCCAAGATTGAGCAGCACCGCGCCCACACTGCGCCGGTCGCCGTCGATGCGGTAATGCGCGAGC
The DNA here is from genome assembly GCA_035713505.1 of Vulcanimicrobiaceae bacterium. Classification (GTDB taxonomy): domain Bacteria; phylum Vulcanimicrobiota; class Vulcanimicrobiia; order Vulcanimicrobiales; family Vulcanimicrobiaceae; genus DATGJX01. The sequence goes on along the minus strand of DASSZL010000242.1, from coordinate 27,675 downwards.
GCGGACGCGTACCATTGCTGCGCCGCCTTGGCGTTGCCCAGGTGCTTTTCCGCCGTGCCGAGCGCATCGCACGCGCGCCCCAGCTTATTGTGATCCGCGACGTCCTGCGCAAGCGCAAGCAGTTCGCTTGCGTAGTCACGCACCGCGTGAAAATCGCCGTCGCTTTGCGCCGCCGCGGCCGCGGCATACAGCAGCTCCCCGCGATGCGGATCTGCGGGCGCAGCGGCATGCAGCGCCCGCTCGCTCCACACGCGTGCTTCGCGCGTGCGCCCCGATGCCGTCCACCAGCCGCGCAATGCGAGCACGAGTTCGGCCGCGGTAGGCGAACCGGCGGCGAAGCTGCGTTCGAGCGCCATGCGAAATTCCGCCCACTCGCGTGCACGATGACGGCTGAGCCGGCGTGCCGCGGCAAGATAGTACTCCGCATGGCGCGCATACATGAACGACTCCTCGCCGCGCTCGCGTAGACGTTGAGCCGCATAGTCGCGCATCGGCTGCAGCAGCATGAACCGCTCGTCGTCCCACACGTGCGCGGGCACGGCCAGGCGCCGCTCGACGATCTCATCAAACGCTGCGGCGGCCTCTCCCGGACGCAGCGGCGAGCAGCCGCAGATGTCGCGCGCGGCCTCGGCGTCGAACGTGCGCCCGAAAACGCTGAGCCGTTCAAAGAGTCGCTGCGCACGTTCGTCGAGCAGCGCGTAGCTCCAAGCGATCGTCGCTTCGAGCGTGCGCGGCTGATTGCGCAGCGCGGACAGCATCGTTGCCGGCAAAAAAGACGCGCAGCGCGAGGCTGCCATTTCGATGGCGAGCGGTAAATCGTCCAAGTGTCCGCACAAGTCCCGGATTTCCGCGCGTTCCCGCGCATCGAAAATGCTGGCCGGGGATGCCGCCCTCGCGCGTGACAAAAACAGCGCTTCGGCGTCTTCGCGCGTGAGCGGACTGAGATGAAACACGCGTTCTTCGGCAAGTTTGAGCGGCCGGCGGCTCGTTGCCAGGATCGTCGTGCGAGGCGCCTGAGCCAGCAGTCCGGCGCACAGCGCGGCGACTTCCTCGCTTACGTGTTCGCAATTGTCCAGAACGATAAGACAATGTTTGTGCGCGAAGTAATTCAGCACCGCATCGCGCGGCCGGCGATGCGCTGCGAGCCGCTCCGTCGTCGCGGCGCTGAGCACCGCGTCGATATCCGCTTCATCGCGCACGAGACTGAAGTCGAAGAACCACGCGCCGTGCACGTACGCCTGCATCAGCTGATCGGCGACGGCAAGCGCGCAATGCGTTTTGCCGGTGCCGCCCGGTCCGACGACGGTCGTCAGTCGCGAAATTGCCAAACTGCGTGCCAGCGCGTCGAGTTCGATCGTTCGCCCGATGGTCGGCGTCGTGCGCGGCGGCAGATTGCCTCCGGTGTGCGGATACTCGTCGATCTGTTGCGGCGTCTCGAGCACGACGCGATTGCGCCCGGACGTTTTGGCCGCGTACAACGCGCGATCGGCGCGCCGCAGCAGCGAGCGCGGATCCTCGCCGTTTGCGTGCGCGCACGCCACGCCGAAGCTCGCCGTCACGATTGCGCCGCTGTTGCGAGCGTGCGGAACTTGCAGATCCGATACGGCTTTGCGCATGCGCTCGGCTACGACCGTCGCCGCGTGCGCGGGAACGTCCCGAAGAATCGCGGCAAACTCTTCGCCGCCGTAGCGCGCGAACAGGTCCGAGCGCCGGGAAACGCAACTGCGCGCGGCTTGCGCGATTTGCGCTAAACACGAATCCCCCGCGACGTGACCGTACGTGTCGTTGAAACTCTTGAACCGATCGATGTCCATCAGGATGATTGCCACGGGCGTGCCAAAACGGCGAGCGTGCTGCCATTCGTTGGCCAAGTGCTCCTCGAACACGCGTCGCGTCGCGGTCCCGGTCACCCCATCGGTTGTCGCAAAACCGTCGCCGCCGGATTGAGAGGCGTCGGCGAACGCGCGTTTCATCCCGACCGCAACGTAGAGCGCGCACGTTTCGAGCAGTTGCAGATCGTGCTCGTCATATGCGCCGGGGGTGCCGCTTTGGACCGAGAGCACGCCGACCGGGCGCGTTCCATACCGCAGCGGCACGAAAATCGCGCTCACGGTGTCGTCGTCGCCGGCGCCGGGGATTTGCAGGTCGACGCGGATTTGCGGCAGATCGTCGGGACCGCGCATGAGCAGGGATTCGCCCGTATGCATGACGCGAAACGTCTGGGACTGCGGACGAACGGGCACGTGCGCGTCGCGCATGCTCAGCCCGTGGTCGTAGACGAACTCGATGTGAACGCCGCTGGGGGAGTCAAGCGCGATGAAGACCACCGAGGCGTCGACGAATCGCGCCAAGAGGGTGCAAAAGCGCTCGAAGAGGTCGGGTAGCGGTCCTCCGAGCGAAAGCAGTTCGGCGGTTTGCCGGACGAGCTCGCTGTCCCGGGGACCGGCCGTCCGTTCCATACCTGCGGGTATTCGGAACGGACGGCTGCGGCACTTTGCTTCTTTTGGCCTATTGCGTGGAGGAGGTGGGGCTCGCTCCGCTGTGCGCGATCCGCTCGTTCAGATACTGCAGCGCGCGCGCCAGCTGGCTGTCGCGGGTGGGATCGCCGAACCGGTCGCCTTTGCTCTCGTCGACTACGATGTCGGGCGTGATTCCCAGATGGTTGATGTCGCGGTTGTGCGGGGTCAGGTAGCGGGCGTCGGTGATTTTGATTGCGCTGCCGTCCGGCAGGGGCAAAATTTCCTGCACGACGCCTTTGCCGAAGGTTTTCGTACCGATGATCGTTCCAACGCCGCTGTCCTGAATGGCGCCCGAGGTAATCTCGGAGGCCGAGGCAGTGTGTCCATTAACGAGCACTGCGAGCGGAACGGGCGCGATGGCCGTGTTCTCCGCTTCATACGTCGTTACGTTGGACGCGCGCGATTCCACCGAGACGATTGGCCCCGAAGCGATGAATTTGGAACTCACGTCCAGAGCCGCTTCCAAGTAACCGCCGCCGTTGTCGCGCAGATCCATGACGATGGCACGGGCGCCTTCCTGCTGCAGGCGATCCAGTGCGCGTTCGAGTTCCGCTCCGGTGTCGCGGCCGAACACGGTGAGGTCGACGTATCCAATCTTGCCGGGCAGCATCTTCTCGTACACCGAGAGCTGATGGATCTGCGCGCGCGTGATTGCAATCGGCGCCCCCAGGGGTTTGCCGCTGCGTTCGATCGACAGCTGCACTTGCGTGCCTGCCTTGCCGCGCAGCCGCGTCGAAGCTTGCTGCAGAGTCAAACCCTTGGTCGACGCGCCGTCGATCGCCGTGATGACGTCATCTTGCTGGATTCCGGCCTTATCGGCGGGACCATCCGGGATCACGTTGCTCACGTCGATATATTTGGTTTGCGGGTCTTGCTGAATCACGATGCCCGTGCCGGCAAACGTACCGCCGTCCAAGCCCTCATTGAGCGCCGCGTATTCCTTGGGTGAAAGAAACACCGTATAGCGATCGTGCACCGAGTTCAGCATGCCGGAGATCGCCGCATATGCGAGCGTGTGCGGACTGAGCTTCCCATGCGAGAGGCGGGCAGCCACGTCGACTTCACGGCCGACGGCTTGCGCGGTGCGCGAAACGTTATCGCTTCCGAAAATCGGCGGAAGCGAGGCCTTCACCCCCGCAGTTTGCAGCTCGTGCGCGAGCTGCGTGCGAGCGCCGTCCACGATGCTCTGCGGGTTGGTCTTCTTATAAAAGTCCGTGCGCAGCTTGTCGTAGCTGAACTGAATCTCGGTCGCGTCGAGCGGAGAGATGCCGGAGGGCGCGGCTGCGGATCCGGCTGCGGGAATTTGGGCGGCTGCCAGCAGCAGAGCGGCGGCAGCGGCCAGGGCGGTGAGTCGCTTCATAAACCTACTAACGCGTTTGACGCTTCAAAAATGCCTTTGCGGCTTGAAGTTGTTTGTCTTTGGGGGTGTCGATGAACGAGAGGTCGGGGCTCTGGGGCACGACGATGTCGGGCTCGATGCCCTTGTGCTGGATGTCGCGGCCGTTCGGCGTGACGTAGCGCTGGGTCGTAATCTTGAGCGCGCCGCCGTTGGGCATCGAAAAGATACCCTGCACGACGCCTTTCCCGAACGTCTTGGTGCCGATGAGGGTGGCGAGTTTGTAGTCCTGCAGCGCGCCGGCGGTTATCTCGGAGGCGCTGGCGGTGTAGCCGTTCACGAGGATGACCGCAGGGGTGATGCCGTGGATGACGTTGCCGGTGGCATCCTGCACGTCGCGATTGCCGTAGCGGTCGATCTCGGTCACGATCGGTCCTTTGGGGACGAACAGGCTGGAAATATTGACCGCAGCGGTGAGCAAGCCGCCGCCGTTGTCGCGCAGATCGAGGATGGTTCCCTTCGAGCCGTGCGCCTTGCCGTCGAGCAGCGCTTTGCGCACCTCCGCCGCCGAGGTTTCACCGAAGTCCGAAAGACGAATGTATTCGTAGCCGTCTTCCATCTTCGCATGAACGCTGGGCACGTGAATGATCTCGCGAGTGATGCGGTACTCGTGCTGCGCGGTTTTCTTGTATGGATGCGTCGTGAGCGTGACGGTGCTGCCTTCGGGACCGCGGATCATGCGCTCGACGCGGTCGAGAGCCATGCCGCGCACCGGCCGGCCGTCGACGGTCTTCACGACCTCATCGCCGTGCATGCCCGCGCGCGCCGCGGGCAGCCCTTCAATCGGCTGCACGATGACTTGGCCGTCTTTCAATTGGTAGATGAAGACGCCGATGCCGCCGAAGTCACCGCCGTTGAGCTGCTCGTTGAGCGCGCGAATTTGATCCGGCGACAGATACACGGTATACGGATCGTGCAGTGAACCCAGCATTCCGGCGAGCGCCGCTTCGGTGAGCTGGTCGCGTCCGTTTTTACCGAGATAACGCGCGTAGTGATCTTGCGCGAACGCGAGCTGCCGATCGAGTGCATGAACGTCCTGCGCGGCGTCGCCTTGCGTGTTCGGCTGCGGCAGCACCGGCTTGACGGCGACGTGTTTGGATTTGAGCACGTCGCGCAGATACGTTTCCAGCCCGCTGTGCTCGCCCTGAATGAGCACGTCCGTGTTGACCGGTTTGTAATAGACCCGCGCTACTTGCCGGTATGCCAGACCCAAGAGCTGCTGGTCGACGACCTGCGGCCCGAGCACGTTGCTCACGTCGAGCGAGGCGACTTGGCCGGTTTCGTTGTCCGCCGTGCTTTGGTCCGCGCTCACGAACTGCGCGGCGTGCGTTGAACGCACGTAATACGCGCCCGCGAACGCGGCGGCGGCGAGCAAAACGGCTGCGAACAGCCAGCGGATGATAGATGACACCTTGAGCAGCGGTCCTTTTACAGAACGGGTGTGGGCGAGTGCCGTACCCGGTTAGTACCCAGATTGCGCTCAGGTGGTTTCGAGGCCCCCTCGCCGGGCTCGGCCGCACCGCTCGCTAATGCAAGTAAGCGGCCGGATCGACCGGCTTACCGTTGATACGTACCTCGAAGTGTACGTGCGGCCCGGTGGATGCGCCTGTGGACCCGACGGCGCCGATGGCCTGTCCCTTCTGGACCTGCTGTCCGACGGAGACGAAGATCTGCGAGCAGTGGCCGTAACCGGTCGCCATGCCGCCGCCGTGATCGATGAGAATGTAGTTGCCGTAGCCGCCGTACCAGCCGGCCGAAATGACCGTGCCGGACGCTGCCGCCGTGATGGTGGTGCCCATGGGCGCGGCGATATCCAGGCCTTGGTGGAACTCCATGCCCCCGCCGAAGGGGTTGCGGCGGTAGCCGAAGGGCGAGGTGATCGTTCCGGAAACCGGCCAGGCCAGAGCGCCGGGAGCGCTGGTCGTGCCGACGATGCCGGCCGCGCGGCGCTGAGCTTCGCGCTCGGCTTCGATTTGCCGCTGGCGCTCGATGATCAGCGCTTCGAGCTGCGCTTCTTCGCTGGCCGAGAGATCTTCCATCTCCGCGACCTCGCTCGCAACGTGCCGGCGCTGCGCGTCCGCGACGGCGACGAGATTGGAGCGTTCGGCCGCAAGAATGTCGAGCTGATTGCGCGCGCGCTGCTGGGCCTGCTCCTGCGTTTGCAGCGCCTCTTGCGTCGAGACCAGGCTGCGCTGCGCGCTCGCGACTTTGGTTTCCGCGGCTTTGCGTTCGCGCACCGCGCGCTCGTTGGCCGCGATCAGCAAACGCAAGTCTTCCCAGCGCTCGACGAAGTCGGTGAACGATTTGGACGCCAGCAGCACGCTCAAATAGCCGAGATCGCCATGCTCGTAGACGTCCACCAACCGCCGCTTGAGTAAAGTGTCGTGCAGTTTGAGCGTCTTTTCCGCGGCGTCGAGCTGAATCGTGTTCCACCAGAGTTTGCGCTGGGTGCTGTGCTCCTGCGCCGTAAGATCGTCCAAATGCGCGTTGACGCTCGTAATCGCGGCGTTGGTCCGATCGAGCTGGGATTGCAGGTTGGTGACGCGCACCGTCGCGGCGTGCAGCTCGGTTCGTTTTGCGTGCAACTGCTGGTGAATCTGCGCGGTCTTTCTGCGCTGCGCTTCGATGCGGACGCTCAAACTCGACGGCATCGCCGTGGCGGGAAAGAGCGCGAGCAGCAGTACCGCCGCCAAGGCGCGGACGCGAGGGTTCATTTCTTGCGTTTGTCCTTTACGTAGACCGAACCGCCGATCGATTTGGCGTACCGCTTGAGCTCCGCGGCGGCCTCGCCGATCTGCGCGTAGTTGTCGAGAGCGCGCTGTTCGTTGGAGATGATGGCAATCGACAAAGACATGATGGGAAAACGATTGAGCGTCCCGCGCCGGTCCCGCGTTTCGATGTAGCCCTGGCGCAGATCTTGCGCGTTGTAGAGTTTGCGGATGTCGCGGTCGAACATGTCGATGATCTCCCGCGCGATTTCCTCGGCGCGTTCGGGCAACGTTACGATGATGAAATCGTCGCCGCCGATGTGACCGACGAAATCTTCCGTGGTGCCGCGGCGGCGCACGACGTCGACCGCGCACGACGCGATGAGTTGAATCGCCTCGTCGCCGTGCGTGAACCCGTACACGTCGTTGAACGCTTTGAAATTGTCCAGGTCGAGATACAAAACCGCGAACGGCGCGTTCTCGTCGATGCGCCGGCGCAGCTCCGATTCGATCGCCAAGTTGCCGGGCAAACGCGTGAGGGGTGAGAGCGAGGAGTCCACCTCGACGCGCCGGATCTTCGCCTTGACGCGTGCCAACAGTTCTTGCGGGCCGAAGGGCTTGGTGATGTAGTCGTCGGCGCCGGCTTCGAACCCGGCGAGCTTATCCTCGACTTCCGACTTCGCGGTGAGCATGATGATCGGCACGTGCGTGTTCGCCGGGTGACGGCGTATGCGGCGCGCGACCTCGTAGCCGTCCATGAGCGGCATCATGACGTCGAGCACGATGAGATCGGGCTGCATGGAATCCAGCACGCGAAGCGCTTCCTCGCCGTTCGCGGCCGTGGTGACGTCATAGCCTGCGAGCTCGAGATTGGTTTGAATGATCTTGCGCAAATTGCGATCGTCGTCGACGACCAGTATCTGCTTGCCCTGCATGTCCATCGGATCGTTCATCTGACCGGGAACCTCAGGGTGAACGTCGTGCCCGTACCGCGCTCGCTGCGCACGTCGATCGCGCCTCCGTGCGCGCGCACGAGCGCGTGAACGATGTACAGTCCCAGGCCGCTTCCGCCCACGCTCGCGGTGTTCTCCGATTCGGCGCGATAAAAGCGATCGAAAATATAGGGCAAATCGGCCGCCGCGATACCGATGCCGCTGTCGCGGATATGCACGACGGTCTGGTCGGGGGCGTTTTCCGCGGAAATTTCGATCGCGCCGCCCGCCGGGGAGTACTTGAACGCGTTCTCGAGCAGGTTGCGAAAGACGTCGCGCAGCCGCTCCGGATCGCCCGAGATCACGACGCCGCCTTCGTACCGGCGGGCGAGGGGATGGTTTACGGGATCGTGATGGAGCTCGCGCAGCGCCTGATCGACGACGCTATCGAGCGCCACGCTGACACGACGGCGCAGCATGTGCCCCGACTCCACCCGCGTCACCAGCAGTATATCGTCGACTAGGCGCGAGAGGCGATCTGCCTGTTGTTCGACCACGCCCAGGAATTCTTCGCGATGCGATTCGTACAGCGCGGGGTTTTGACGCAGCGTCGCCGTATACGCTTTGATCGCCGCCAGCGGCGTCTTGAGTTCGTGCGAGACGGTGCTGACCAGCTCGTTCTTGAGCTGCTCGATCTCTTCTATGCGCGCCTTGGGCGCAAACACCAGGAGCCAGCCGTCCGGCTCGGCACCGTGCTTGAGCGTCAGGCAGCGCGCGCGTACGTGCAGCGGCTTGCCTCCCGAATCGCGCAAAACCAGCGCAAACGGGCGTGCGTCGTCGTCCGGCAAGCACAGCGAACCCGTATTGCTTTGATCCAGAATTGTGTCCACCTCGGCGCCGATCATACTTTCCGCCGAGAACCCCAAGATCGTTTCGGCAGCCGGGGAAAAGCGCACGATGCGGCGACGTTCGTCGACTTGGACGATCGCTTCCGCGGCGATGTGCGTAACCGCCGCGAAAAGCGCTTTGGCAGCGAGCAGATCGTCCAGGAGTTCGCGGTTTACGTCCGCAGGTAACGTCCGACTGCTATCCACGAGGCAATGACGCCGACCGCCGCGCCTACACCGACGAGCTGCAGGACGAGCGAGGAGAGATCAACTTGTGCCGCTCCCAGCTGCAGCCACGGCAGCGCGAGCGCGAGCTTCGGGATGAGCGTTGCTTTGGCGATCGCCAGGACCGAGAGCGCGAGACCGGCGCCGAGCGCGCCGTCGATGAGTCCTTCGCAAATGAACGGCATGCGGATATACATGTTGGTCGCGCCGACCAGCTGCATGATGGAAATCTCACGGCGCCGGGCGAAAACCGTCAAACGAATCGTATTCGAGATGATGATGCCCGCGACGAGAACGAACACCGCGATGAGCCCCAGGCCCACGCGGCGCGCGACGCCGCCGAGCTGCAGCAGGCGCTGCACGACGTCCTGGCCGTAATCGACGCTTTGCACGTTCGGAAGTTTCTTGATCGAAGCGGCGACGGCGGGAACTTCTTCCGGGTCGCGCACCTTCACGCGAAACTTGTCCGGCAGCGGATTCTCGGTCAGGATCGACGTGTCGATCTGGCCTTTCATCCGATCGCGCAGCTCGCGCAAGCCTTCTTTCTTGGGCACGAACTCGGTGGAGACGATGCGCTCGTCCTTGGCGAAAGCCGTGCGCAGCGCGTCCTCCTGGGCCGCCGTCGCGTCCGGCTGCGCGTACACCGAAATCGTGATCTGGCTCATCACGTCGCCGGCAACGTGCGACAAACTCGCTCGCGCGTACAAAAACGCACCGAGCAGGACAATCGTCACTGCAACGGTGCCGATGGCGGTTGCTTGCATGGCTGCGTTCCGGGTGAAGTTGCGAAGAACCTCACCCAGAAAGAATTTGATCTTGCCCCAGTCCAAGGAAGTAGTATCCTCGCTCTTCGTCGGTGACGACGCGGCCGTTCTCCAAGCGAACGACGCGCCGCCGCATGCGATCGACGACGGCTTGATTGTGAGTGGCGACGACGACCGTCGTGCCTTTGAGGTTGATGCGTCCGAGCAGTTCCATGATCTCGGTGGTGGTCGCCGGATCCAGGTTGCCGGTCGGTTCGTCGCACAAGAGCAGCTTCGGATTATTGACCAAAGCCCGTGCGATGGCGGCGCGCTGCTGTTCGCCGCCCGAGAGCTCGCCCGGATACATGCGGCTTTTGTGGGAGAGCCCGACCAGATCCAGGCAGCGCGGCACTTGGCGCATCACGTCTTTGGTGTGCGCGCCCGTGACCTGAAGCGCGAAAGCCACGTTTTCCCAAACCGTCTTATCGGTCAGGAGCTTGAAGTCTTGGAAGACCACGCCCAGATGCCGGCGCAGCATCGGTACGCGGCCATGCCGCAGGCGGTCCACGCGAATACCGTCGACGGTGATATCACCGCCGGTCGGAACCATTTCGCGATAGAGCAGCCGCAGGAGAGTCGATTTTCCGGTTCCGGAGTGCCCGACGAGAAAGACGAAGTCGCCTTTACCGATCTCGAGATCGATACCGTCGAGGGCGCGCACTCCGTTAGGATACACGAGAGAGACGCCGCGTAGTGAGATCATCGCTGCAAAAGGGTTTTTCAGAGTGCCCGTATGGATACCTCTGCCAATTATGAATTTTGACTTAACCGATGAACAGAAGGCCATCCGCCGGACCGTCCGCGAGTTCGCGATCGAGCGCGTTGCGCCGCGAGCCGAAGAGATGGACCGCGAGGAAGCGTTTCCGTACGATCTCGTCAAGGAGATGGCCGACCTCGGCCTGATGGGCCTGCCCTTTCCCGAAGAGTACGGCGGCGCCGGTGCCGACACGGTGAGCTATGCGCTGGCCGTGATGGAACTTGCGCGCGTCGATGCCTCCACCGCGATCACGATGGCGGCGCACGTCTCGCTGGGAGCGAGCCCATTCTATCTTTTCGGCACGCAGGCGCAAAAAGAGAAGTACCTCGTGCCGCTCGCGCAGGGCAAGATGCTCTGGGGCTTCGGCTTGACCGAACCCGCCGCGGGCAGCGATGCGGGCAACACGCAGACCAAGGCGGTGCTCAAAGACGGCAAGTGGATCGTGAACGGCACGAAGGCCTTCATCACCAACAGCGGCACCGACATCAGCGGCGGCACGACGATAACCGCGGTTACCGGACGCAACGGCGAGAGGCCCGAGATCACCAATCTCATCGTCGAGCAGAATACGCCCGGCTTCTCCCGCAGCAAAAAGTACAAGAAGATGGGCTGGCGCGCCTCGGATACGCGCGAGCTTTCCTTTGTAGACGCGCAGGTTCCCGAGGAGAACGTGCTTGGCAAGCGCGGCGAGGGCCTCAAGAACTTTCTGACGATTCTGGACGGCGGACGCATCTCGGTCGCGGCGCTCTCGGTCGGCCTTGCGCGCGGCGCGTACGACGAAGCGCTTAAATACGCGAAAGAGCGCGTGGCGTTTGGCCGCTCCATAAGCAAGTTCCAGGCGATTCAATTCAAGCTGGTGGACATGCTCACGCAGATAGAACACGCCGAGCTCATGGTGCTCAAGGCGGCATGGGAAAAAGATCAGAAGCGGGAGTTCGCGCAGACCGCAAGCTATGCCAAGCTCTTCGCTGCCGAGCTTTCGCACCGTGTGGTGAACGAAGCGGTGCAGATCCACGGCGGCTACGGGTTCATGGACGAGTATCCCGTATCGCGCATGTACCGCGACCAGAAGATCAATGAGATCGGCGAGGGCACCAATGAAGTGCAGCGCCTGGTCATCGCCCGCATGATGGGTCTGTAAAGCGAATGCGGCGCGGGTGTATGCGCACGCTGGGCGTTTTGTTTGCCGCCGCCGCGCTCGGCGGCTGCGCCGGCGGCCCGCCTTGCGGCGGCGGAAACTTGTGCGGCGGCCCGCCTGCGCCGCCGAAAGGGGTGCTGACGATCGCGCCGCAGTCCGTGAATTTTCCGCTCGGCGGCGCGTTTCCGACTCCGGCCGCAGTCAGCGTAGACAGCGCGCATGGATTCGGTACGCCCAGCGCGGGCAATCCGAACGCACTCATGGTGACGAGCACGGATCCCGTGCATTTCGGCGCGACCGCGATCCAGCCGCAAGCCGGTGCGGCGAGCGCGACGATCGACGTGATTCCGATCGGGGGCGGCGCGAGCGCAACGTTCAGCGTGTTCGACTTGATGAACGATGCCGGCACGTTTACCGCGACCTCCGCGCCTTGCGGGCGTCCCGATCTTCTGGACTCCGCGCAGTTGCTGTATCCGCCGTCGGGTGCGACGCACGTTCCCGCGAGCACCTCGACGATCTACGTGGCCGCAAGCGAACCCGCCGCGATCAGCTCGCCGGGACCGTACGCCCCGCCGGGCAAACTGCATTTCGTGATCGACAACGCCGGCACGGAAGAAGGCACGGCGCTCACCTACGCGACGCCGCCGCCCGGTTCGCCGACGCGCGCACCGGTTGCGAACAGCAACACGTATTTCGGAAGCGAACCGATGCCGCCGCTCATCTCGAACAACGTCTATGACGTCTACTTGTACGACGATGCGTGTGAAGTGCCGTTCAAAGCGGGGACCTTCTCGACGTAATTCGCGCGCCTAGACCTAGAACGGAAGCGGAAAACCAGCCGGTTGAGCGGGGCGATCGAGGTCGCGTTCGCTCACGGCGGCATCGTACTGTTGCGGCTTTCCGGAACTGATGAACGAGAGAACGGCCTGATAGTGCCGCCCTTGCTGGTTTTTCGTGAAAGTTTGCACGTACGCCGTTTCGCCCGCCGCCGCAGGCAGCGCTTGCCATCCCGACGCGACGAGTTGTTTTGCGAACTCGGCGCCGACGGCTGCTATGGGAGACGCGGTTGTGAGCGCGGCGCGGGAAACGGGGGTCAGCAAGTCCGCAAGGCCGAGTGAAGCGTGCATCGTCACCCCCGCCGGAGCGCTCAAGGAGGGGAGCGGCGGCGGTGATGGAGCGGGCGGACCGAAGATCGCACCCGCCATCGTGGTTATCGCGCAAAGCGTCGCTGCTTGCGCTCCCGCGCCATAGCTAATCGTCAGCGTTCGCGCGGGCGATGAAAGTACGGCCGTTTCGAGAAAGCCCTTCGAACTGCAGTACATGTGGTGTACGTGCATCGCGGCTGCAAGCGGCGAACTGACCGCAAAGCCGCCCTCGGGCGCGAGCACTTGCGCAACGGCTTTTTGCATCGGCGGTTCGTGCCAACCTAATGCCGCAAGCGTTTTGCCGTACGCATCGAGTGCGTTTTGCGCGTCGGGTGTTTCGTAGTACACGGTATAGACGTGCACGTCACCCGTTTCGCTCATCCGCACCGCCTGCACGACGCTGCCCAGCAGCGTATATTTCGGCAGCGGTGCCGGCGGCGGCGCTCCCGCAGGCAGTTCACCGACGTAAATCCGCGTGTCCACGGCGCCGTGTTCCCCGGCGATGGCTTGCGCGAGTTTGACGGCGAGCGCGGCGCGGGCCGCCGGCGCCGGACCGGCGGCGCCGATCAGTGAAGAGAGCAGCAGCGCGTGCATCATTGGAAGTTCCTCCCGTGCATGCCTAGTTGATTGCTTGGCGGGAGGCGCCCTTCCGCTAGGCGTTGCGCTGCACGACGGTAGCCCAGCCCGAATAAATTCCGCCGAATTCTTCCGCCAGGGTTGTGAGCGCGGTGCGCATTTCGGTGATCTTGAACGGATCGATCGTATCGTTCTTGCTGCAGCGAACGGCGTTCACCGTATCGTCCACCGCGATCTCGTAGCCGTGATCGGCCATGGCGCGCGCGAACACGTCGCGCTGGTCCGCATCCTGGAAACGAATCGTGTGTTCGATGGGGCGCGCGCGTTCGAAGTCATCGCCGGCATCGAGCAGCGCCTGCAGCGCTTTCATGTCGTTTGCAAACGCCAGTTGGTGATCGTCCGGATAGAGATAAGCCGAGTAGATGCTCCACGTCGGATCGGCCGCGGAGAGCGCGCGATAGCGGTACTCGCTGTGAAATCCCATGACGTCTGCGACGATCTCCGCGGCGGCCTCGATGAGCGGGCCGTAATAATGAAAGGTGCGCATGCCGCGGCCGGTGACGCGTCCCACTTCGATGATGCCGTGCGGCTCGAGCGCGGCGGCAAGCTCTTCTTCGATGCTCTGCAGCGCGCGGTACTCGTTTTCACCGGTCATGCCGTGCTCGTCGGGCTCGCGCAGCGCCACTGCTACCGTGTAGGCGGCTGGTTTCTCAGAGATGGGTGCGGCGCTCTTGAGTGCCAAATCCACGGCAATCGAGATTGGCGCGCCCTCCATTCGAGCGAAGTATGAAGACCAGTCAGCCATATCGTTGATGATTCCCCGAAGGAGGGCCGTGTGCTTGCGGGAAGGCTCCCTGCCCAGGAACGTGCCCGAAGGAGTACTCTCATGTTTCGTCGTCTGCTCGCGGCGGCCGTTCTCGCCGCGCTCGCAACCGCCCCCGCGCTCGCCGCTCTCTCTGTCGGCGCCGCCGCGCCAACCTTCAGCGCGCAAGCATCGCTCGGCGGAAAGGTCTTTACGTTTGATCTCGCCGGCGCTCTGAAAAAAGGCCCCGTCGTCCTGTATTTTTATCCGGCCGCCTTCACGAAAGGCTGCACGATCGAAGCGCATACTTTCGCGGACGCGATGCCGCAGTTTCAAGCACTCCATGCAACGGTCATCGGCGTCTCGCACGACAACATCGACACGCTCAACAAGTTTTCGGTGAGCGAATGCCGCAGCAAATTCCCCGTCGCGGCCGATCCGACGCTGACTGTGGCCAAACAGTACGACGCCGTTCTGCCGCAGAATCCGAGTTACGCGAATCGCACCTCGTACGTCATCGCACCCGATGGGAAGATTCTCGCGACCCTGACCGATCTCTCGCATCCGCAGCAGCACGTGGCCAACGCGCTCGCGGTGCTCAAGCAGTACGAGAGTCGTCCGTAAAAAGCTTTGCTTGACGTGCGCGCGGTTTGCCGGGCTCGGTATCGAGTGCGGTGAACTCGCGCGGCGCTGTTTCTATCGCCGTCAAGTCGGGCAGTTCCGCGTCCGGCAGTGAGGCCAGTTCCTTGATCTTGCGGCCCTGCGGCAGCACGCGGCTCTCCATCGATCCCACGGCTTTGTTGTAGGCTTCGTTCGCTTTTTGCAAACTCGAGCCGATCGTGCCGAAGTGACCGACGAACGTGCGCAGCCGGTCGTAGAGCACGCGTGCGGCCTCCGCGATCTTTTTCGCGTTCTCTTCCTGCTGGCGGTGCTGCCAGCCGAGCGCATACGAGCGCAGCAGCGCGATGAGCGTGAGCGGGCTTGCGATGTACACGCCTTTGCCGGCGCCGTACTCGATGAGCTCGGGGTTCTCAGTGCACGCAGCGCTCAGGAACGCTTCGCCCGGCACGAACATCACCACGAAATCGGCGGATCCGTCCGCGCGCTGATAGTTGCGCTTGGCGAGCGAGTCGACGTGATTTTTGAACGCGCTCGCGTGCATGCGCATCTTCTCGCGCCGCACGGCTTCCTCGCTCCCTTCGACGGCATCCAGATACGCGTTCAGCGGGACTTTCGCGTCGACGAAAATCTTTGAATTGCCGGGAAGCGCGACCGTCATGTCCGGACGGCCGCGGTCCTCGCCGACGTCGAACGTCTGCTGCTCGTTGTAGTCGCAGTAGCCTTCCATGCCCGCGAGCTCGACCACGCGGCGCAGCTGCATTTCGCCCCATTTTCCGCGCGTACTCGGATTGCGCAGCGCCGAGGTGAGCTGCGATGCGGCGGTTTCCATCTTGCCGCTGCGCTCGATGAGCCCGGTGATCTGTTCGCGCAGGCCTTCGTACGCGCCGATGCGGTCTTTTTCGACTGCTTTGACGAGCGCGTCGAATTCAGTGAGTTTTTGCTGCACGGGGGCGACCACGGCGCCCAAGCGTTCGTTCGCCAGCGACAAGAACGTGTCGCGCTGGCTTTCGGCGATGCGCGCGTTGCTTTCGTGCAACTCGCTCTTGAGCCGCTGCGCGATCGTCTCGACGTGCTCGCGTCCGAGCGCCCGCATCATGAGCCACGCTGCCGCACCGCCGATCAACAGGCCGGCGACGAGCGCGAAGATGATCGAGAGTGAGAGCGTCACCCCGGGATCATTCGACCTAGCTCTTCAAATACTTCGTCAAAAACGCGATCGTGCGCCGCCATGAGTCCTCCGCGGCTACCGGCACATACGCCGGGCGCGTATGATCGAAGAAGGCGTGCCCCGAGGTCGGATAGATCGCGATGTCGCTGGGCGCGCGCAGGATCTTGCGAAACGCGCGCACGGTGTCGGGTGGAATGCTCGTGTCCTTCTCGCCGTAGTTTCCGACGATCGGCATGCGGATGCGCGATCCGTCGATGCCCGACACCTTGCCGTACCAGACGGCGTCCGCGGCAAAGACGTCATCGTTGTCGATGGCCTGCCGAAGCGCGGTCGCGCCGCCGTTGCAGAATCCCGCCACGCCGACTTTCCCTTGCGGGTGCGCCGTTTTCAGCCAGAGCGCGGCAGCGCGCAGATCGCCGTCGACCTGCGCGTTCTGCAGTTTTTCCAAAAAGGGCCGGAACTTCGAGATGTCCGCTTCCCCGTCGCCGCCGGGCGCGCGAAACCGCGAATAGAGATCCGGAGCGATCGCGGCAAATCCGGCCTTCGCGAAACGCCGCACGACCTCGCGAATCGGTTCGTCGATGCCCCAAATGTGCATGACGACGACGACGCCCGGCGTATTCGGCCGCGCGCCGCGCGGTTTGGCGGCGTATGCCGGCATGACGGTGTCGGGACGCCGAAGTTCGACGCGCGAAACTTCGACTGCCGCATCGTCTTCGGGAACCGGCGAGAGTCCGCTGGGATTCATTCGGCGGTAGTCCTCCGTTGCGAAAGTGCCGCTTCGAACGCGGCCGTCCCTTCATTTGAGCCGGCGACGATGCGCGCGAACGCACGCGCGAGCGGCGAGAGCGTGCGTCCGCGCGTCCCGGCGATAAAGAGCGAGCGCCGCAGCGGAAGATCCGTGATAGCGATGGTTTTTACGCTGCCGGCGCGTGCGGCTCGTTCGACGGCGAAACGGGAGAGTATCGCGGCCCCGAGGCCCGCTTCGACCGCGTGCAGGATCGCCTCGCCGCTCGGGAGTTCCAAAATAATCGGCGGCCGCACGCCGGTGCGCAGCAGGGCTTCGTATCCCAAGTCCCGCGTGCCGGAACCCGGTTCGCGGCTGATGAACGGCACCGGCTCGAGCTCGGCCGCGCGAATTTTCCGGCGACTGCAAAGCGGTCCGTTTACGCCGGTAACGAGCACCAATTCGTCTTGCGCAAACGGTACGGTGGCGATTGCTTCGTCCGCGATGATGCCTTCGACCAGTGCCAGACCCAGTTCGTGCGTTCGCAGCATCTGCGCGATCGTGCTGGTGTTGGCAATGCGCACATCCGCGCGTATGTGCGGGCGCTCGCGCCAAAACGATGCCAGCAGGGCCGGGATGAGATAGGTTCCGATGGTCAACGTCGCGCCCACGCGCAGCATGCCGCTCTTGGCTTGCTTGAATTCCGCCATGTCGGCGTCAAGCGTCGCGAGCGTGTCCACGATCGCGTGCGCGCGTTCGGCCAGATAGTTCCCCGCTTCGGTGAGCACGGGCCGGCGGTTCACCACGTCGACGAGCCGGACGCCCACCTCCCGCGTGAGGTTCGAAATATGCTGCGTTATCGCGGGCTGCGTCACGCGCAGACGCCGTGCCGCCCTACTGAAAGAGCGGGCCTGGGCAAGGGCAGCGAGCGCCTGCAGCTGCGCGAACGAGATGGACACCGGCCAATTATAAGTCTTACTTTGTATTGCTGTAAAGATTGCTAATTTGACTTATGAGCGCGGCCCACGTACGATCGGGCCATGCTTCGTCCAGTCAGCGCTCTAGCGGCGGCGCTCGCACTCTTCATGCCGCTCACCGCGAGGGTTGCTCGCGCGCAGCCGGTGGAGTTCACCGTGCCTCCCGTGGACCAAGTGCTGGATCTCCACGGCGATCCGGCTCACGCGCAGCTCGTGATTTTCCTCGCGGGGAATCAATACATGGTGATGCCCGCGCTGCTCGACGCCTTCCGCAAACGCTATCCCAGCGTGCAGAGCGTGTTTTATGAAACGCTGCCGCCGGGCATTGTGCTCAAGCAGGTGCGCTCCGGCGGCCTGCGAGTCGGCAACCTGCTCATATCCGCGCAGCCGGACGTTTTGCTCACGGGACCGCGGGGTATGCGAACCCTGCGCCGGATCGGCAAGGTCTCGGCGTGGCATTCGTACGCCTCGAATTCGCTCGCGATTCTGGTGCATGCCGGAAATCCGCGCGACATTCGTTCACTGCGGGATTTGGGGCGCGCGAACGTTCGCGTCGTGATGCCGAACCCGAAATGGGAAGGCGTCGCCGAGCAGATCGAAGGCGCATACGCCAAAGCCGGCGGAGAACAATTGGTGCACACGATCATGATCGCGAAACTCGCTGCCGGAACGACGATCTTGACGCGCATTCATCATCGCGAAACGCCGCTGTACCTGCTCGACGGGCGCGCCGATGCCGGCCCGGTTTGGCGCTCCGAAGCGCTTTATCAGCAGCGCATCCGGCCGCTGCGCATGGTGGCGATCCCCGCACGGGAAAACGTGTACGCGCAGTACGAAGCCGCGGTGGCGTCAAGCGCGCCGCATGCTGCGGCGGCTCGAGCGTTCGTGACGTTCATGCAATCGCCGCAGGCCCGCGCCATCCTCGCCTCGTACGGCTTTTCCCCACCACGCTAGGAGGAAAAATGAACCGCGGAACCTTTATCGCTTCTTCCGCTTCCTTGGCCGCACTCGCGGGCACGCCCGCGCTCGCGGCCGCGCAAAGCGTTCCGGGCGGGACGCATTTGGTCGAACGCAAAGCGGACTTCGACGAAGCCGCGTTCGCGCGGCTGGTCAGCAAACCGGCGGATATTCGAATCGTCGTCGAAGCGGTTTCCTGGCATCCGCCCGTGTTCGCGAACATCAAGAACGCGCTCAACGGTCTGCAGTTCGGGTTCGGCTATCCGCAGGATCGTATGTCCATCGTTTTTGCGCCGCACGGTCCCTCGAGTGCGTTCACGTACAGCGATTACGTATGGAGCAAATACAAGATCGGCGAGTTCTTCAAACTCAAAGACGACAAAGGCGATCCCATCGCCGCGAACACGTTCCTCGCTCCCGCAAAATCGCCCGGCACGTCGAGCGATCCGGATGATCCCGCGAGCCTTTATCAAGATTCCTCGATCGAATCGCTGCAAAAACGCGGAGTGATTTTTCTCACATGCCATACGGCAGTCGAAGAACAGTCGCGCGGCCTGGTCAAAGCGGGAAATGCGCCGTCCGGCATGTCGCCGAGCGAAGTTGCGAGCGACATACTCACGCATTTGATTCCCGGAACGCACGTTGTGCCCTCGATGATGGGAACCATCATGGTGCTGCAGCAGCGCTTCCACTACGGCTACCAGACCGTCGACCTGTAATGCGCCGCTTCACGATCATGCTCGCCGCCGCTTGCGCGCTGCTGCTTGCAGCCTGCGGCGGGAAACAGCCCTCGCAGCCCGCCGAGCAGGCGGTCTTCGATTCGCAGACGATTCCGGCGGGTCACGTCGGCGACATGGTCCGCTACGGATACGAGCTCATTATGCAGACGCGCACGCATCTGGGGCGGCCGTACATCACGGCCAACATGGATTGCGCGGCATGCCATGTCAACGGCGGAACGAAGGCGCGCGGCGGCAGCTTCGTCGGCATCGCCGCGCAGTTTCCGCAGTGGAATGCGCGCGCGAAACGCGTGATATCGCTGCAAGACCGGCTGGCGGAGTGCTTTCTCTACAGCATGAACGGCCGTCCGCCGGCATACGACAGCCGCGAGATGGAAGCAATGGTCGCGTACATCACGTATCTTTCGCGCGGAACGAAAATCGGAAGCAAACCCGATCCGGCCGTGCGCATCGCGCACTTCAATCCCCCCGCAGCGCCGGACGCCAAGCGCGGCGCGCAGATCTACTCGCAGAAATGCTCGATGTGCCATGCCGCAAACGGCGCCGGTTCGCCCGGGTATCCTCCGCTGTGGGGACCGAAGTCGTTCAACGACGGCGCCGGCATGCACCGGCTGTGGACGATGGCCGGCTTCGTGCGCTACAACATGCCGAAAAACGCGGCGGGGACGCTGAGCGATCAGGAGTCGTATGACGTCTCGGCCTACGTTCTCTCTCACTCACGGCCTAAATTCGACAAGACGAAAATCGTGACGTTTCCATCGGAACATGCCGGCTACTTCTGAGTTACGCATCAGCACGCTCGGCTTGCGAACGGATCTCGCCATCGAAAGCGGCCGCGCCATCGTGAGCGAGCACGAGCGGTACATCGCCGTGCGCACGCCGAGCAACCCGGGATATCACTTCGGAAACTATTTGATCTTCGAGCACGCGCCCGCCGCCGGTGACCAGGAGCGCTGGCCGCAGCTCTTCGAGCAGATCTTCCATTCCGACGCGGGCGTCCGGCACGCGGCGTTCGCATGGAGCGCTGCGGAAGCGCCGCAGCAGGTCGAGGCCTTCATCGATCGCGGCTTTACCTTCGAGGACCGTGTCGTTTTGACCGCCGCGCAAGTCCGCGAGTTCGCCGTGCCGCAGGGCCTGCACGTCCGGCGCTTTCGCTGCGATAACGATTGGAACGCACAATTCGAGCTCGGCATGGCAACGCGCGACGAGGTGTACGAGTCCGAAGGCTACGCCCGTTTCAAGGCGGCGCAAATCGCGTATCATCGCGAGATCAGCGCAAAATTCGGTACCTGGCTCGGCATGTTCGACGGCGCGCAGCTGGTGGGCAGCTGCGGCATCTACTCGATCGGTGACGGCCTGGCGCGCTATCAAGACGTGGGCGTGCTGCCCGCGTACCGCAATCGCGGCATCGCGCGCTGTCTGATCGGCGCCGCGGGACGCTTTGCGATCGAACGCTTCGCCGCAACGCAGCTCGTCATTGTCGCAAACGCGGGCGACTTTGCCCGCCGAATCTACGAGCGCTGCGGATTTGCACCGTATCAACGCGAGCGCGCGCTCTGGATCGCCGTCCGTTAGAGCATTCATGAGTTCCACGACCCTTGCGCTGCGCGGCGCGCGCGTGCACCCGGCCTTGCCCGGCTTCGTCCTTTGCCTGCTCATCGCTGCGGCCGCATACGGTCTGGGACGCGCGTTTCCGATCGTCGGCGGCCCGGTATTCGGCATCCTGCTCGGCGCGGGCGTCGCACTGACGCGTACGCCGGGGCGAACGCTCCGGCCCGGCATTCGATTCGCGAGCAAGCAAGTGCTGCAGCTCTCGATCGTTTTGCTTGGCTTCAACTTACAGCTTGCGCAAGTTGCGAGCGGCGGCTTGCGCTCACTGCCGGTGATGCTCGGCACGCTCGTTATCGTGCTGGCCGCCGCGTACGCTTTCGGGAGAATACTCGGCCTGGATCGCGATCTGCGCCGTCTGCTGGGCGTAGGCACGGCGATCTGCGGCGGGTCCGCGATTGCCGCGCTCTCCAGCGTCATCGACGTGAGCGAGACCGACGTCGCATACGCCATCTCGACGGTGTTTCTCTTCAACATCGCCGCGGTGCTCGTTTTTCCGCCAATCGGTCATCTTCTGGCGCTCTCGCAGCACGCATTCGGCTTATGGGCCGGGACGGCTATAAACGACACTTCTTCGGTCGTTGCGGCGGGATTCGTGTACGGCCACGATGCCGGAAACCAAGCCGTGATCGTGAAGCTCACGCGGACGACGCTGATCGTTCCGATCGTTTTGTTTTACGCCGGCAAGCGGTTGTGGCACGCGCGAACCGGCGGCGAGGCCGTGAATTGGTCGCGCATCATTCCGTGGTTCATACTCTGGTTCATCGCTGCCGCAGTGCTCAACACGCTGGGCGCAGTTCCGCCCGCGCTGCATCCGGCGTTCTCGCAGATCGCGCTGTTCCTGATCGTGGTCGCGCTCAGCGGCGTCGGGCTATCGGCCGACGCGCAAGCGATTCGAACGGCGGGCGTGCGGCCCGCGCTGCTCGGACTCATCCTGTGGGTGCTCATCGCGATCAGCAGCCTGGCGATCGCCGGCGCACTGCGCGTCGCTTAAGCGTAGGTGTCGACGTTGCACCCGATTCCCCGCGCATTGAAATAAAGCACGAGCGCGGTGCGCGGCACCGTGCGCAGCGGCCGCGGGCGCAGCGCGGGGACTTGGAGTTTGGGCCGGGGCGCTTGGATCTGCATGGGACGCGCGTTATACCCGCGTTCGAGCGTTCTCGTGCCGGGCGCTCCTATGCTCGCAGCGTCGAGAGCGCGGGAAACGCGGAGATGATGTGGTGCCGGAAACCCTGCGCGAGCTCGGGCTGGTAGCGCGCGGGTTCCCAGAGAAGCCCGATGCTGCGGCGGCAGAGCGGCTGGCTGATGCGCAGCTGCGGCGGCGTGCTTTCGACGGGTGAACTGGCCGCCGGAATGATCGCCACGCCCAGCCCCACGGCGACCAGACTCCGCAGCGTCGCGATTTCTTCGCCTTCGAACGAGATCTTGGGCGCGAAGCCTGCCTGTTCGCAAAAATGATCGGTAAGCGTGCGCAGTCCGTATCCTTCGCGCAAACAAACGAACGTGTCGTCGCGCAACTCGGAGAGCCGCACCGACGCGCGCTTGGCAAAACGGTGATCGTGCGGGACCACCAGGAATAGCTCTTCCGACGACAGTTCGATCGATTCGATGCGCTCCCCGGTCGCCGGCACCGGCGAGACGAGCGCGAGATCGACCTCGCCCGCTTCGAGTTCGTCGAGAATGATGTGGGAGGCGTTTTGCAGCAGCTGAAACCGCGCGCGCGGATGCTGCTCGCGAAAGCTCGCGATGAGATCCGGCACGACGCTCGTGCCGAGCGCGTGCGCGAATCCGAACGCGATGACGCCGGCATCGCGATCGGCCAGGTCGATCAGCTCGCGCCGTCCCTCGTACAGGGCGCCGAGCGCACGCTCGACGTGCTTGAGGAAGGCTTGCCCGTACCGGTTCAATTTCACCGAGCGCCCGCGGTGGTCGAACAGCGCCACGCCGAGGTCGCGTTCCAGGCGCGACATCGCCCGGCTGAGCGCAGGCTGCGTAATGGCCAGCTCTTCGGCGGCCTGGGTCACGTGCTCGGTCCGGGCGACGACCCGGAAGTACTCCAGCTGCTGCAGTTCCACACCTGGATCTATGCCGTCGACGACATAAATCTTGCATCAAACCGGCATTGGAGGGCACGGTCTTCCGGAGTAAGATGAGGGTACGCGCGGGCCGCTGTTAAAACAGTGGGGTCCGGGTTGTTTCCCTATAAAGCTGCAGTTGTAGGAGTTGTGCGCCGGTGCCGGACACGATGGTTCAAGTTACGCTCCCGGAGATGGGCGAGTCGGTTACCGAAGGGTCCATCGTTGAATGGCGCAAGAAAGTCGGCGACTTCATCGCGGAAGGCGATCCGCTCGTCGAGGTGACGACGGACAAGGTCGACGTCGAAGTGCCCGCGACCGCCTCGGGCGTCATCAAGCAGATTTTGGTCGCTGAAGGCGCGACGGTCGGCGTCGGTGCGGTTCTCGCCGAGATCGACACGTCCGCCAAGGGCAACGGCGCAGCCGCCGTCAGCCATCCCGAGCCCGTTGAGGCGCGGCCCGAAAAACTCGTCACCGTCACGCTGCCCGAGATGGGCGAATCCGTCACGGAAGGCTCCATCGTCGAATGGCAAAAGCGTGTCGGCGATTTCGTGAACGAAGGCGATCCCATCGTCAACGTGACCACCGACAAGGTCGACGTCGAAGTTCCCGCGACCGCATCCGGCATCATCACGAAGATCGTCGCCGCCGAGGGCGCGACCGTCGCGGTCGGTGCGCCGCTCGCCGAGATCAACGCAAACGCCGTTGCCAAACCCAACGGCGTGAAAGCGCCTTCCGCGGCCGCACCCGCTGCGACGAAGACCGCTCCGTCACCGCAGCCGTCAGCACCGGTTGCCGGGGGCGAAGTTGTTGCGACGCCGCAAGCGCGGCGCATCGCGCGCAAGATGGAGATCGATCTCTCGCGCGTGAAAGGCAGCGGTCCCCAAGGACTCGTGCTGCGCGGCGACGTCGAAACGCAGGGCCCGTCATTGCCGAAAATCGCAAAGGGCGCGGCGCAGCCGCAGCTGCCGCCCCTCTCGGGCGAAGCGAAGGTGGTTGCGCTCAAAGGGCCGGCCGCCGCGCTCACCGGTTACATGGAGCAGAGCCTGACGATTCCGACCGCGACGAGTTTCCGCACGCTGGCGGTCGACGTGCTCGACGCAAGACGTAAAGAACTCAACGGCGCGATAAAGGCGGCGGGCCGCAGCGAAAAAATTTCGTTCACGCATATCCTTGCGTACGCGCTCGTGCGCGCCGCGCACGAGCTGCCCTTCATTACGCATCATTTCCGCCGCGACGGCGATCGGCCCGTGCGCGTCGAGCCGGGGATTCATCTTGGTTTGGCGGTCGATGCGCAGCGCAAGGACGGTACGCGATTTCTCGTCGTACCGGTCATCAGGAACGCCGATACGCTGGATTTCGTGCAGTTCCGCGCCAAATACGAAGAGCTCGTCGCCAAAGCGCGCGACAACAAACTGACGGCCGACGAACTGCAAGGCGCGTCGTTCACGCTGACCAATCCGGGCGGCATCGGTACGTCGGCATCGGTTCCGCGTCTCATGGCCGGGCAAGGCGCGATCATCGCCGCCGGGGCAATCGGGTATCCGCCCGGCTTTGCCGGCGCGAACGAAGCGGCGATCAAGTCGCTTGGCATCAGCAAGATCATGCAGATGACCTCGACATACGATCATCGCGTGATTCAAGGCGCGCAATCCGGCGAATACCTGCGCCGCATCGACGAACTGCTGCAAGGCAAAGACGGGTTTTACCAGAGCGTCTTCGCGACGTTCGGCGTGCAGGCGGGACCCGCACCGCAAGCGGCTACCGCCGCGATGCCCGCGCTCGTCACGCCGGCACCGCAGCCGCAAGCCGCCGCGCCGTCGGATGAAATGCTGCGCGCGGTTGCGGCAGGCATGGCAATCGTCGCCGCCTATCGCACGCACGGACATCTCGCGGCGACGCTGGATCCGCTCGGCACGCCGCCGATGGGCGATCCGTCGCTCGAGCCCGCGAGCTGGGGGCTCACGCCCGCACTGCAGTCCGCGATTCCCGCATCGGTGCTGCGCGTGAAAGTTCCGGGCAATACGCTCGCCGACGTGCTGCCGCGCCTGCGCGACACGTACAGCTCGACGATCGCGTACGAAGTCGAACACATTTCCAATACCGAGCAGCGAGAATGGCTGCGTGACGTCATCGAGTCCGGTAAACACAAAACCGCGCTCTCGAACGAACGCAAGATCGAGCTGCTGCAGCGCCTCACGCGCGTCGAGGTCTTCGAGCGCTATTTGCGCAAGACGTTTTTGGGTCAGAAGACGTTCTCGGGCGAAGGTCTGGACGTCATGGTTCCGATGCTGGAAGAGATGCTCGAGATGCTCGCGCACGACGGCACGGGGCACGCCGTGCTCGGCATGGCGCACCGCGGCCGTTTGGCGACGATCGCGCATGCGGTCAACATGCCGTACGAAGAAATCCTCGCCGAGTTCGAAGCGGCTCACGAGCGCGGCGAAGTCGGAGCCGACGACGTGACCGGCGACGTGAAATACCATCACGGCGCAACCGGCACGTATCGCGGCCGCGACGGCAACGCGATCGCGGTGACGCTGGCGAACAATCCCAGTCATCTGGAAGCCGTGGATCCGGTGGTCGAAGGCAGCACGCGCGCGCTCCAGACGGATCATTCGCACGCAATGCCCGCGCAAGACGTTCGCAAGGCGGCGCCGATTCTGATTCACGGCGATGCCGCGTTCATCGGCCAAGGCATCGTCTCGGAAGTTTTCAACCTGCAATCGCTGTGCGGCTACGAAACCGGCGGCACGATTCACATCATCGCGAACAATCAAGTCGGCTTCACCACCGATCCGCGCGACTCGCGCTCGACGCGGTACGCGTCGGACTTGGCCAAAGGCTTTGACGTGCCGATCGTGCACGTCAATGCCGACGACGTCGACGCCTGCATCTGGGCCGCGAATCTGGCGATTGAGTTCCGCAAGAAGTTCGCTCGCGACGTGCTCATCGAGATCATCGGCTACCGCCGCTTCGGCCACAACGAGCAGGACGAACCCGCGTACACGCAGCCCGGAATGTACGAGCGCATCAAGAGCCATCCGAGCGCGCGGGAGCTCTTCGCGAACAAACTCGTCGCGCAAGGCGTGCTCGGCAAAGAACAAGTCGAGGAACTCGTTGCGCAAGCGACGGCGCGTTTGCAGGAAGCGCATCGCGCGATCAAGGGCAAACACGATATCGCCGGCATGCTCGCCAAGATCGACGTCAAGGCGCCGCTCGAAGCCGCGCATCTCGAGAGAGCCGGCAAAGAGCAGCTGCTTGCGTGGAGCGACGAACTCATCGCGGTTCCCGAGGGTTTTACCGTCAACAAGAAGCTGCAGATGCAGTTCGACCGCCGCAAGACGCTGATCGCCCAGAAAGGCGTGATGGACTGGGGCATGGCCGAGTCGCTCGCCTTTGCCTCGCTGCTCTCCGTCGGCACGCCGATTCGGATCAGCGGGCAAGACACCGAACGCGGAACGTTCAGTCACCGTCACGCGGTGCTCCACGATCCGCAGACCGAGGCGCGCTACGTGCCGCTGCAGCATCTGCAGTCGGCCAAAGCCTCGTTCGAAATCTACAACAGTCCGCTCTCCGAGTACTCGTGCCTGGGCTTCGAGTACGGCTACAGCGCGTCGGTGCCCAAGGCGCTCGTGCTGTGGGAAGCGCAGTTCGGCGATTTCAACAACGGCGCGCAGATCATCATCGACCAGTTCATCACCGCCGGGCAGGCGAAATGGGGACAGACCGCGCGCCTGACGCTGCTCTTGCCGCACGGGTATGAAGGCATGGGCCCGGAGCACTCCAGTGCGCGTCTGGAGCGTTTCCTGCAGCTGACCGCCGAAGGCAATCTGCGGGTCGCGAACCTCTCGACCGCGACCAACTACTATCATTTGCTGCGCCAGCAGGCGACGATGCCGCAGCCGGTTCCGCTCGTCATCATGACGCCGAAATCGCTGCTTCGCCAAGAAACGGCCGGCGGGCGGATCGACGAGATGGCCGGCGGCAAGTTCCAACCGGTGATCGACGATCCGAACGTTGCCGACAAGAGCAAGGTCGAGCGTCTGCTGCTCTGCACCGGCAAGATTTATCACGATCTCACGCAGCACGAACTGTACGGACAGCTCAAAAAAACCGCAATCGTGCGCATCGAGCTGCTCTCGCCGCTTCCCTATATCGAGATCAACGACATCATCGCGACGTACCCGAATCTCAAGAAGCTGGTTTGGGTGCAGGAAGAGCCGAAGAACATGGGCGCGCGCGCGTACGTGCGGCGCCGCCTGATCGAACGCAAACGCGATACGCTCGAGATCGATTACGTGGGCCGTCCCTACCGCGCCTCGCCCTCGGAGGGTTATCCGGGCGCGCACGCGGTCGAGCAAGAGCGCATCATCAAGGAAGCACTGAGTGAGTAACGTGCGGCCGGAGGCGGCACGGCGGCGAGTCGCATTTGCGTTCGGCGCGGCGGTCTGTTTCGGCCTCGCGGCGATCTTGTTCGTCGTGCAGGCGCTGCAAGGCCGCTCGGCCTCGTGGAACGCGGTGACGGGCTTCGCCGTCTGCGCGTTACTGTGGACGGTCGTGGCGCTCCGGTGGCGGCGAAACGCCTCGTGAGCGATCGCTACGAGCGCGGTGAAAAGCTTCTGCGTACGATTGACGGCGATAAAGTCGCCGACAATCTCATTGCCCGTTACGAAGATCTCGCGCCGGATTTCACGCGGTATCTGGTGGAGTTCGCGTTCGGCGAGATCTATGCGCGCGAGGGTGATCTCAAACAGCGCGAGCTGATCGCGATTGCATCGCTGGCTACGATGGGCGGCTGCGACGCGCAGCTCGAAACGCACGTGCACGGCGCCTTCAACGTCGGCCTTTCCGAGGGCGAGATCGTGGAAGCCGTGATGACGCTCATTCCGTACGTAGGCTTCCCCAAGGCGC
>DASSZL010000241.1:0-3361 GCA_035713505.1 Vulcanimicrobiaceae bacterium | reverse complement strand
CTTTACATTCCGGGCCAGTAAGTCGGCATCGAGGGCGACGCAAGTAGCACCGGGAAACGGCGGACATGCGACGCTTTCTTGCTTTAGTGCTGGCGCTTGCGTTCCAGCTGCCTATGATGTTTGCCGCGGCGCCCGCGCGCGCGGCAGTTGATGCGAACCTCTTCGGCGCACTGCAGTGGCGCAATATCGGCCCGCTGCGCGCCGGCCGCGCGATTACGGTCGCGGGTGTGCCGGGGCAGCCGGACAAGTTTTATTTCGGCGCGGTCGGCGGCGGTGTGTGGGTCACCGACAATGCCGGGCGTACGTGGACGCCGATCTTCGATCGGGAACCGGTCGCGTCAGTCGGCGCGATTGCCGTCGCACCGAGCGACCCGAACGTCATTTACGTCGGCAGCGGTGAAGCCGATATGCGCTCCGACATACAGCACGGGGACGGCGTGTACAAGTCCGTCGACGGCGGCAAGACGTGGTCGCACATCGGGCTGGACGACACACGGCAGATCGGACGCATCGTCGTCGATCCGAAGGACACGAACATCGTCTACGTCGCGGCGCTCGGCCACCAATACGGACCGAACGCGCAGCGCGGCGTCTTCAAATCGATCGACGGCGGCAAGACGTGGAGCAAAGTGCTCTACAAAAACCAGAACACGGGCGCGATCGATCTCGCAATGGATCCGGCGGACTCGAACGTGCTGTTCGCATCGCTGTGGCAGACCCGCCGTCCGCCGTGGAACGTGTATCCGCCGAGCAACGGTCCGGGAAGCGGCCTATACAAAAGCACCGACGCCGGCAAAACCTGGGCGCAGATTACCGGCCGCGGTTTTCCCGCGGGTATTCTCGGACACATCGGCATCGCGATTTCGCCTGCGAACCACAACCGCGTCTATGCGCAGGTCGACACGAACGAGGATAAGACGGGCGGCGTCTACCGCTCGGACGACGGCGGCGCGAACTGGACGCATACCGACAACGAAGGCCGCATCTGGAAGCGCGGCTGGTACTTCGGGCAAATCACGGCCGATCCCAAGAACGCGGACGAAGTCTACGTGATGAATACGTCGACGTACCGCTCGACCGACGGCGGCAAATCGTTCACCGCAATCAAAGGCGCGCCGGGCGGCGACGACTACCACGCATTGTGGATTAATCCGAACGATACGAACCGCATGGTGCTCGGCGGCGATCAGGGCGTCGTCGTTTCGCTGGACGGCGCGAAGACCTGGAGTTCGTGGTACAACCAGTCCACCGCGCAAGTCTATCACGTGATCACCGACCACCGGTTTCCGTACTGGGTGTACGCGGCGCAGCAAGACTCGGGCGCAGTGGCCATTCCAAGCCGCAGCATTCACACGCGCATTACCGCCTACGATTGGCGGCCCATCGACGCCGGCGGCGAAAGCGGCACGATCGCGCCCGATCCGCTCCACGGAGCGATGGTGTACGGCAACCCTCCCACTACCAGCGAGAACATCGACACCAACTGGGAACTGATGATCGATCCGACGCTGAAATACCCCGACACGGTGTGGCGCAACACGTGGACGCTTCCCATCGTCGTCTCACCGCAAAATCCGCGCGTACTCTACACGAGCCATCAAAAGATCTTCCGCAGCGTAGACGGCGGGCGGTCTTGGCATGTGATGAGTCCCGACCTCACTCGCGCACACAACACGGTTCCTCCGACGCTCGACCCGCCCACGGCCGCCGACAGCACGGGCCTTGCGCGGCGCGGCGTCGTGTACTGGCTCGCGCCCTCGCCGGTGCGCGCGCGCGAAATCTGGGCCGGCACGGATGACGGTCTGGTCTGGATCACACGCGATGAAGGCGCGCACTGGGAAAACGTGACGCCGCCGCAGCTCACGCCGTGGAGCAAAGTCGGCGTCATCGACGCCTCGCACTTCGATGCGCAAACGGCGTACGTCGCAGTCGATCGTCATCGCCTGGACGATAATCATCCCTACATCTACAAGACGCACGACGGCGGCAAGCATTGGACGTCCATCACCGGCGGCATTCCCGCAAACGAGTCGGTGAACGTGGTGCGTGAGGATCCCAAGCGCAAAGGCCTGCTGTATGCGGGCACGGAGCGCCACGTGTACGTCTCGTTCGATGACGGCGCGCAATGGCAATCGCTCCAATTGAACCTGCCCGTCGCTTCGATGCGCGACATCGTGTTCAACGGCGACGACGTGATTCTGGGCACGCACGGGCGCGGCATTTGGATTCTCGATAATGCCTCGCCGCTGCGCCAAATGACTGCGGCCGTCGAGCAAAGCAGTGCGTATCTCTTCAAGCCGTCCGTTGCCTACCGCACGCGTCCGGGATCGGATGAGGGCACGCCGCTTCCGCTCGATGAAGCATGGATGCCGAATCCGCCCAGCGGCGCGATGATCGACTACTACGTCGGCAGTGCGAGCACGCCGGTCGTGATTTCCATCACCGACTCGTCCGGACATCTGGTTCGCCGATGGTCATCGGCGGACAAGCCGGTCGTGGTGAACCCCAAATCGCTGGATATTCCGATGTACTGGGTACACCCGCAGCTGCCGCCGTCGGCAGAGCGCGGTTCGCATCGGTGGTTGTGGAATTACCGCTATGCGAATAAGGTGCTCGCGCCGCCGGGCGAGTACGCGGTGCATCTGCGCGTGAACGGCAAGACCTACACGCAGCCCCTCACCTTGCGCCGCGATCCCACGTATCCGGCCGGCAACGCGGATCTGAACGCACAGTTCCGGCTGGCCGAACAAATCGAAGCGGAGATGCGTTCAGTGAAAGCGGCGCTCGAGCGCGCGAAGTCCATGGTCAAACGGCATCCGAAGCTGCGCGAACTCATCGGACAAGCACCGCCGACCACGCCCGATGATTCCGTCGGCAAACCCGCGCAGGATTTCAATAGCCTGCGCTACATCGGCGATGCGCTGCAAGGCCTGGAAGGTGCGGTCGAAAGCGGCGATGCACGGCCGACGCCGGACCAGTACGCGGCGTTTGCCGTGCTCAAACGCAAGGCGGACAGTGCGATGCGTGCGTTAGTGGGCCTCCACTAGCGCACACTCCAGCTCTGGGGTGCCACGGGAAAGCGCAGCATGTTACGCGCGAAGCCGTGCACCCGAGTGCTGACGCCTTCCGTGTACGTTTCGTAATAGAGCGGGATCACCGGCGCGTCGTCGTGGATCATGCGCTGCATGGCGCGAAAGTCGCGAGCGCGCTGGGCGGTGTTGCCCGTTCGCTCCTGATCGCGGAAAAGCGCTTCGAAGCGGGGATTGCAGTAACGTGAGATGTTGCTGCCGTCCGCCGTTGCCTGATCGCACGTAAAAACCACGGACTGCTCCGGATCCGCGCCGCCGAGCCATCCGTCGAT
>DASSZL010000240.1:0-7957 GCA_035713505.1 Vulcanimicrobiaceae bacterium | reverse complement strand
CTGGTTCGCACGCATCGAAGAGGCCTGCGCCGGATTCATCGAGCGCGCTTTCGCAAACATGTTTCCGAGCGACGTCGAGCCGGCGCAAATCGCGCGCAAACTCGTCGCGACGATGGAAGCGCGCACGCAATCCGAGGGCGGCGCGATGACCGTTCCCAACGCGTATGCGGTTTACGTGCATCCGTCGGATTATCAGCGGCTGCAGCCTCATCGCGCATATTTGGAAGAAGAATGGGCCGCGCTGCTGCTGGAGGTCGGCCAGCGTGTCGGCGTTACGTTTGCCGCCCCGCCCGTCGTGGAATTGCGTGAAGACGATCAAGCGGTGCTCGGGGCTATCGAGATTGAGGTGCTGGACACGCAGCTCGCGCAGCCGGACCATCCGCCGCAAGCCCAAGCGTTCGTGCTGCGCGTCGTCAAAGGCATGCCGGCCGACGCGCGTTTCGCCATCGTGCGTCCCGCGCGCGTAGGGCGCAGCCGCGAAAGCGACATCTTTCTGGTCGATCCCAGCGTTTCGCGCATGCACGCCATGCTCGAGCCGCAAGACGATCATCTTATCGTGCGCGATGCCGGCTCGACCAACGGCACCTTCGTCAACGGAGTGCGCGTGCAACTGCGCGCGGTTCGCGCGGGCGACCGCGTCGCGTTCGGCAAGACCGAAATGATGGTCGAAGCGGAGAGCGGCACGTGAATTTTCCGGCGGTCATGCGCCTGGGATCGCTTGAGATCCTCGGCGCGCTCGCGGCCTTTGGGCTGGTGGCGGCGCGTCTGCGGCCGGGGGCCTTGGCCTCGCGCGCCCGGGCGCTGACCGTCTCGCTGGCGGTCCAGGAGCCGGCCGCACCGGGGCGAGCCTCACGGGCGGTTGCCGTGACCATTGCCGCGGGCACGCCGTGCGCCCTCGGCCGCACGAGCCAGGCGGACGTCGAGCTCGACGATCCGGAGGTCAGCCGCCGTCATGCGCGCCTGGACCTGGTGCGCGGCGTGCTCTACGTCAGCGACGCCGGCAGCAGCAACGGCACATTTCTTAACGGAAAACCGCTCGGCGGCGAGAGTATCGAGCTCAGACCTGGGGATGATATCGACGTGGGGAACACGCGTATCACGGTCAACGGAATGGAAGCGGTACAATGAACGTCGCGATAAGCGGGGACCGCGGCTCCTGCCTCACGCAGCGGCTTGCTGCGCAAACGTATCTCTTCGCGGTCGCCAACGGCTTTGGTTTCGTGGAGGGAGAGTCCATCGCGCACAACGTGCTGCAGCGTCTGCAGGACGAGATGCAGCGCCGCGCCCGGCGGCCCAAGCATTTCAAGAACGCGCTCACGACGGCGTTCTGCCGCGTCAACGACGAAGTGCACGCGCGGACCGCCTCGCATGAGGATTATATTACTGCGGCGTGCTCGGCCACCGGCGTGCTGCTCGTGGGAAACCGCGCGTTTCTGGCGCACGCGGGTTCGACCGGGGCATACCTCGCGCGCGACGGCTACGTCGTCTCGCTCACGAAAAACGACACGTTCGACGGCGAGGGCATCCCCGTGCTGACCCGGGCGCTGGGCATTGCGCCGACCATCGACATGGCGGCATGCAGTTTCACGCTCAACGACGGCGATACGCTGGTTCTGACGGGACGCCGGCTGCGCGAGGCCGAGGAACGGCGCCGCCTCGCCGACGCCCTGACCTACGGCACCGAAGCGAGCGGGGACGGTGAGCAGATGCTCATCGTCCGGTTCGCGCCGGACCAAGCCGAGCAGGTGCCCGGGCCCGCGGAATCGCAGAGCGCAAAAAGCGTAGTCATAGGAGTTCTCGCCACGATGGTGTTCTACGCCATGCTTTGCATACGATAACGGGCGCGTTTGTGCGGCGCGCCGTGCAGCGCGTGCTTCCCGCCGCGATGGCCTTAGCCGTCGCGGCTTTTGCGCTGTCCTTCGCGCCGCCGAAAACGATTGGGCCGCCGTGGCTGCTGGCGCTGCTGGCGGTGCTCTCGCTGATTTGGGTGCTCGTCCAGCCGCGCGCGTCGCAGCGCGACGACACGCTTCCTGCGATTGCCCTGGTGCTTTCGGCGGTCGGGCTGCTGCTCGTGGCGCGCCTCTCGCCGCAGCTCGCTCACAAGCAACTCTACTGGCTGCTCGTTTCGCTTGCGCTCGCGATCGCGCTCGGACCGGCGTTCACGCTGTTCCGGCGCATGGCCTCGTACAAGTACGTCTGGGTGCTGCTCTCGTTTCTTTTGTTCGTCCTGCTGCTGATCTTCGGACAGGAAGTCAACGGGGCGCGCTTGTGGATCAAGATTGGCCCAGTGCAGTACGAGCCGGTAGAACTCATCAAGTTGTTCATCGTGTTTTTTCTCGCCGCGTATCTTGCCGAGACCGCGGACGTCATTGCGCGCGCGCGCCCGTGGTCGCTGCGCGCCAACTTGAAATATCTCGGGCCGCTGTTTTTGGGCTGGGGCGCGTCGATGGCGATCTTGATTCTCCAGCACGACATCGGCATGGCGGGGTTGCTGCTGGCCACCTTTGCGGTGCTGCTGTACGCCGCGACGCGCCGCTGGGATTTGCTGGTTGGAAGTCTGGCGGTGTTCGGCGGCGTCGCCGTGTGGGTGGCGCACCACTATCACTACGTCGGCACGCGCATCGCGGTGTGGCGCAACCCCTTCGCCGACCCGCTCGGCGCGGGATACCAAGCCTCGCAAGGCTATTATTCGCTCGCGGCCGGCGGCATTTTCGGGACCGGGTATCGCCTTGGCCATCCGGGGTTCATTCCGGATGCGGCCACCGACTATGTGTATGCGGCGCTCAGCGAAGAATTCGGGTTCATCGGCGCGGTCATCGTTCTCGCGCTGTTCTTGCTGCTGGTCCGTCGAGTGATCACGATCGCGGAAGGGCAGCCGGATCTGTATACGCGATTGCTCGCAGCCGGTTTGGGCGCCGTGCTCGGCTTTCAAGTGTTCATCATCGTCGGCGGCGTGATCGGGCTCTTTCCGCTCACCGGCATCACCCTGCCGTTCATCTCGTACGGCGGGAGTTCGCTGGTTGCGAACTTCCTGCTGGTTTCGCTCGCATGGGCGATGAGCTCGCGTCCGCTCGCTGAAAACACGTGAGACACCTTCTGGCGCTGGCCGTCATCGCGTTTTCGGTTAGCGCGCTGCTGGGCGGATTCATGAGTGGACGCGCGGCCGTGCGTTTTCCCGCGGCCCCGTTGCCCTCGCCCCAGAGCACGCTGAGCGCGCAGATGCTGCGCGAAGCGCAGGCGGCGGACGAGGTGGCGCACGACCAGTTCGCGCGGGACTCCGCCGTGACGCTCGCCTCAACCGATGCGCAGATTGGGGACGAAGCGGAGATCGCGCTGGTGATCGTCGATGCGGGACGCTCGCCGGCGCTTGAGTCTCCGTTTCTCGCGCTGAACGTTCCCGTGACGCTCGTCATCGATCCGTCCGGCGGCGCGGCGTCCGCGATGTTTGCGCTGGCACAGCGGCGCGGCGACGCAGTGTATCTGCAAACAGACGGTGCTTTGAGGGCTCATGCGCTGGATGCGCTGCGCAAACGGTTTCCGGGATTGGCGGGTATTGCGGCGCGTTTGAACGGCGGGCTGCCTCCCGGCGCGCTGGCGGCGCTTCGGGCCGCGAATCTGGCATTCTTCGACGAGCGGAGCGTCCGGCCCGACGCGGCGGCGAAATTTGCCGCAGCAGGCGTGCGGTATGCAGCGCGGGGCGTGACGATTGACGACCACGCGCAGCGCAGTTACGTGACGTATATGCTGGCCCAGGCGGTCCATCTGGCGCGCGGGCGCACCGCCGTCGTTATGGCTCGGCCGTTTCCGGGCACACTGCAAGCGTTCGAAGATCTGCTCGCGCGCGCATCGCGCGACGGCGTTCGCGTTGTGGCCCTCCCGTGATGGCGCTTGGCTCGCCCTCCAATGGAGGCGCCTGCGCATTGAGGGAGTACTACCCCCGCACTACGGTTTTCGCGAAAGGAACCATGGCATGCAAAGATCCGTAACCATCGTACTCACCGCGGCGATCGCGGCGGCTGCGCTGGTGGCGTGTTCGGGTGGAAAACAAAGCAGTTCAACCACGACGACCACCACGACGACGCAAACTTCGCCCGGTGCCTCGCCGACGGCCGCTGCCGCAAGCCCCGCGGCAACTACCGCCACGACGACGACCACCACGACGACCAAGACGGTCGCCGCCGGCGGCGCCGCTTCGGCTGCGGCCGGGCAAAAGGTCTACACGACCAACTGCTCGAGCTGCCATCAAGCCAACGGCAAAGGACAGCCGAGCGTATTTCCGCCCCTGGACGGTAATCCGGTCGTTACCGGCCCGGCCGACAAAGTGATCGCGATCGTCAAGAACGGTTTGAGCGGCAAGATCACCGTGGCCGGCGCGACGTACAACGGTCAGATGCCCGCATGGAAGGGCACGCTCAGCGACAGCGACATCGCGTCCGTCGTGACGTACATTCGCTCCGCGTGGAGCAACAAGGCGAGCGCGGTCACCGCCGCGCAAGTCACCGCTGCAAAATAACGCACGCGTTTGCTAAAAATAAAAGCCCGGCGATTCGCCTGGCTTTTATTTTGTTCACTCCACCACGCCGCCGCGTGGAATTCGCTTCTCTTCTCACGGGTGCCGTGTCACCTGCGCGACAGTGGTGAGCGGTACATAGGGTAGTTCCGGGCTATTGGATAATCAGCGGGGATGCGAGCGTCGAGTTGGCGTGCGATTCTTTTGGCGTGCTGTGCGGCGGGCGTGCTGCTGACCGTGATCAATGTCCTCGATCAGCTTGGTATGGGCGGGGCGCCCGGATGGTACGGCGTCACGGGCGCCTATATCTCCGGTTGCGCGCGGCCCTACAATGTCGCGTTCCGCGGCATCGATCCAGGCGGTCCCGCAGATCGAGCGGGCATCCGTGAGGGCGATTGCGTGGATTTTCGTGCCGAGCCGCTGCTCGTGCGATTTTTCTTACTGGGGCAGCCGCTAGCGGGGCTCCCGATCACCTTCGTTGTGACGACGCCCCATACGGGCACGCCCCATGCGTTCGTCGCCAGTCACTACTCTGTATCGCGGTTCTGGAACTACATGCTCTGGGAGCTCGCTAGTATCTGGATGCTGCTCCTTGCCGCGCTGATTTTAGTGCGACGTCCATACGCGGATAACAATCTGCTGCTGGCATCCGTCCTTGTGTTTGCCTCGCTTGGATTAGCCGCGAGCACGCTTTATTACGCGTGGCCGTGGCCCGCAGCATACCTGGTATTGTTTGTGCTTGGTCAAACACAAGTGCTTGCGATTGCGCTTTTGGCTACGCTCGCGAGCGCCTTTGCGCGGCCTCTCTCGTCGGCGCGTCGCATCGCCCTGGGGTTGTGCTATCTGAGCGCCGCGTGTCTGGTTGTTTTCGGCAATGGGACGCCGGATCGGGCTCCCGGACTGGCCACGGTTCTTGGAACGCTTACGCTTTGGTTCGATCCGACACGCTTTATCGGCAGGCCATGGACGCTGCTCGAGGTTGCTACCGTGGTTGCCGCAATCGGCTGCGTCGTGCTCGCCATTGCCGCAACTCGCGGCGTCGAGCACCGGCGTGCGCTGTGGGTGCTCGTCCCGACCGTCATGTTGTTTATCGCCGGTACCGCGAGCTTGCTTAGTCTTAATTCCCTCTCGTACGCGGGCGCGCTCGATGCGGGCTACAGTTATAGTTTCATCTCGGCGGTTGCACCGCTCGTCCTTACATACGCCGCTCTGAATCGGCGCCTGATCGATATTGGATTTATCCTCAACCGTACGGTCGTCTTTGCGATCATCTCGACGATCGTTATCGGGGCATTCATTTTGGTCGAGTGGGCCGCGGGTACATGGCTGGTCAACCAGAGTCACACGACGAGTGTGGTCGCCGGGATGCTCGTTGCCTTGGCGCTTGGACTTTCGATGCGGTATATCCACCACTACGTGGATCGATTCGTCGATAACATGCTGTTCCGCAAGCGCCACGAGGACGAAACGGCGCTTCGGCGCTTCGCGCATGAGGCCGCGTATGTCAACGATCGGGAGGCGCTCGTGCAGCGCTCGCTTGAGACCGTACGCAACCACACTGCGGCAGAGACGTCCGATGTGCTGCTCTTCGATGGATCGGCGGCGTATCGCTCGGTGTCTGATCCCGCGACCCTGCCGATCGACGAAAGTGATCCCGCGATCGTTGCGCTGCGCGCGTGGAACAAGACCGTGGATCTGCACGCGGTTCCAGGGTCCCAGGTTCATGGTGACTTGGTGTTTCCGATGGCGGCCCGCGGGCGGCTTGTCGGCGCGCTCGTGTGCGGGCCCAAGCACGACGGCGAAGCCTACGCTCCCGACGAAACGGACGCGCTCGGCGCACTCGCTCACGGTGTGGCGGGCGCGCTCGTGCTGTTGGAAGCGCGCGATGGACGATCGAGCGAGGCGGTCATGGCCGAGCTCGCGCACTCGGTTCGTGCGCTGACCGAAATCGCGCGATCGTTACCCGACGCGCTCGCGGAACGCCTCCTGAGCAAAGAGCGCTAGCCCCGGATCGACCCGCCGTAAACGCGCCCGGGTTGCGCTCCGGTGTTGCAAGATGCTGAAAATCGAGTGCAGAATGCGCGCTGCCATGATTGCCGACCTCATGGTGCCCAGCCCCATCATCGACGCCGCGCTCGCGGTGCTTGCCGATGGTAAAACGCGTACCGCCGATGAAATCACCGATCTCGCCCTAGAACGGGGACTGCTGCCCAAAGACATGACGCGCAAGCGCGTCTACACTGCGCTCTCGCAGTACGTCGAGCGATCGATGGGCCGCGGCCGCAAGCCGCAAATTCTCGAAGATCCAGAACACCGTTTCCGCCTGAACCGCTCGCCCGACGATTGGCCGGATCTCGACCGCACGGATTTACCGCCGCTGGGTGCTGCGCCGGTTCTCGATGCGAGCGCGGCGGCGGCAATCGACACGCTGCGAAAAGCCGGAGCGCAGACGGACCCAACCGCGTTCGAAGTGGCGGTATGCGGCGCGTTCAATGCACTCGGTTTTACGGCGACGCACGTGGGCGGAAACGGTGCGCCGGACGGATATGCCGATGCACTGCTCGGACCGCTGGCGTACCGCGTGATGATCGAATGCAAGCTTTCGACGGACATCGGCCATTCGCACACCGCGGCCGCGGCGGAGACCGCGAAGTTCAAGGCAGACTATCACGGTGACGTTTGCGCGATCGTCGCGCCGTCCTACGAAGGCGAGGTCACCTTCGCCGACGAGCTGCAGGTGCATGGCGTGAGCGCATGGAGTGTCGACGATCTTGTAAATGCGATACAATCCGGGCTGCGCGCGTTCGACCTGCGCCCGCTGTTCGCGCCGGGTTTTGCGCAAGACGGCCTGGTCGATCTGCTGTGGGATCGCACCCACGGACGTCCGAAGCGCCTGCGCGTTATTGCGTCGATCGTGTTGCAGGAGGCGTTCCGCCAGCAGCAACTCGATCGGGCGCTGCAGAGCGCCGGCCAAGCGCCGCATTTCACGGTGGATGTGGCAATGAGCGTGGTCGACACGTATCTGGGTGCGAGCAGCGCGACCATCGCATGCGCACGCGAGGACGTGCAGGCAGCGTTCGACTGGCTAACGAGTCCGTATGTCGATCGCGCCGTCTGGCTCGACGATGCGCGCGACGCGATCGTCATTCGCTGACGCCGTTATGCAGCCAGCTCGAACCCTTTGTGGAAAAGCTCGGCAACGTATTCGTACATCTGCGGATCGACGCGACGCAAGCGCGCGCGAGTAGCGCGCGGCCAAAACGATGCGGGATCGTTGATCTCTACATACGCGCGCAGAGATTCCGCGAAATATTCGTCGGTGCCGGTTGCCGCGTACGGCGTTACATACGCCGTTGCCGCCGCGAACAAATGACGCAACTGCGGATCGATGCTCGAACGGTAAACGCCCTCGCCCAATGCGCAGTCGAGCGCATGCCCGAATTCGTG
>DASSZL010000239.1:0-6743 GCA_035713505.1 Vulcanimicrobiaceae bacterium | reverse complement strand
GACCTGGTAGTGCAGATGCGGGCCGGTCGAGAAGCCGGTGGAACCGACCAGGCCGATTTCCTCGCCCTTGTGCACGTACTGGCCGGGCTGCACTTCGATCTTCGAGAGATGCGCGTACCAGGTATGGTAGCCGTTGCCGTGGTCGATATCGACTTTCTGGCCGTAGCCGCCGTCCCAATCCGCGCTCGCCACCGTTCCGGCGGCGGCGGCTCGGACGATCTCGCCGTAGTCCGCGGCCAGATCGACGCCCGGATGGAATTCGGTGTCCGGTTCGGTGCGATAGCAATAGCAGCCGACGATTTGCGCGCCGTCTACGGGATCGATAGACGGAATCGACGCGAGCGCGCGCGCGCGAGCCAGTTCTTCGATGTGACGAACGTTGAGCACGTGCATCGTCAGGCGCCTCAGCAGATTCGATTCTTGCGCCGCGTGGGCGGTCTGGACGGCGAGCCCGTCCAAGTTATGGCGGATCTCCGCGGTCTTTTGCGTCTTCGGAGCGACGCCGATCAGCTGCTGAATCTCTTGGTTCTGCCGCTGCACGTGCTGGAGCTGCGAGCGGATTAGGGCGGCTTTCCGGTTCATCGCCTGCAGCTGGGTGCGCTGCTGTGCCGTCACGGACTGCAGCGCCGCCACCTGCGCGTGGGCGCGCCACACTTGGACGATGCCGAATCCGAGCGAACCCAGAAGCAGGATTCCGAGCACGCAGGCGGCCGTCATAATGTGGCGGCGCGTCAACTCGAAGCGATGAACGACATCGCCCCGCTGCGGCACAATCTTGATGAAATATTTTTCTTTCAGTTTGATCATCAGCTAGTCGCCGGTACTACCCCGAGCCTGTGCAATGGCGGCATTCTCTTCGGCAGAAGCGTTGGTACGTGAAACGTACCGGTCCACCGCTTTACCGTAGGTGCGTGTATCCGCCCGTGAATATATGCTGGTAAGCACGACGCCGTCGCCCTCACGATTGAGCAGCGCCAAAGCGTACGACAGTTCAGATCCCGTGTCGTCGAACGCGTCGTACCGCACGAACCCTATGCGGGAGACGTCCGTTCGGGACAGCGCGTCAAGTTCGCGTAAACGGGACTCCGCCCTCTCTGTCCGGCGGGCAAGTTCGGCATGGCCGTCTTCTAAGGAAGAGAGCCTGCTCGAGGCCGCCTCCGAGCCGCCCCCGAGCAGTTCGTCATGCGCGGCGAGCAGCGCGCGGGCATGCGCCAGCGCCGGCCGCACGGCGGCAGCATGATAAACGACCAGGGCGATGAGGGCGCCGGCAAAAGCCGCCGCCGCCGCAATAAAAGC
Source organism: Vulcanimicrobiaceae bacterium (assembly GCA_035713505.1). GTDB lineage: Bacteria > Vulcanimicrobiota > Vulcanimicrobiia > Vulcanimicrobiales > Vulcanimicrobiaceae > DATGJX01. The sequence goes on along the minus strand of DASSZL010000239.1, from coordinate 5,447 downwards.
TGGCTGCATACTGTGGACTTTCGGCAGAGACCAGGACGGAGGCCAGGTGGTGCCCGGCACCCGTGAGTGCCCGCGTACCGTTGCTTCCTTCCGGACCTGGCGGGGTTTGCAGGTTCACGCCGCGGGCAGCCCAACCCCCGTCATGGCCGCAAGCATCATAGCACGGCGCCCAAAGCCCGGACAGCCGCATTTCCGGCACGCGCGGCCGCACGCGGGAACGGGCGGCGGCAGAGCAAACGTTAAGCCGCCATGAACCGATCCGCCGCTTTCACGCTGGCCGCGTTTGCCTGCATTACCTTCCAGCCTGCCGCGCGCGCCGCGGCGCCCGGCCCCACGCACGTCGATTGGAATCTGACGCCCGCGCAGATAAAGACCTCATGCGCGGCGCAAATTTCGCGAGCGCAGGCGCGCGTGAAATTGCTGCTCGCGCAGCGCGGCGCTCCGACGTTTTCGTCCGTCGTGCTTCCGCTCGAAAACCTCACCGCGGACCTGAGCGACTCGACGCTCGCACAGTGGTTCCTGTTCCAAGTGTCGACGTCGAAAGACGTACGGGACGCCTCCTTGAACTGCAACAACGACGAATCGGCGTTTCTCACGAATTTGGACGCGAGTCCCCAGCTGTACAAAGCGATCGCGGCCGTCAAGCGAAACGGCAAAGCCGCAAACGTGTACGATCGCAAACTCACGGATCTGTGGCTCGACACGTTCAAGCGCAGCGGCGCCGGACTGCCGCAAGCGCGGCGCCTGGAGTTCGTCAAACTCAGCGACCAGCTCACGGATCTCCAGAACAAATTTCAGCAAAACCTGGGCAACGACGACACCACGATTACGATTTCCGCCGCGCAAGCGGCGCCGCTTCCCGCGGATTTCGTGGCCGGGTTGAAGAAAGCCGGCAGCGGTTACGCCGTGCCCGTGAACGAGAGCACGGTCGGCGCATTCTATCGCAACGAGTCCGATGAAACGGCGCGCCGCGCGTATTACATGGCGTACAACAACCGCCAAGGCGCAGCGAACACGCAACTGCTTGAATCCGCGATCGCCATTCGCGATCGATTGGCGCACCTGCTGGGATATCAGACCTGGGCCGCGTATCAGCTCTCGGACCGCATGGCCAAATCGCCGGATCGCGTGATGAAATTCCTCAACTCGCTCGACGCGCGCGTGTTGCCTGCCGCCGGAAACGACGTCGAGCGTCTGCGCCGCATCAAGGCGCAACAGACGGGCAACGCCAACGCGACGCTCAACCGCTGGGACGTCTCGTACTACGACAATCAGCTTCGCAAGACGCAATACGCCGTCGATCAAAACGAGGTCCGCCAATACTTTCCCGTCCAGCACACCATCGACGCCGTGTTGAACATCTATCACACGCTGCTCGGCGTGGATTTCAAACAAGTCGTTCCGGCGGACGCGTGGAACCCGGACGTCATGGAATACAAGGTGAGCGATTCGGCGACCGGACGGCTCATCGGCACCACCTACTTCGATCTCTTTCCGCGGCCCGGCAAATACGATCACTTCGCCAATTTCCCGCTGCTGCCGGTGCGCAGCGGCCCCGGCGCACCGGCTCGTGCGCCAATCTCGGCGATCATCGGGAACTGGCCCAAGCCCGCGCCCGGGCATCCGGCGCTTCTGAGCCACGACGACGTCGTAACGTTCTTCCATGAGTTCGGGCACAACATGGCGGCGCTGCTCGCCACGGCGCCCTACGAGACGCTGTCCAACGGCTTCGTCATGGATTTCGTCGAAGCGCCCTCGCAAATGCTCGAGAATTTCGTCTGGCAGCCTTCGGTGCTCAAACAGATCAGTTCGAACTGGAAAACCGGAGCGCCGCTGCCGGACAATCTGATCGATGCGCTCGTGCGTTCGAGATACGTGGACGACGGATACGATACCACGGGCGACGTGTTCTACTCCGAGGTCGACATGGCGTACCACACCAGCGGCCCGCACGTCGACACCACCGCCGTCTGGAACGCGCTCCAAGCTCGTCTGATGCCGCTCGCGCCGGTGCAGGGTATTCGCCCGCAGGCCGGATTCGGTCATCTCATGAGCGGCTACGACGCCGGATACTACGGGTATCTCTGGTCCAAAGTCTACGCGCAAGACATGTTCACCGCGTTCTTGCAGGGCGGTTTGGAGAACCCGGCCGTGGGTATGCGTTACCGCAAAGATATTTTGGAGCCGGCGCGCACGTACGATCCGGACGTCGAAGTCGAGCATTTTCTGGGACGCCCGATGAGCCCGAACGCCTTCTATCAGGAGTTCGAGGCGACGCCCTCACCCTCGCCCGCGCCGGCCGGGAGTCCGTCGCCGTGATCTTCGCCGCGTTGACGTTCACGATCGCCTCGGCAACGTTCAAACCGAACGGCACGATGCCGATGAGCACGGTATACGCGCGCTGCGGCGGTCAAAATCATTCGCCGGAACTGCACTGGCAAGGCGCGCCGGAAGGCACGCGCAGTTTTGCACTGATCGTGCACGATCCGGATGCGCCGCGTCCCGGCGGCTGGTATCACTGGGTGTTCTACAACATGCCGGCTTCGCTGCATTCGCTCCCGGAAGGCGCCGCCGCGTCTGCGCAGGCGAAGAAACACACGGGGTGGGATTCGGGCACGACCTCGTTCGGGGAAACCAGCTACGGCGGCCCCTGCCCGCCGCCGGGAAAACCGCATCACTATCATTTCACGTTGTACGCGATCGACGTGCCCTCGCTGGACGGTGCGCATCTGACCGGACCGCAGCTCGAACGAGCCATGAAGGGCCATATCCTCGCGCAGGCGCGCGTTACGGGCCTGTACGGCCGGAGGTAAGCGCATGGACGAGGTACGCATAAAAGTTAGGGAAAGCGGACCGTATCTGGTCACCGGAACAGTGACGCTGACCGACTGCGACGGGCAGCCGTATACCGTCACCGGCGCGAACATCGCGCTGTGCCGGTGCGGCGGTTCGCAGACCAAACCGTTTTGCGACGGAAGCCACCGCCACAACGGATTTACCGCTACCGAACGGGCAACGCCGCCCCAGCCGCAGGAGTAATCGATGCCGTCGTACGTACGCGCCGGGCATTTACCGCCCAAGCGCCACATCCAATTCCGCCGTCCCGACGGCGGCCTGTACGCAGAAGAGCTCTTCTCCACGAAAGGCTTCGACAGCGTCTACTCGCTGCTCTATCATTTGCGTCCGCCGACCGCGACACTCGACGTGCGGCCCTGGCATCGCGCGCAGATCAAACTGCACGGTAACGAACCGCTGCGCAACCGGCATTTCAAAACCGCGGGCCTTTCCACCGGCGGCGACGCCATCGACGCGCGCACGCCGCTTCTGGGCAACAGCGATATTTTGTTGTCGGTCGCCGATGCGGTCGAGCCGATGGAGAGTTTCTACCGCAACGTGGGCGGCGACGAGCTGCTCTTCATCCATCACGGCGAGGGCATGCTGCAAACGCCGTTCGGAGATCTCACGTACCGTCCGAACGATTACCTCGTCATTCCGACGGGCACGACGTACCGTATAATTCCGTCATCGCCCACGCGCATGCTCGTGCACGAGAGCGCCGGCATGATTCGCATCCCGCGCAAGTACCGCAACGAGTTCGGACAATTGGAAGAGCACGCGCCCTACTACGAGCGCGATTTCCGCGTTCCGCTGCTGCGCGCGCCGATCGACGAGCAGGGCGAGTACGAGATTCGGGTGACGAACAACGGCAGAAACGCGACGTACGTGGTGCAGAATCACCCATGCGACGTCGTCGGCTGGGACGGCTACTGCTATCCCTACGCTTTTAACCTCGAAGAGTTCGCGCCGATCACCGGCAAGCTGCACATGCCGCCGCCCGCGCACGCGACGTTCGAAGCGCCGGGCGCGGCGTTCTGCGCGTTCGTTCCGCGCCTATTCGATTATCATCCGCTCGCGATTCCCGTTCCATACAATCACTCCAGCGTCGATTGCGATGAAGTGCTGTACTACGTCAGCGGCAATTTCATGAGCCGCCGCGGCGTCGAGGAAGGATCGATAACGCTGCACGCGGCGGGAGCGCCGCACGGTCCCCAGCCGGGCGCCGTGGAGGCGAGCCTCGGCAAGACGTCCACCGACGAAATCGCCGTCATGGTCGACACGTTCAAACCGCTGCAGCTCGCGGAGCAGGCGCTGGCCATCGAAGACGCAGCGTACTTCCGTTCGTGGATCGAGGAACCGGCAAAGGCCTAGCCTCGTACCTTCGCTCGCGGGAAAGCACGCGTGCAAGCGCCAAGACAGCGCAAACGCTCGCTTGCTTTCTTTCGAGGTGGAGAATGGTAACTCGGCTCCGTCGCATCAGCCCGGTGCAATTCGCCCTGGTCGTCGCGACAATCTACGCGTTCATCGCACTGATAATCGTGCTCGTTTGGCTGCCTTTCGCAACGCTGGTCGCGGCCATGGTTCCCTCCTCGACCGGCCGCTGGTTCGGTGCGGGACTCGGAGTGGTCGCGCTCGTCGTTTGGCCTATCGCCTATTTCATCATCATGTTCATCGGCGGCCTAATCACAGCCGCGCTCTACAACCTGGTCGCGGGCTGGACGGGCGGAATCGAAGTGACGCTCGAGCAGACCGCGAGCACCGGCATGCCGGCGGGCGCCGCGACAATCTAGCGCCTGCGCTGCGAGGCCACCGTTCCGAAGACGAGAACGGTGAGCACAAGTGCGCCGATCTCGCGCCAAATGAATGCATCCCATTCATATTTGCGCGCGTGCGGCTGCGTTATCTGCAGCGGCGCATAGTCGTGCGCCGCGACGGCGGATCGTTCGCGCTTCATCAGCCAGGCGTTGCCGAGCGTCAAGACGAGCAGAAAGATCAGGGCCAGCAACATGAGGCGCATGCGCCCATCATACCCTACCCAGACGGCAGAATCGTTCCGCGCACGCTGCCGAATCCGATGCGCGGTTTGCCCGGCGCCTCGCAGACCCCGCGAAGCGTAACCGAGTCGCCGTCCTCCAAGAACGAACGCTGCTCGCCCGATTGCAGATGCAGCGGTCGTGCGCCGCGCCACGTCAGTTCGATGAAGCTGCCGTAACTGCGCGGACCGGAACCGGAAATCGTGCCGGAGGCGTACAGGTCGCCGGGACGTACCGCCGTGCCGTTGATCGTCGCGTGCGCCAGCTGCTGCGCCATGTTCCAGTACATGTGCTTGAAGTTCGTGCTGGAAACGATCTCCGCCGGCACGCCGTGTTCGCGCATGTTCTGCGTCTGCAATTCCACGAAGAGCTGCACGTCGTAGTTCCACGGCTCGGCGGTGCGCAGGTACGGCAGCGGTTCCGGATGTTGCGCCGGGCCTTTCACGCGGTAGGGTTCGAGCGCGTCCAACGGCACGACCCACGGTGAAATCGAAGTCGCGAATGATTTGCCCAGGAACGGCCCGAGCGGCTGATACTCCCACGCTTGAATGTCGCGCGCGCTCCAATCGTTCACGA
>DASSZL010000238.1:0-25667 GCA_035713505.1 Vulcanimicrobiaceae bacterium | reverse complement strand
TGCACGCCGGTCTACCGAGAACACGGTGAGGGGCCGGCGCACGAGCGGATCTTCACCTCTACGGTAACAGTTAACGGTGAGGCGCTCGGAACGGGCACGGGGCCGTCGAAGAAGGCGGCTCAACAGAGCGCGGCCGCGCAGGCGCTGCACACTCTCCAGGAACGGTTCGGATCACAGCATGCAACTTAAGCGTATAAAAACTTTCGGGTTCAAGACGTTCGCAGAGCCGACGGCGCTGGAATTCGGCGGCGGCATTACCGCGATCGTGGGTCCGAACGGATCGGGCAAATCGAACCTGATCGACGCGTTCCGCTGGGTGCTCGGAGAGCAGAGCAGCAAGTCCTTGCGTTCGGGCAAGATGGAAGACGTCATCTTCGCGGGCAACGAGAAGCGCAAGCCGCTGGGTCTGGCCGAAGTCTCCATCACGTTCGACAACGGCGATCGCAAACTGCCGATCGATTTCACGGAAGTGGAGATCACGCGCCGCGCCTATCGCGCGGGCGAGATCGAATATTACATCAACCGCAATCAGTGCCGCTTGCGCGATATTCTGGAACTGCTCATGGGCACGGGCCTTGGGCCGGGATCGTATTCGATCGTCTCGCAGGGACAGATCGATTCCATTCTCACGAGCAAACCGGCGGATCGCCGCGCGCTCTTCGAGGAGACCGCCGGCATCAACAAGTTCCTGGCGCGCAAAAACGAATCGATGCGGCGCCTGGAGCAGACCGAGCAGAACGCGATCCGCATCAACGACCTCATCTCCGAACTCGAGCGCCGGATTCCCGAGCTCGAAACGCAGGTCCGCCGCGCCAAGCGGTATCGCAAGCTGAGCGCCCGGGTGCGCGATCTCGAGATTCTCTCGTACATTCGCGCGAGCGCCTCGCGCCGCGCCGAGCGCGAGACGCTCAAGGCCGAACTCGAGCGCAACGAAGAAGTGCGAGGGGCCGCCGCGGCCAAGGCCGCCTCGCTGGGCGCGCAGCTCGCGCAGTCGCGCACGCGCGTCTACCAGCACGAACTGGCGCTGGAAGAGCTGCGTACGCAGAGCCAAACGCTTCGCTCGGAACTCGCCCGCGTCGAAGCCGATTACGCCGGCGCGCTCGCGCGCCGCGAAGCGCTCGAAGCGCAAAGCACGCAGACCTCCGAGGACGTGGCGCGCGTGCAGCACGAACGCGAAACGCTCGAAGCGTCGATCGCCGATTTGGAAGGGCGCATCACGCCGCTGCAGCGCGATCTCGAGGGCGCGCGTGAAGCCGAACTGCAAGCGCAGAGCGCGCTCTCCCAGGCGCGCGGCGAACTCGACGCCATCTTCACGCAGCTGCGCGAGGTGGAAGCGGCGGCCTCCGCCGTCGCCGCGCGCAAAGCCGAACGGCGCGTGCAGAGCGAAAACGCGCGAGCGGAAGCCGAGCGCTTGGAACAGGAAGCCGCCGCGGCGCGCGCACGCGCGGAGCAAATCGAGATCGCCGGCGGCGCCGCGCTGCACAAGTTCGGCGAGCGCGAACAGCAGCTCGCGCACCTGGAGACGCAGCTGGTCGACGCGCGCGGACGGTTCGAAGACGCCGAGCAGGCGGTTACGCAGGCGCAAACCGATCTCTCGCATGCGATTACCGCGCATCGCGAGTACGCGAGCGAAGTGGCAGCGGCCCAGTCGCGTCTGCATACCATCGAAGAGCTCGAGAACGCAATGGAAGGGCACGTGCCCGGCACGCGCGCGGTCATGGAAGCGTTTGGACGCGGCGAGCTGCGCGGTTTGGAAGGCGTCGTCTCCAATCTCATCACGACCGAGGAGCAGTACGCGCGCGCGATGGACATCGCGTTCGGCGCGCGCCTCTCGAACATCGTGACGAGCACCTCGGAAGACGCGGAGCGCGCGATCGACTATCTGAACGTGAAAGAGCTCGGGCGCGCGACGTTCTTGCCGCTCGACACGCTTCAGAACCGCGGCGGCAAGGAACTCACGTCGGAACTGCGCGACGTGCGCGGCGTCATCGGCTATGCGCATTCGCTGATTCGCACGCAGCCGCAGTACGAGAGCATCATCAAGTTCCTAGTCGGAAACGTCCTCATCGTCGATACGCTGCAGACCGGCATCTTCCTCACGCGCAACCGCGGGCTGCGCGACACGATCGTCACGCTTTCCGGCGAGCAAATCTCGGGCGGCGGCGCGATCACCGGTGGGCGCTATCAGCGCGAGAAATCGATTCTTTCACGGCGCGTGCAAGGCCAGACGCTGCGCGAGCAGCTCGCCGAGATGCAGGCGCAGCTGGCGCGGCTGGAAGCGGCGGCGCACGAGGCGACGCGCGCGAGCCAGCACGCCGTGGCGCAGCGCGACGAAACCGCGCAGGCCCTGCGCCGCGCGGAGGTCACGCTCACCGAAGTGCGCGGCGAAATGGCGAACGTGAGCGCGGAAGTCGAGCGCATGCAGCAAGAACTCGACGCCGCGCGTACGCGCGTGAGCGAGTTGCACGCGGCATCGGCGCAAGCGCGAGAGCGCGAACGTGAACTCGAGAGCGCGCAGCCCGAAGAAATGCGCAGCGACGAAGATCGCCAGCGCCTGGAAAACGAACTGACCGCCGCGCGCGAACGCATCGCGCAGGCGGAGCGCGTGCAAAGCCAGGCCAGCGCTCGAGCGGGCGATCTGCGCGAACGGGCTGCCGGGCTGCAAGCCGAACGCGACGGCGCCAAGGCACGCCTGGGCATCATCGATCAGGACAGCGAGCGCGCGCGTGCGGCCCGCGAACAGATGGCCGCGGAGATCGCCGCGCTCACGGGGCAGACGCAGAACGCATCGGCGCGCCTCGAATCGCTGCGCACCCAAGTCATGCAGGCGGATGCATTATTCGAGGCGGCGCGGCGCGAGCGCGAGACGATGGCCGAGAACATCACGCGTTTGGAATCCGAGATGCGTACGGCCGAACTCGAGGAGCGCGACGCGCAGGCCGGCGGCGAACGCCACCGCACGCGCTTGGCTGAGATCGAGGCGGAGCTGGGCATGCTGGTCTCGCAGTTCGCGCAGAACCCGGCGACCGAGGACGAGTGCCGCGACGTCGAAGGGCGTTACGCGCAGGAACCCGACACGGTCGCCGACGATCTGCCGCGTCTGCGCGAAGAACTTGCGCGACTTTCCAACGTGAACTTGAACGCGGAAGCCGATCGCGACGAGATCGCGCAGCGGGAGCAGTTCCTGCGCGAGCAGCTCGACGATCTCTCGAGAGCGCGCGAGACGCTGCTGCAGTCGATTCGCGAGATCGAGCAGCAGTCGCAAGCGCAGTTCAACGAAACCTTCAATCAAGTCTCGCAGGCGTTTACCGACATGTACGCGCGCCTCTTCCCCGGCGGGCAAGCCAAGATGTGGCAGACCAACCCGGAGAATCTCTCCGAGACCGGCATCGAGATTTCCGTGCAGCCGCCGGGCAAGAAGCTCATGCCGCTGCCCACCCTCTCCGGCGGCGAGCGCGCCATGACGGCGGCCGCGCTCATCTTCGCGCTCATCAAGGTGCGGCCGTCGCCGTTCTATCTGCTCGACGAGGTCGACGCGGCGCTCGACGACGCGAACGTGGAACGTTTCTCGAAGATGGTGCGGGAACTCGCGGGCAGCGGATCGCAGATGATCATCGTCACGCACAACAAGCAGACGATGGAGCTGGCCGATCGCATGTACGGCGTGACGATGGGCGAGGCGGGCATCAGTTCGATTATTTCCGCGGAGCTCACGCGCGAACTCCAGGCGGAGCCGGCGATTGCCTGAAGCAGCGCTCTTTTCCCTTTCCGATAAAACGGGTGCGGCGGAAGTGGCGAAGGCGCTCGCGGGCCGCGGCGTCGTCATCTACGCAACCGGCGGCACGCGCGCGTTTTTGGCAGGCCACGGAATCGACGCACGCGAGGTCGAGGAACTCACCGGGTTTCCCGCGCTGTTCGACGGGCGCGTGAAGACGCTGCATCCCAAAGTGTTCGGCGCGATTCTTTACGACCGCGGCAATCCCGCGCATGCGGATCAGGCGCGAACGTACGCCATTGCCGATCTGCGCACGCTCGTCGTCAATCTCTATCCGTTTGAATCAACGGTCGCCAAAGAGGGCGCGACGCTGTCCGAAGCGATCGAGCAAATCGACATCGGCGGCGTCTCGCTGCTGCGCGCGGCGGCGAAGAATTTCAAGAACGTCACCATCCTGAGCCATCCCTCGCAGTATCCGGCATTCTTGAAATCGCTCGATGGCGGCGGTTTGGACGAAGGCGCTCGCCGCCGCTTGGCGGTTACGGCGTTCGAACGCACGGCCGAGTACGATGCGGCGATCGCGCATTATCTCGCGACGGAAGGCGAGGTGCTGCCGAGCGAGCTGCCGGGCGCGCTCACGCTCACGATGCCGCTCGCGCAGCCGCTGCGTTACGGCGAGAATCCGCAACTGCGCGCCGCGTTTTATCTAAGCGGCCGCGAACGGCTGCCCGAGCAGCTGCACGGCAAAGAACTCTCGTACAACAATTTGCTCGATCTCGATGCGACGCTGCGGATGCTCTCGCGCGCGCCGCTGGGGGCCGAATTCGGTTCGGAGCGCGAACGTTTCGTGCGCGCCGCGATCGTCAAGCATACCGTGCCGTGCGGCGTCGCGCAGCGATCCACCGCCTCCAAGGCCGTGCGCGACGCGCTCGACGCGGATCCGGTTTCGGCGTACGGCGGCATCATCGCGCTGGACGCGAGCGTCGATCTGCCGACTGCGCAGGCGCTGTCCTCGTTTTTCCTCGAGATCGTCGCGGCGCCGGAGTTCGATGCCCGCGCCCTTGCGCTGCTCAAGAAAAAGAAGAATCTGCGCATCATGCGCTACACGCCGAATCTGCCGGACGAACTGCAGCGCGAAGTTCAGCTGCGCAGCGCGCTCGGCGGCGTGCTCGCCGAAGAAGAAGATCGCACCTTCAAACCGGAAACGTGGAGCGTGGTCAGCAAACGCAAACCCACGGCGCAGGAGTGGCACGATCTCGCGTTTGCGTGGGATGTCGTGCGTCACGTCAAGAGCAACGGCATCGTAATCGTCAAAGGCGGCGCGACGCGCGGCATTTGCGCGGGCCAAACCAATCGCGTGAGCGCGGTGAAGATTGCCGCCGAGCGTGCCGGCGGCCACGCGCGCGGCGCGGCATGCGCGAGCGACGGATTTTTTCCATTTTCCGACGGCTTGGAGGCGGCGGTTAGCGCCGGCTGCAGCGCCATCATCGCGCCGCAAGGCTCCGTGCGCGACGCCGAAGTCATCGAAGCAGCGGATCGCCTCGGCGCCGCACTGGTCTTTTCAACGCACCGGTATTTCTTGCACTAGCGCTTTCGGCGCGCGCGTTCCTTATCGCGATAGAGCGCGCGGTCGGCGGCGAGCATGAGCGCCCCCGCGTCCATCCCAGTTTCCGATACCGCGACGCCGATGGACGCTTCCAGAGCGAACGAGCCGCCCGGAACAGGGATGGTGTGGCGCAGCAGTTCATCCCGCAGCCGCGTCACCATCGGCGCGGTCTCCGCCTCGATGAGATCGGGAAAAACGACGACGAACTCGTCGCCGCCGTACCGGCAGATGATGTCGGATGCCCGGCAAGACTTGCGCAGCGCGTCGGCGATGCATTGCAGCGCCAAATCGCCGATGGGATGGCCGTACGTGTCGTTGATTGCCTTGAAGTTGTCCAGGTCGAGCATCAGCAGGCACACGCGCGTTCCGCGCCGCGTCGCGCGATCGAGTTCGTCCGTGAGCCGGCGCATCGCGTAACGCCGGTTATACAGGTCGGTCAGCGCGTCGCGATCGGCACGCTGCTCGGTTTGCCGGTAGAGCTGCACGTTGTTGATCGCGAGGGCCAGCTGGTCGGTGATCGAGCGCAGCAGACGCAGCGCGGACTCGTCGTACGCGTTGACCGTCGGGCTCTGCGCGGAGACGATCCCGATGGGACGCTCGCCGATCTGCAGCGGCAGCATGATGACCGATCGCGCGGCCGTCGCTTTGTCGCCGAACGGATCGTATTTGCGCACGCGGCGATCGCTCGGGAGGTCGCCGATCACGATGGGGCGTCGTGAACTGAGCACGGATTCCGCAAACGTCTTCTTGACGGGCACGACGTCGATGCGCTGCTCCGTGCTTCCGTCGATGCAATACTCGGGATGCAGGTTCTCGCCGTCGTCGCTCAGCAGCGCGACGTAAAAAACGTGGGCATCGATGAGCGTGCTCAGCTGTCCATGGATGCGCCGGCACATCTGCTGCAGGGAAAACTCGTCCGAGGCCAAGCCCCGCCCGATTTGCACCAGCAATTCCATTTCCCGGCGCTGCTGCTCGATCTCGAGCATGCGCCAGGCGTTCACCACCGCAATCGCGGTTTGTTCGCCGACCGCGACGAGCAATTCCAAGTCTCGTTCGTCATAAGCATTGGGCTCTTCGCTTTGCGCGGAGATTACGCCGAGCGTCCGATCGCCCGCGCGAAGCGGCGCATAGATCGCCGAACCCGCCCGGGCCGTATCGCCCGGCCCGATCACCATGGTGCGCAGCCGGTCGAATTCATCGCGCGTGCGTACCAGCATCGGCTGGCCGCTGCGAAACACCTCGCCCGTAATCGTCTCGCCGATGGGCAGCCGGATCGCTTGCTGAAAACGCTTCCCGTCCTCGACGTAAAACGGGACGTCCATCCCGGCGCCGTCGCCCTCGAGCGCGATGAAGAAGGTCCAGCTCGGAAATTGTTCGGCGATGAGCTCGTGCAGGCGCGCGAACAGCGCATCGAGATCCGGCTCGCGCGAAAGCGCGCGCGCCGTGTCGAGCAAGAAGCGAATTTGATCGCGCAGGCGTCTTGCGCCCGGGCGGTCGCTGCGCATGGCCATTAGTATTTTAGTCCGATGATACTGGTATCGGTAGCGAGCGCCCGTAGCCTGCAGCACGGCAGTGGGCTCTTTCTCCCATGCGGGTGGTCCGCGACCGTGCCGGGTATACGTGGGACATGCCTCGTTATCTCCACACGTCGATCTTTGTGAACGACATGCAAGAGTCGATCGATTTCTACACGCGCATTCTGGGGATGCGGCTGCTCGACGGGCCGTATCACTACCCCGGCAACGCCGACATGGCGTTTGTCGGCGAGAGCTGGAATGCATATATCGAACTGGTGTACGACCTGGAGGAGCACCCGCCGTACGAACTCGGCAACCGCTACGAACATTTGGCGATAGAAGTGGACGGCGATCTGGAACCGTACCTCGCCGATCTTCGCAGCAAGGGTGTGAAGATTCTCAAGGACGTGAAGAAGTCGCCCGGCGGTTCGCGCGCAATCGCCTTCATCGAGGATCCGAACGGTATTCCGGTCGAGCTGCTCGAGCCTCGCAAAGTTCCCGCGGGCGTATGATCGGTGTTTTCGCGGCGGCTTTCATCGGAGCGATCGTGACACAGTCATCGCCCAGCCCCGGCGCGCAATCCGCGCCGGTCTCGCAAAGCTTCGCGGATCGCGCGGCCCGTTTGGAGCAGCGCGTCGCGGCGGATCAATCGCACAAATTGCTCGCGCCCGGGCAAGAGGCGCTGCTGCGGGTCCAGCTCGAGGCCACGCGCCGCGCGTACGAAACGCACGATCCCGCGGCAAGCGATATGCTCGACGTCATCGATCGGCAGCTGGCGCAAGCCGATCATAATCTCTCGCGTGCCGAGGACGGCGGCGGCATCACCGTGCACGTCGGCGAATCCGTCATCGTCGCAATGTACGATCAGTATTTGTGGAATATCGAGAACTCGGATGCGACGGTGCTCGCACCGAAGATCGGCGTAATGTGGACGCGCGGCGTACAAGGCGGCTTTACCGCCAAACAGCCAGGCACCGCGATCCTGAGTTTGACGCCCCGGCACCCCGTGCCGCCGGGCGTGAAGCAGCCGGTGGTTTTTACGGTCACCGTGTTGCCGCGCGCCTAACGATACACGAACGGATCCGCAGGCGGACCGACGGGCGTGAGCGCATCCGCGCGCAAGCGCAAGTCGTTGCCTCGCGCGACCAGAACGCCGCGCGCGTGCATCCAGCCCCGCAGTGACCGCGGCGGCGCGGCGAGCAGTCGCACCACGATCGGCGCGGCATCGGCTCGGCAGCACGTGATGGCGTAACGCACCAGCGTCGCGGCATCCGAGGTGCGTGTCAGGACGCCGGTAAAATCTACGCGTTCGCCCGCGAACGCATCTGCTAACGTGGTCTCGGTCGCGTGGTACGCCGGAAGCGGCGCGGCGAGTGTGGCTCCCGCGAGCATGAGCGCCGGAATGATGCGCAGCCGCGCGCACTGCCGCGTGCGAAAACGATAGGCGCCGTACAAACCTGCCAGCGCGCATGGCCAAAGCGCGAGCGCGAGTTTGGGATGCACCAGACCGCCGCCGCGATGCGCGGCGACGATCGCGCATGCGAGTGCGAACAAGGCGTAAGCCAGTACGTCGTGCGCACCGTGTGATGTTCCCCGCTTTAGCCAAGCGCGCAAATCCACGATGCCCGCAACGCAGAGAAAACCGGCGGCGGCGGCCGGCGCCATCGTACGCAGTGCCGCGGCGAAACCTACCGTGCCGAGGGCGCATGGCGCCATCGCGAACGCCGCAATGCCGCCTGCGGCAAACGAAAGGGCCGGCGATGCCGCAAACCCCGCGATCGCCGGCAAGAACAGCGCAACGGCGGCGCCGGTGAGCGCGACCGGGCCGATGAGTTGCAGTTCTTCCAGCATGGAGGTGTGCGCGTGATCGCATGCGTGCGATTCGCGCTGCAGATGACTGACGGTCATTGCACCCGCGAGCCGCGCGCCGGCAACGAGCGGTCCGAAGACCAAACACGTTGCGGCGGCGGCCGGGATCGAACGCGCGGAAGGTCCCGCCCCGCACCCGCATCCGAGGTAGGCGTTCAGCCGCGCGTTCCACCGCCGCGGCGCCTGAGTGAGCAGCGCCGCGGCGAGGATGAAAGGCGCGCTTTCGAACAACGTCGCGGCCGACGTGACGAGCAGCGCGGTAACCACGCTGCTCTATCACGCGATCTGTACGTCCGTCTAGAGGAGGCTGCAAAAGCGCTCCCCGAACGCACTTCTCGTGCGCTACACGGTCGCGCTCGTTCTGGTGCTGCTGCTGGCGGCCGGACTACGGGTGTTCCATCTCTCAACGGTTCCCACCGAGCTCATCGTCGACGAACTCGACCTCTACAACTCGGTGAGCGCCATCGTGTCCACCGGGCATGACGTCGACGGAACGCTCAAACCGTTTCTGTGGTCGCAGTTCACGAGAAACCCGCCTCTCTACGGCGTTGCCGGCTACGCGTCGAGCCTGGTGTTCGGGAAAACGCCGTTCGGGTTGCGGTTTCCGGCCGCGCTTTTTGGTGTTGCGGCGGTGCTGTGCCTGTACGGCCTGGGGTACGAACTCACGCGCCGTCGCGACGTTGCGCTGCTGGCCGCGCTGTTCGCCGCGGTGCAGCCGATCTTCGTGCAGTTCTCGCGCGTGGCGTGGGAGCCGTCATCGGAGCTGCCGTTTCTGCTCGGGGGCCTCTACGTGCTGGCGCGTACGATCCGCCGTGCCGGCGAGCCGGGGATGCGCCCGTTCGGCGGTTTCGTGCTCTCGGCCGCGCTTTTGAGCATCGCGTGCTATACGTACATGGCGGCCTGGTTTTACGCGCTCCTTCTCGCCGGCGGGCTTGTGCTGCTGAACGCCAAACGCCTGGCGGAAATAAAAGCGCTGCTGCCGCTGACCGCCGCGGCGATCATCGGCGTGCTGATCGCCTTGCCCGCATTGCAGATGATTTTTTTGGATCCGTCGACTGCCGGAAAGTCGCAGCGAATAGCGACGTTTGCGGGCGGCGTATCGCTGCAAACGCTCGGTGTGTTCGCGCGCAACTATATCGCGCATTTCGACCTGTCGTATTTGGTGACGACGGGCGATCCGCAGCCGGGCAGCACGTGGCGCTACCTCAACGGCTTCGGTGCGTTCTCCTGGTGGATCGTTCCGCTGGCTTTATCCGGTTTGATCGCGCTGGGCGGTTATGTAAAAGATTGGCGTTTGCGCCTCTGGCTCATCGTTTGGCTGCTCGCGTATCCGCTGGGGGGAGCGCTCACCAACGACGGCGTGCCGAATGCGCCGCGCACGCTCGCCGGTGCGCCGGTGTTCTGTTTACTGGCGGCGATCGGCTCGGCGATATTTCTCGATTGGCGCCGTCGCTGGGCGGGCGCTGCTCTGGCGATCGCCGTCGCGGTTTCGACGCTGCAGTTTTCCGCGTTCTATTTCACCCGATACGTGCACCGCAATTCCAATGCATGGGACTCCGGCACGGCGGCCATGTTCGCCGCCGTGCGCGCGCGCGAAAAGACGTACGACCGCGTCTGCTTCTCGGTATGGCCGGCGTGGTACGGCATCGACACGTACGTGCGCTTTTATCTCGGCAACGGCATGCCCACGTACACGAACATCGACGATCCGGCGTGTTTTCGGCCGCGCACGCTGATCGTGACGGACAACGACCATCATCTCAAACGCGAGGGCTTTCGCGCAATCGCGACGATTCGCGATGTCAATAACGCGCCGTTCGCGATACTCAGTGCTCGAACGGCCGCGGATTAAAGCCCGGCGGCGGCGATTCGCTCGTGCCCGGCGGCGGCGTTGCGGGCCGTATGCCGATGCTGCGGCAACTCAGCGGCGCCGGAATCGTGCGAATGGTTTTCCAGGAAAAGAACGCGGGCTGCGGCGAGAGCGGCGCTTTGGCGCCGCTCAGACGATCGTAGTCGAACGCACCGCGAAGATTCGAGATGAGCGTATTGCCGTCGCGCGGTCCCATCGGCAAGTAGCGCTTCTCGTCCGGCAGCGAGGCGAGCGCGGGCAGCCCGAACACGGTTTCGATGAACTTGAGCACCGAATCCTGATCGTTGAAGTCGCGCACGATCGCGCCTTGCTTGGCGAACGGCGAGATGACGATTGCCGGGACACGCGCGCCGTCTCCGCACGGATGCCCGTCCGGGCACATTTCAAAGGCGCGCGGCGGCGCGTGATCCCACCAGCCGCCTTCGTCATCCCACGTGATGATGATGGCGCTGTCTTTCCAATACTTGCTGTGTACGATGGTCGAAACCAGCGAGGCCACGTGTGCCTGCGAGATCTGCGAGTCGGTGTAGCCGGGATGATCGTCATCGCCCAAATAATGCTTTTGTACGTACGGATCCGCGTTTGCGGGATGAATCCCCAGCACGTTGTGCGATCCGCCTTTGACGTAAAAGACGCCGCGTGCGGGCAATTGTCCATGCGAAACCTCGCGGTAGAACGCCATGAGGTCGCGCATGTTCGAGACCATGCTCCGGTTCTGCGTGACGTACCCGAAGTATTGCGGCGCGAGATGATGCGCGATCAGGCCCGTGTGCTGGTCGCCGCCGTAACCCTCTTCGTACCAGCGCCACGGAATCGCGGCGCCGTTCAGCTTGGCGATGACGGATTCGTCCTCGCGAACGTCCTGCGCGTTTTTCTTCACCGCGTTCACGTTCTTGCGCTGCATCGTGAGCAGCACGTTCGCATAGGTCTGATCGATCTGCTTCTCTTTGGGGAGGTCCGTGGGGTTGTACGGACCGTATGCCGGATCGAGATCGGCGAAGATGGGATCGCCGGGGTCTTCCTCCCCGGACGCACGATCGTTCGGATGGCGCGCGTACTGCGTCAGTCCGTTCTGCGCGGCGATGATTTCGACGTTGCTGGGCGTCGACGGCGCGCGCAGCGCCTGATAGAAGTCGTCGAACAGGGCAAAATGTTTGGCGTACGCCCATAAGTACGGAATCGTATCGCAGTCCAGATGCGACATCGACTCCGCGCCCACGGAGAACCGCTGCGCGGGCGTCGCGTTCTTCTCGTATTGCAGCACCGAATGGCCTTGCGCCCCGACGAAGTTGTCCATCTTGGAACCGTTGAACGCGGCGAGCTGCGTGTGACGCCCGTTGCCTTCATAATAGACGTCCGGGTCGGTGATGCGGAACGGCGTGACGCTGCGATGCGTCGCCGGATCGACTTGACGAAAGCCGTGCGCGCGCGCCTGTGCGGACCAGACGCCGTTGGCACCCGGAAACGTCCCGAACTCGTTATCGAAGGATCGGTTCTCCTGGTAAATCACGAACACGTGCTTGATGCGCGCGGCGAGCAGCCGGTCGACTTGCGCCGGCGTGGGCCGTGCCGGAGCGAGGGCTGCGACGGCAAGCGGGGCGGCGATGACGGCGGCCAGCGCCGCGGACGCAAGAAAAACGCGTATCTGCATGCAGTAGCATACCGCCCCATCGCCTAATGACCCTCGCCATGTCCTCGAAGATTACCGCGCCGCGCGGCACCCAAGACCTTTTCCCGCCCGAAACCGGGCGCTGGAACGAACTGGAATCGCGCATTCACGTGCTGGCCCGGCGCTATGGCTACGGTGAAATCCGCACGCCGATGTTCGAGTCGACCGAGCTGTTCGTGCGCGGCGTCGGCGAGACGAGCGACATCGTCGAGAAAGAGATGTACACGTTCGAGGACAAGGGCGGCCGGTCGATGACCCTGCGTCCCGAATGGACGGCCCCGGTGATGCGCGCGGCGCTGCAGCAGAACCTCTTCGCCCAAGGCCCGCAGCGTCTGTACTACATCGGTCCCATCTTCCGGTACGAGCGTCCGCAGGCCGGGCGCTACCGGCAGGCTCACCAGTTCGGCATCGAGTGCACCGGCTATAGCGGCCCCGAGGCCGACGTCGAGGTGATATCCCTGGCCATGCACCTCTTTCGATCGTACGGACTCACGCCGGCGCTGAACCTGAATTCGATCGGCGATGAGAACTGCCGGCCCGCCTATCGGCAAGCGCTGCTCGAGCATTTCCGTCCGCACGCGCACAGTCTGAGCGAGGATGCGCAGCGGCGTTTGGAGCGCAACCCGCTGCGTCTGCTCGACAGTAAAGCGCCGCAGGATCAGCCGTTCTTGGACGGCGCTCCGATATTCGAAGAGCACTTGTGCGATGCGTGCCGGGAGCACTTCGAGACGGTGAAGCGCTTTCTCACGCAGCTCGGCATTCCGTACACCGTCAATCCGCGGATCGTGCGCGGACTGGATTATTACTCGCGAACCGTGTTCGAATTCGTCTCCGATGCGCTCGGGGCGCAAAGCACCGTCTGCGCGGGCGGACGCTACGACGATCTCATCAGATCCCTGGGCGGTCCCAGCGTGCCTGCCGTGGGCTTCGGCCTGGGTCTGGAACGCTTGCTGCTCACGATTCAGGCGGCGGGCGCGGATGCGGAACTGGAGCGCACCGGCATCCAAGTCATCGCGCTCGGCGCGCAGGCACGCAGCGTGCTGGTCATTTTGGCCGCGCTGCTGCGCTATGCGCTGGCAATCCCGATTTTCATGGATTTCGACGATCGCAAGCTGCTCGCGCATCTCAAAACCGCCGACCGCAATAACGCGCGTTACGCGCTCATCGTGGGGAGCGACGAACTGCAGCAGGGCCAGGCGGTGCTGCGCGACCTGGCCGAGCGCACGGACGCCCGCGTCTCCCTCGGAAAAGACCTCGTGCCGCAGCTTGTGGAAATGGTGGGATCATGAAGCAACAACCGATTGCGGCGCCCTCGAGGCGCGCGCAGGCTAGGCCGGAGCGCCGTTTCAAATGAACGAGACCCAGACCTTGCAAGACCTGCTGGAGATCATGCACGAGCACGACCTGGACGCCCTCAAGGTGAAGGTCGGCGACAAGATTTTCGAGCTGGTCCGCCGGGAGGGCGGGATCACGGTGCTTCCGGGGCCGGCAGCGGCCGCGGCCGCACCGGCAGGGGAGTCCCCGGCGCCGGCCCAGGGAGCGAGCGCCCCGGCGGCCTCGGCGAACGTGAAGAAGGTCACCGCGCCTCTGGTCGGGGTCTTTTACAGCTCGCCCTCGCCGGATGCGGAGCCCTACGTGAAAGTCGGAGACCGCGTCGAGGCGGGTCAGGTACTCTGTGTTCTCGAGGCCATGAAGCTGTTCAACGAGATCACCAGCGACCACTCGGGCGTGGTGACGCGCATCATTCCGGAGAACGGCGAACTGGTGTCCCTGGGTCAGGAGCTGTTTTGGATCGAACCGTAGACGTCAACGGCAAGCGCGACTTCGACGAGCTGCTCGCGGATCGCCGCGGGATCTATGACGCGCCGCATTATCGCGGCCAATGCGAAGCGATCGCCGACGCGATCGTCAAGGCGCTGCGCCGCGGCAACAAAGTGCTCTGGATGGGCAACGGCGGCAGCGCCGCCGAGGCGCAGCATATGGCTGCGGAACTGAGCGGGCGCTTCTTGCGTGAACGTCCGGGCCTGCATAGCGAAGCGCTCTGCGTCAATACCTCAACGCTGACCGCGGTCGGCAACGATTACGGCTACGATCAGATTTTCCGGCGTCAAGTCGAGGCGTTCGTGCAGCCCGGCGACGTGGTCATCGGCCTCACGACGAGCGGCACGTCGAAAAATATCGTGCTCGCGCTCGAAGAAGCCCGGCGCCGCGACGCGGTGACGGTCGCGTTTACCGGCAACGGCGGCGGCCCCGTCGCGCAGATTTCCGACCTAGTGCTCCTGGGCCCCGACGGCTACTCCGCAATCGTTCAAGAAGTGCATCAGACGATGGCGCACATCATCTGCGATCTCGTCGAACAGCGCATGATCTTCGAACAGTGACCACGTTACGGAGAACGTAGTTTCATGCAAATGCTGGCAACGCCTGATGCCCGCGAGCTCTTCGAACGTATGCGCGAGCGCCGTTTGCTCGTCGTCGGCGACGTCATGATCGACGAATGGATTTGGGGCACCGTTTCGCGCATCTCGCCCGAGGCTCCGGTACCGGTGGTGCAGGTCACCGATCATTCGTTCACGCTCGGCGGCGCGGGAAACGTCGCGAACAACCTGCGTGCGCTGGACGCGAAGGTCACGTTCGCGGCGGCCATCGGGACGGACGCGCTGGCGCACTACGTTTCAGACATCTTGGCGAGCGAGGGCATCGCCGCCGATGGGCTGATCCGCGTGAGCGACCGCCCTACCACGCGCAAGACGCGCGTCGTCGCGCACAACCAGCAGGTCGTGCGCACCGATTGGGAGTCCACTGCAGCGCTTGACGAGCAGAACCGCGCGCAGCTCGCCGCGATCGTGCGCCAATACGCATCGCAAGCGGATGCCGTCGTGCTCAGCGATTACGCAAAGGGGCTGTTTTCGCGCGAAATCGTTCAAGCCGCCCTCGCCTGCCCCATCGTGCTCGCCGATCCCAAGCCGCAAAATCTGCAGCTCTTTCGCGGCGTCACGTGCGTTGCGCCCAACGCGCATGAAGCCTCGCAAGCCACCGGCATCGCGATCGTCGACGACGGCTCGCTCGAGCGTGCCGGAGCCGCGCTGCTCGAGGCACTCGACTGCCGGTACGTCGTCATCACGCGCGGCGAGCAGGGGATGTCGCTCTTCGGGCGCGGCGGCGAGCGGCTGCACATTCCGTCCGTTGCACGCACGGTGTTCGACGTGAGCGGAGCGGGCGATACCGTTATCGCGGTGCTTTCACTCGCGCTTGCGGCGGGCGCGCCGATCGAACTGGCAATGCAGCTCGCCAACTACGCGGCCGGCGCGGTCGTCGAAAAACTGGGCACGGCGACGGCATCCGCGCAAGAAATTCTTGCGCTCGTGGAACATGGAACGCGCTGAGGCGCTCTTTGGCGAGCTCTTCTCGCTCGACGACGCGGCAGCGTGGCGTGAAGCGCTGCGCGCGCAAGGGCGGCGTGTCGTCTTCACCAACGGCGTTTTCGACGTGCTGCATGCGGGCCACGTGACGTATCTCGCATGGGCGCGCGAGCAAGGCGACGCGCTGATCGTGGGATTGAACACCGATGATTCGGTGCGGCGTCTCAAAGGCGAGAACCGGCCGATCGTACCGTTCGAAGAACGCGCTCGCGTGCTGTGCGCGCTGCGCAGCGTCGACGCGGTCGTCGGATTCGGCGAACGCACGCCCGAGGTGCTTCTCGAACGCCTGCGTCCCGACGTGCACGTCAAGAGCGTGCAGTATCGTGAGGAAGAACTGCCCGAGCGTGACGTCGTGCTGGCGCACGGCGGCGTGATTCGTCTGGCTCCGCACGTGGAAGGCACGAGCACCACGGACACGATCGCGCGCATTTTGCAGCGGTACCGTTGATGCGCCTGGCGATCACCTGCAACGGCCCGGGCGAGAGCGCCGGCTGGCTGCGCCCGCTGCTGCACGAGCTGTACCGCCAAGCGCCGCAGAGCGACGTGCACGTGTTTTACGTTCCGGACGATTACGCGACCGGACGCGAAGCGCACGTGGCGCGCGAGATCTTTCCGGACGCGCACGTCTACGATCCCAAGACGTATTTGAAGGTAGCCTTCGGAGCACGCATCGACGGCGTTCCCGAAGGCGTGGACGCCGTACTGTATCTGGGCGGGGATCTCATGCATGCGGCCCGCTTGCATGCGCGCTTCGGCGGCGCCCTGGCGACGTACAAGTTCTCGCGCGAGCGCTATGCGCGCAACACGGCGCGCGCATTCGCCGTGGATGAAAACAACGTGAAGCAACTCGCGCACTGGGGTGTCGCGCGCGACAGCATCATACGCGTGGGAAACCTGGCGATCGACGGCGCGTTGACGGAAGGGCAGGCGCCTCCCGAGCCCGGCGCGCCGGAAAACGGCGTGCTCTTCATGCCCGGTTCGCGCCGGTACGAAGTCGAGCAGTTGATTCCGTTTTTCTTCACGGCCGCGCTCGCGATGCGCCGCGAGCAGCCTTCGTTGCCGATAGCGTTCGGCATCTCGCCGTTCACCGAACTGTCCGCGGTGCGCGCCGCCGTGGAGGCCGGCGGCGATCCGCGCGTTTTCGCGCAGCGCGGCAGTCTGGCGGAAGAAGACGGCGCCGCCTTTTTGATCTCGAGCGACGGCGCGCAGCGTTTTCCCATCGTGCGCCGCGCGCTGGGCGCGGCCCGCGTAGCGCGGCTCGTCGCCACCATTCCCGGCACGAAGGCCATCGAACTGGCGGCGCTCGGACGCCCCGCAATTGTGTGCAGTCCGGCCAATGCGCCCGAGCTCATTACCATCAACGGTCCGCTGACGTATCTCGATCGCGTGCCGCTGGTGGGCATACCGGTAAAGCGCGCTATCGTTATGGCGTACGGCCGGCGCTTCGAGTTTCACACGCAGCCGAACATGGATGCGGGCGCGATGCTCATGCACGAAATGCACGGCACGCTGACGCCGGGACGCGTCGCGCGCGTGACGCTCGAACGGCTGGCCGACGGGCAGTGGCTGCAGCGTTCGGCGCAGGCGCTCGGCGCACTCTATCGCGAACACGCCGGGGCCGCGTCTAGAATGGCAACCGAGATCCTTGCGCTGGACCGGCGGCTCTAAAGGAACCAGCAATGCGTCTTTCCGTCGTCATCGCCACCAAAGATCGCGCCCGCTATCTGGAGCGCGCGCTGGAATCGTTCGGCAAGCAGATTGGAGCTCCGTCGTTCGAAGTGATCGTCGTGGACAACGGCTCGACCGACGACACGCGGCAGGTTGCACAAGACTCGCAGCACGGGTACGGCGTGCGGTATGTGTACGAAGCGCAGCCCAATCGCGGTGCGGCTCGCAATCGCGGCGTCGCCGCCGCGCAAGGCCATTTGATTTTGTTTTGCGACGACGACATCTATGCGCCGCCCGGCTTTTTGGCCGCGCACGATGCGGCGCATACGCTCAGCAACTTGGCCGTGAGCGGTCCCATCATCAACGTGCCGGGCTACGCCGTGCGTCCGAAGGCGACGATAGCCAATTACTCGCGTGCGTTTTTCTGCACGTGCAACGTCTCGGTTCCCAAAGTCGCGATCGATGCCGTGGGCGGTTTCGACGAGCAGTTTCATTTGTACGGCTGGGAAGATACCGAGCTCGGCGTGCGGTTGCGCGAGCACGGTATGCGGGCGAAATTCGCATGGGACGCCTACATCTGGCATATCAAGCCGCCGCGCGAGGTGACCCTGGATTCCGAACTGCGCAAAGCCGTGGAGAAGGCGCGCATGGCGGTGCGCTTTCTCGAAAAAAACGGCAGTCCGCGCGTGAAGTCGGCCACCGGCGCGCACGCCGCGAATTTGCTGCGCGCCAAGGCGCTCGAACCGCTGCTGCCGTGGTTTGCCGGCGCCGCAACGGACGAACAGCTACCGGCACCCGTTCGCAGTTTCGCCCGCGCGCAGCTGCTCGACGGCATCTATACGGTCGAGCTGGCGCGAGGCCTCGACGACGGAACGCGTGACGGAGTCCGGCACTAAGGCGCTGGTGTACTGCGCAGGCGGAGGCATCGGCGATTCGCTGATGGCCTCGCTCGCGGCGCGCGCTTTGCATGGGCGATATGCGCGGGTCGATGCGCTCACGCTTCCCGCGCACCGTGAAACGCTCGAGCACGTTCCCGACATCGACGAGGTGCTCGTCGACGAGGGCGATGATGAAACGCAGCTGGCGCGAAGGCTCGGGGAGCGGGGCTACTCGGCCTGCGTCGTGACGTGGGCAACCGCTCGCACCGCGCGCGTGGCGCAGCGGGCCCGAATTCCGGTTCGCGCCGGTCAAGCGCGCCGGCTGTACTCCTGGCGATTCACTCATCGCGTGCCGGTGCGCAGCGAGCTCGGCGACGTCACGACGCACTGGTCGCAGATCGTGCTCGACTACACGCGAGCGATCGGCAGCGATACCGCCGATGCGCTGCCGCGTTTTGTTCCCACCGATAATGAGAACGCGCAAGCGCGGGAGATGCTCAATGCGCTGAACGTGTCGAAAGGCAATTTCATCGTGCTGCATCCGACGAATGCGATCGCGTCGCGGCGCGGGATGTGGCCGGCGGGCGGCTGGGCTTCGCTCGCGCGCACGCTGCATGAAACGTTCGGCGCTGCAGTGCTGCTGAGCGGATCGAGCGAGGATGCGGCGATCAACGCGGCAATCGTTCGGGCGGCTGCGGATGACGGCGTCATCGATATCGCCGGCAAGACGTCCATCGGCGCCTTCGGCGCGCTCGCGCGCGATGCGCGGTTTTTCGCGGGCATCACGACCGGCTCTATGCACGTGGCGGCGGCGGTCGGCGCGCCGACGATCGGCATCTTTCCCTTTCAGACCGATACGCCCGAACGCTGGGCGCCGATCGGCATGCGTACGGCGATCGTGCGCGCGAGTTACCCGTGCCGGCCCGGCGAGCGGAAAGAGACCTGCCCGGACTATGCCTGCATCGCCAACCTCGACGTGCCGCGTATCGTCGGAACCGCGGCCTGCCTGCTAGGCGTCCG
This sequence comes from Vulcanimicrobiaceae bacterium, assembly GCA_035713505.1. Taxonomy (GTDB): domain Bacteria; phylum Vulcanimicrobiota; class Vulcanimicrobiia; order Vulcanimicrobiales; family Vulcanimicrobiaceae; genus DATGJX01. The sequence continues at coordinate 6,433 of DASSZL010000238.1, read as the reverse complement.
GCAGGTGCGCTAAACCCCGCAGGATGCGGGGAATGACGCTTTCGTGCATCTCTATCACGTAACGCTGGTGGGCGTGAATCAAACCAATGCCGAGAAGGTCTTGTTCACGCTGGCTTTGATCGCGTTCGTCGTAATCGTACGCTGCCTGCTGCATTATGCGCTGCGTATCGTGCGAACGTTTTCCTGGGCGGAGCGGTTTCGCTTTTGGGGGCACCAGGCGATCAATCTGCTGGGCGCCGCGTTTTTTATCGTTGCGCTGATTTCAATCTGGGTCGGTCCGAATGCGCACTTGGCGACGGTGGGCGGCCTGGTCGCGGCGGGCGTCGCGTTCGCGCTGCAAAAGTTCATCATTGCGATTGCCGGCTACGTCGTAATCTTGCGCGGCAAAACGTTCAGCATCGGCGATCGCATCATCATAGGCGGCGTGCGCGGCGAGGTGATCGCCCTGGACTTCTTTCAAACCACCGTGCTGGAGATGGGACAGCCGCCGTCGGTGGAGAGCGAAACCGATCCGGCGATGTGGGTGCTCGCGCGCCAATACACGGGACGTATCGTCGTGGTCACCAACGGGGTCATCTTCGATCAACCGGTGTTCAACTACTCGCGCGACTTCCCGTTCTTATGGGAAGAGATTCACGTGGGCGTCGGTTACAAAGACAAGTACGAGCAAGCCGAACAGATTTTACTGGAGGTTGCCCGCAAGCACACGATGCCTATCGCGCAGATGACGGACCGCGCGCGCGAGCACCTCGAGCACGTCTACGATCTCAAACCGCCCAGCGTCGAGCCGCGCGTCTATTACAGGATGACGGACAATTGGGTCGAGCTGGCTCTGCGCTTCATCGTGCCGGACCGCGGGATTCGCGAGATCAAGGACGCGATGTACCGGGACATTCTGCGGCGCTTCAAGGAGGCCGGCATCTCCGTGGCCTCCGGCACCTACGACATCGTCGGCCTCCCCCCGATTCGCATCGACTCCATGCCGGTGCGGGCGTCCGAGGCGCCCAAGAACCCGTAGTCGAAACCGCCGACGGGTGAGCTCCTATAAAGCCACCATACAGTTGTGTACGTATAATCGCGCCGCGCTGCTCGACCGCGTGCTGGACGCGTGTTTCGAACAGACCGCGCAGTCGTACGAGGTCGTGCTCGTCAACGACGGCTCGACCGACGATACGCAGGCGGTCATCGCGCGCGCCAAGGGGCGCGCGACGTGCCCGTTTACCGTGATCGACCAGCCGAACTCGGGTTTGGCGAAAGGCCGTAACGCGGGCATCGGGCGCGCGTCGGGCGAGCGCATCATCTTCATCGACGACGATGTGCTGCCGCTGCCGAATTTTGTACAGGAGCACCTGCGTTCGCATGGAGCCGATCCGCTCGCTATCGTGCGCGGCGGAGCGATCAACGTTGAAAGCTTCGACGATTTGCCGCCGCCGGTTTGGGGCATCGGCAACTACAGCGGCAATTACTTCTGGACGACCAACGTCTCGGTTCCGCTTGCGACCATACGCGCGATCGGCGGGTTCAACGAAGATTTCGCGGAGTACGGCTGGGAAGACATCGACGTCGGCTTGCGCTTGCGCTTCGCGGGCGTGAAGGCGGTGTTCAACAAACGCGCGCTCGTGTATCACTACAAGCCGCGTCCGCGCGCGGCAAACGTGGAAAAGATGATCCGCCAGGCGCGGGCGCAAGCGCGCACGGCCGTCCAGCTGGAACGGCTGCACCCGCATTGGCGAACGGCCCTGGCCACCGGCGACAATCCGGTCCAGCGTCTGCTTCACAAATGGATGCGCGGCATCGACATGGCCCGGCGGTATCGCAGCGCGCTCGGCGATCTCTCCGGCGATCGCCCCCTGAGCGCGCGCGAAGCTCGCGCGGCGCGCGCGCTGGCAAGCGAGGCCTATTTCGAAGAGCTGGAACGCTCCCGGGCGAGCGCCGGTTGATGCGCATCGTGCTCGTGCGCACCGATCGGATCGGCGATTTGATTCTTTCGACGCCGGCGATCGCGACGGTGCGCGCATCGTTTCCGCAGGCGCATATCACGATGGTATGCAGCCGCTACAACCGCGTGGTGATGGAGCGGAACACGGATGTCGACGATCTCGTCGATTATCCCGAGGACTGCAAACCCGGCGCCTTCGGCGCACGGTTTCGCGGAAAGGCGGACGTTGCGGTCGCACTGGCGCCGCGCAGCGCCGATCTGCAGATTGCCGGCGGAACGCGTGCTCCGATTCGCGTGGGCTATACGTACGTGCGGCGCTACCTCGCGCGCTTGACCGCGCGGCTGTACGTCAACCGGCTCATGATCTCCGAAGCAGATCCCGATCTCTCCGAGCGCGATCCTCACCGCCACGTGCGTCACGAGGTCAATCAACTGCTCGATTTGGTGGCGCTCGCGGGAGCGCACGAACGTGTCGATCGCCTGCGGCTGGAGATAACGGATGAAGATCGTTCGGCCGGCGCCTACCTGCCTGACCGGCCCATCGTGCTGCACTTGGGGCAGCGCTGGTTTGTCGACGGAAGCACCTTGGACTCGACGCTCACGCTGATGAAGCAGATGCGGCGCTTCGGTGTACCGCTGGTGGTAACGTACGCGCCGGAGTGCGAGCAGTACGTCAAGATCATCGCGGAGTCGCGCCTGGCCGACGTCCTGCTGGGCGGTTTGCCGTTTTACCGCTGGGCCGCCGTGCTCGAACGGGCCCGCGTCGTGGTGACCGTCGACACGGGTGCGACGCATGTCGCAAGCGCGGTGCGCAGGCCAACGGTCGTGGCTTTCGAACACCGCTATTTCCGGCTGAACTCGCAGGAATGGGCGCCGTATGGCGTACCCTCCGTGGAGATTCAAAAGCCGGGCGATGAATCGCCGCAGTCACTCGAACGTTTTCGCGGCGATATTCTCGACGCCGTTGCGCAATTAATCGATCATGCTTGAACTTTCCGTCGTCATTCCGACGTACAACCGGCTCGACACACTGCGAGAAGTAATTCCATCCCTGCTCGACCAGCGCACGCCGCGCGAGACGTACGAGCTGCTGATTTGCGATTCCAATTCCAGCGATGGGACCGCGGAGTTTCTCGCGCAAGTGCACGAGCGGCATCCCAACGTGCGTCACCTCCCCGGCGCGTATACGGGCCGGGCGATGGCGCGCAACGCCGGCATCGCGCAGGCGCAAGGCGAGGTCGTGCTTTTCAACGATTCGGACATCATCGCGGATCCGGGATTGCTGGAAGCGCATCTCGCGCATCACCGCGCGCAGCGCGATATCGCCGTCGTCGGCTGGGAAGTGCAGGTCAATTCGATCGCCGATTACGAGTACAAGCGCGATCATCCCGCGGAGCGAGGATCGCTGCACCCGCCGGCGCGCAAGAAGCTGAGTTGGCTATATTTCCTAACCGGCAACGCCTCCGTGCGCCGCGAAGATTTGCTGCGGGTGGGCAGTTTCGATGAAAGCTTCACGGGCTACGGCCACGAGGACTTGGAACTCGGCTATCGTTTGCAGAAGGCGGGCCTGCGTATTCTGTACGAGCCGCGGGCGGTGAACTACCACTGTCAAGACGTGCCGCACGAAGATCAGGTCGGGAAGATGAAACTGGCCGGACGCTCGACCGTTCGTTTTTACCGCAAGCACCCGGATTTCGCGGTGATGGCGAACCTCGGCATGACCCCCGTCTCGCTGGGCCTGCATACGGCGCTCACGAAGATGCCGTGGCTGCTCGGGTATTTCGACCGCCGCACCGGTGACTCGAAGTTTGCGCGCGGCCTGATTCAACAGTATTATTACGTTTCCGGCATCAAGACCGCACTGGCAGAGAAAGAGCATGACTAGTCTGGTACTCAAACGATCCTGCGGCGCTCTGCGCGCAACCGACGTCGGCGCAAGCGTGGAACTGCACGGCTGGGTGAACCGGCGGCGCGATCACGGCGGCCTCATCTTCGTGGACTTGCGCGACCGCGACGGCATCACGCAGATCGTTTTCGATCCCGCACACGAGTCGTTCAAAGATGCCGAACATTTGCGCCATGAGGACGTCATCCGCGTGCGCGGTGCCGTTCGCGCGCGCCCCGAGGGCACCGTGAACCCGAAGCTGGACACCGGCGAGGTCGAAGCGGGCGTCGACCAGCTCGAGGTGCTCAACCGATCGCTCGTGCCGCCGTTTCCGGTGAACAGCGACGACGACGTGGATGAAAATCTGCGGCTGGAGTATCGTTATCTGGATCTGCGCCGCCCGCGCCTGCAGCGCAACATCGCCACGCGCCACAAAATCGTCAAAGCGATGCGCGACTTCTTCGACGAGCGCGGCTTTCTCGAGATCGAAACGCCGATGCTCATCAAGTCGACGCCCGAAGGCGCGCGCGATTACCTCGTACCCAGCCGCCTGCAGCACGGGTCGTTCTACGCGCTGCCCCAGTCGCCGCAGCTGCTCAAGCAAATTCTGATGATCTCGGGTTTCGGCCGTTACATGCAGATCGCTCGCTGCATGCGCGACGAAGATTTGCGTGCGGACCGCCAGCCGGAATTCACGCAGGTCGACGTGGAGATGTCGTTCGCCACGCAAGATGAGGTGCTCGAACTCATGGAGTCGTGCATGCGCCTGGTATGGAAGCGCGTGCTCGAGGTCGAGTTGCCGGCGTTTCCGCGCTATTCGTACGCGCAGGTCATGGAGCGCTACGGCAGCGACAAACCCGATCTGCGTTTCGGACTGGAACTGCAGCGGGTGAACGACGTGTTTGCCGGCACGGACTTCGTCGTCTTCAAGTCGGTACTCGATTCGAACGGCGCGATTGTCGCGCTGCGGTATCCCGGCGGCGCGTCGCTCTCCCGGCGCGACTTCGACGCCTTGACGGAACTCGCCAAGCAGCACGGCGCCAAAGGCATGGTGTGGATTTCGCTCGGCGCCGACGGCACCAAGAGTTCCGCCGCAAAATTCATAGACGAGAGCGCCGTGGCGAAACTGCGCGAGTGCACGCAAGCGCAGACCGGCGATGCGATTCTGCTTTTCGCCGACGCGAGTGCCGCTTCGCTCGGCGTCGCCGGCAAGATGCGCCTGGAGATCGGGGAGCGCTGCGGTCTGCGCGATCCGAACGCATTCGCATTTGCGTGGGTCACTGATTTCCCGCTGTTCGAAGTGGACGAGGAGACCGGGGAACCGGCTCCCGCGCATCACCCGTTCACCGCCCCCGGGCCCGGTCAATGGGATCTCATCGACACCGAGCCGCTCAAAATGCGCGCGCAGCATTACGACATGGTGCTCAACGGCTATGAACTGGGCAGCGGATCGATCCGTATCCACAAGCCCGAATTCCAGCGGCGCATTTTCACCATGCTCGGCATGAGCAGCGAGCAGATCGAAGACCGCTTCGGGTTCTTCATCCGCGCGCTCGATTACGGCGCGCCGCCGCACGGCGGCATGGCGCTGGGGATCGATCGCATCGTGATGCTTGCCGTCGGCGAAACGAACATTCGCGACGTCATCGCGTTTCCGAAAAATCAACTCGCGCGCGACGTGATGATGGACGCGCCGTCGGCCGTTCCCGATCGGCTCGTGCGCGATCTGGGGCTCAAAGTTCTGTAAAGATTCCGATCGGCAGCCCTTATGGAAGCGCGGAGAATACGGGACGCCGATAGTAGATAGAGAGATGCATCGATTTCGCGTGATCGCCGGCGCTTGTGCGCTTATCGCCGGCATAGCCTTGCTCGCACTCGCGCACGGCCGCGGCGCCGCGGCACAGCCGCGTTCGTGCGGCATGGCGACGTATTCGCAGGACGGCGTCGTCTATCGCGTGCTGTTCGCCAAGAACGGCGCGGTGCAGCAGTATTTGCTGGCGCAGGGCTCGGGACGCACCGAGAAAGATCACGACGTCCTCAAAACCGCAATGCAGCGCTACGGGCCGGAAGCGGTCAATGCGCCGCCGCTGCAGATCCTCAGTTTCAAGCCGGGCACCGGCGGCATGATGGTTCCGGACAAGGCGGTCGACTCATGCGGCCGCATCACGCACTTCCACTGATCCTTAGCGCAGAAGCGCGTTTGCCCGCGTAAAGATCGAATCGAACATCTTCGCCGTGAGTTTGCCCGTATTCGTGTTCTGGCGGCTCGGGTGAAATGACGCGATGACCGTGATGGCGCGCCGGCCTTTTCGCGCGCGCATTTCGACGCCATGGCCGAAGCGCCACGGTTGCGGTTCTATCGTGTACCCGTTGCCTTTGAGGACATCGATCGCGGCTTTGGTGCCAATCGCGCCGAGTCCCACAACGACTTGCATGTTTTCCAGGGCCGCAAATTCGCGCACGAGATAGGAAAAACAGTTCTGCAGTTCACGCGGCGCCGGCTTGTTTTGCGGCGGCGCGCAGCGCAGCGCGGCGGTGATGAAGCAGTCGCGCAATTCCATGCCGTCCTCGCGCGAAAGCGCGCCGGCTTGGGTCGCAAAACCCGCACG
>DASSZL010000237.1:0-31887 GCA_035713505.1 Vulcanimicrobiaceae bacterium | reverse complement strand
GCGACGATCGCGGTTCGCCAGGCATGCCGGACGCCGGTCCAGCGTTCGATCGGCACGGCGCCGGCTGCGATGAGGTACGGATAAACGGGCGCCGGATAATACGCTTTCGCGTCGCCGGCCCACATCATCGCGATGAGCGCGACGTACGCGTACGCCAGAAAGCGCGTGCGCGCGTTCGCGAACAGCCACCCCAGGCCGATGAGCCAAACCAGCGAAAGCAGCGGGCTCATGATCATGATTTGCTGTAGCGGAAAAGGCGGCCACTTCAGCATGAACTTGTCGTAATCGTTGTGCAGCAGCTGCAGCATCGGGAAATGATAGTGCCACTGCCACCACACGTTGGGCGCAATGAGCACGGCGCAGAGCGCGATGCACGCCGCGAACCAGCCCGTGCGCAGCGTGTTGCGCTGCGGAGTGAGCAGCAGCCCGGCGATCAGCGCGACCGCGAAGAAGGCGACGCTGTATTTGCTCCAAAACGCGAAAGCGGTCAACGAGCCGAAGAGAAGCCACAACCGCGAGTCGGCGCCGCGCGCGATGCGGTACACGACCAGCGCCATCAGCGGCCAAACCGCCATCTCCACCGTGTCGGGCGAGAGGCGCGAACCGAAGGCGAGCATCTCGGGCGCGAACGTCGTCACGAGCGCGGCGACGACGACCGCGAAACGGCCGCCGCCGAATTCAACGGTGAAGCGCGCGGCGATGTACGTGGTCAGTGCGGCGAAGATCGCCGGAATCGCGCGCAGCGCGAACAGCGAGATGCCGAAGGACTGCGAAAACGCCGCCAGAAGCGGCACGAGCGAAGGCTGATCCACGTACCCGACGTCGGGCCTGAATCCGCAGATGATGAAGTAGAGCTCGTCGCGGAAGAACCCGTAGTGCGGGTTACCCGCCAGGTGGAGCACCAGCGTGAGCAGCGCCGCAATTGCCGGGACAGAACGCACCAGCACGCCGCGCTGGGTTTGGGCGCGGACTTCTCCCCGTTCCGTACGGATCGGCCGTTCGAGTAGCACCCTTGCCTTGTTCCCTCCCCGGGGGCCGATACTTCATCGGCCGGGCAAGTCCCCCGGACTTGCGCAGGCTAGACCTGCATGCGAGAGATTTCGGTGTACGCGTCGAGCAGTTTATTGCGAATCGCGAGCGTGAACTGCATCGCCAGGTTCGCTTCTTCGACCGAGGTCACGACTTTGCTCACGTCGTTGGTTCGTCCGGACGCCAAATCACGCGAAAGCTGGTCGGAGGTGTTGACCTTGTCGTTCACATCGGACAAGAACGACTTGACGGTGTCCTTGAACGATGCCGCTCCGGTTACGGCGCCTCCGGGAATCGCCTGGGTCTTGACCTCGCTGCCGGCCGCGCCGGTGTCCGGCACGAACGTGCCCGGAATCGCGCTGCGCATCGCCGCGTCGTAAGCCGAATTAATGTCCACTGGTTCCCCTCTTCGCCCGCTATGACCGCAGAATATTCAGCGCGGCATTTGACATATTGCGCGCTTCCTGCATTGCTGAAACGTTCGCTTCGTACGCTCGCGAAGCGGCCATCATATCGACCATTTCCTTGACGACCGAGATGTTCGGATAATGCACGTACCCGCGCGCGTCGGCATCGGGATTGCTCGGATCGAAGACGAGACGATCCGGCGTTTGATCCTGCGTGATGCCGAGCACCTCGACACCGCCTTGGCCGCCGCTTGCCGTATCCCCGTCATTCGCGGTTGCGTCGGCGCTGCCGGGCTTTTGCCCGAATACCACGAGTTGGCGTTTGAACGCGCCGCCGCCGGGCGTATGCGTCGTGTTCGCATTGGCGATGTTGTTGGCGATGACGTCCATGGCCAAGCGCTCCGCGGATAGGCCCGAAGCGCTGATCTCGACAGAACTATAGAAGCCCATTTATCGCGGTTGCTCCGTAATGGCTTCACGCAAGCGCATGAATTGTACTTGCAGCAGTTGCGACATCGTTTGCGAATATCCGGAATTCTGCGCCAGCTCCGCGGTCTCTTGATCGACGTCGACGTTGCTGCCGTCGGCGCGCATTTTGTCGGTCGTGTCGATCTGGGTTTGCGGATCGAACGGCTGCACGGTCGCCTGCGTGCCGAGCGCGAATTGCCGGCCGTCGTCGGTTTTCATGCCGAGGCCCTCGCCGGCGGGGTCGCCTTCAGCGGCCGCCAGCGCGTTCTTGAAGGAAACGCTTTGACGCGCATAGCCGGGCGTGTTGACGTTCGCGATGTTTTCGGCGATGGCCGTCTGTTCGAGGCCCGAACCCGCGATGGCGTTGTTCAGGGTATCGACGGTCTGCCCAAACGAAACGGCACTGATGTCGTTCATCACAATCCCTATCGGCCGAAACCCGCGGTTTGTTGAATCGGCGCACCGGGATTGTGAAGTTTAACCGGCGCATCCGGGCTGCGCCCTGCGCGCCCCCCATGCGCAAACCCCGTGGGGTCCCCCGCCTTCGGCGCGCGAAATCAGTGATTACCCCAAGCAGTTCGCCGTTCAGGCGAATTGTGTCGCGTGCAGGCGGGCATAGGCGCCGCCTTTGGCCAGGAGGGTCTCGTGGGAGCCCATCTCGACCACGCGGCCGGCTTCAATATAGAGGATGGTGTTGGCGCGGCGGATCGTGGAGAGGCGGTGCGCGATGATGAGCGTCGTGCGTCCCGGCAGGAGCCGATCCAGGGCTTGCTCGATGAGAGCCTCCGAATGGCTGTCGAGCGCGCTGGTGGCCTCGTCCAAGATCAGTATCCGCGGATCGCGCAGAATCGCGCGCGCGATCGCGACGCGCTGGCGCTGCCCGCCCGAAAGACGCAGACCCCGTTCACCGACTTCGGTGCCGTAGCCGTCGGGAAAGCCCAGAATGAACTCTTCGGCATTCGCTTCCCTTGCCGCCGCGCGAACTTCGTCCGGCGTGGCATCGAGCCGCCCATAGCGGATGTTGTCCTCGATCGTGCCGCGGAAGAGCTGCGCCTCTTGCGGCACGATGCCGATCGCGCCGCGCAGGTCCGTCAGGCGGACGTCCGCCAAATCGATTCCGTCGATCGCGATGTGCCCGCTCTGCGGCTCGTAAAAGCGCGGCACCAGATTCACGATGGTCGTCTTGCCGGCGCCGGACGGCCCGACGAGCGCGACGATTTCACCGGCTTCGATCTCCACGCTGAAATTCTGCAGCACGGGGCGTTCGGACGACTCGTAGGCGAAGCACACGTTTTCGAACACCAGGCGTCCGCGCGGACTGCTCAGCGCCACGGCCCCCGGCTTGTCCGCACGCTCGACCGGCAGATCGAGCAGCTCGTAAATGCGTCCGGCGCCGACGACCGCTTTGCTCATGTCACCGACGAAAGCCGCGAAGCGGTTCATCGGATTGACGAGATTGACGAGCAGCATCCAATACATGAAGAGCTGCCCGGCATTGAGGCGTCCGACGATCACTTCACGCATCGAGAGCCAGATGATGACCACGACGGCACTCGACATGAGGATAGACACCACGACCGGCTGGGTCGCGATGAATTGCGTCAACTTCATGTACGTCGTGAAATACTCGTCGTTGCGTCTGGCGAAGCGGTCGATCTCGTAACGCTCGCGGTTGAACGCTTTGATGATGCGTTGACCGGTGAGCACTTCCGTCAAATTTGCCGAGAGATCGGCGATTCGCTGCTGGGAGTGCAGCGCCGCGCTCGAGATAAGACGCTGGAAGCGCGAGACGGCGATCGAGACCAGCGGAGCCACCACGATCAGCGTGCACGTCAGAAGCCAGTCCATCCAGACCATCACGATGAACGAGGACACGAACGTGACGGTGTTCTGAATGAATTGCGGAAGCGAGATACTGACCGCATCGGTCATCAGCTGCAGATCGGTTCCGAAGCGCGAAATGAGTTCGCCCGGGCGCCACTTGTCGAATTCCCCAAGCGGCAAATGCAGCAGACGTTCGAACAAGCGCACACGCAGCCGGGCGATCAGCGATTGACCGCTGGAGGCCAAAAGATAGGTCGATCCGTACTGGGTGAGCGCGGTGATTACGAGCGCGAGCCACACCACGAAGAGCACCACGTACAGCACTTGCATCTGCGGCGGCCGCGCGATGACGACGTGATTGATGAGCTGACCCAGCCCCCACGGTGGAACCAAGCCGAGCAGACCGCCTATGGCGCCTAGTACGACGCCGATGGCGATGCTGGCCAAATATGGACGGGCGTCGCGCGCCAAGCGCGCAAGAATCTGCTTACGTGTCATCGTGGCGTGCCTAGCCTTGCCGCAGCGGCGCACTGAAACCTCTCGGCCCGTGCGCGGTACATTGGAAAGAAGCCAACCGGGAGAGAAATCGTGGATTGCTACTTTCATTCAAACGTACCGTCCATCGCCCCATGCGCCGACTGCGGGAAGCCGATTTGCGCCACGTGCCGCGACAACGCGGGCACCTGCCCGAGCTGCCGGTTAGCGGCGAAGATGGAAGCCGCCGGAACTGCCAAAAAAGCCGTCGCCGGAGAAGTGCCGCCGCGTTCGCAGCAGTGGTGGCAGGCCGGCCCGCAGCAAGCTGCCCAGCCCGCACCGCAAGCTCGCGCGACCGTGAGCGAAGCGGCAGATCCGCCGGAATCGCGCGCGCTCGTCGCGCTCGGATACCCGCTCTGGCCGCTGGCGCTTCTGGCGCTCTTCGACCGTAAACAATCGCGCCGGCTTCGCCGCCATGCGTATCAAGCGCTCGGGTTCAACGTCGGCATGGCCGCGCTCTACGGCGTGCTCATGCTGCTCACGGGCATTCCGCTGCTGGGGATCAGCGCCGGATTGATGCTGGCGTTCATTCTGCCGGTGTTCGTGGTTATGAGCGTGTACTACGGCATCAAAGCTTGGCACGGCGACGAGGTTCGCGTGCCGATCATCAGCGACTGGCTCGACGATCGGATGCCTGCATAAACGACTGATACTTCGCCAAGAATTCGCGCGCCGCGCGATCGTGATCGATAAGCGGTGACGGGTAGGGCCCTCCGCCGTACAGCGGCAGCTCTATCTGCGCGCTATCCGCCCGCATCTAACCGATGGCGCCCGCAGGCATGTTCGCCAATTCCTCAATCCACGTCCGCGCATAGATGCCGCTGGGATCGAAGCGGCGCGCTTGTTTTTGCGGATTATAGATCCGCGGGTACGCCGCGAGATCCGCGCCTACGCCCGCAACCCATTGCCAATTACCGGCGGCGAGCGCGGGATCGTCCTCGATGAGATAGCGCTCCCATTCGTGCAGACCCTCGCGCCAGTCGACGCCGAGATCGAAGCATAAGAACGATGCGGCGATGGAGCGGATGCGCGGGTGCATCCATCCCGTTTGATGCAACTGGCGAATGCCCGCGTCGATGAGGGTGTAGCCGGTGCGGCCGGCGCGCCAAGCGTCGAGCGCCGGATGCGTGCGCGTGAACGGGAAGTCGCGCATCTTCTCCTGCAGCGGCTCGCGATCGGTGCGCGGATTATACCAGGACAGTTGCAGAAAAAAATCGCGCAAGGCCATCGATCGCAAAAATAGTTTGAGCGAACTGCGCTCCTCGCTCAGGAGAAACGGATCTTCCAGCCGGTTTCGCGTCCGGCGCACGATCGTGCGCGCCGAGATCGTTCCGAAAGAGAGATCGGCGCTCAAATGCGAGGTGCGGTCGTCGGCAGGTACGCTCATCGCGAACGCGTACTGCAGACCAGCATCCTGCAAAAACTTTTCGAATTTCCGCGAGGCCTCTTGCGCGCCGGCGGGAACCACCGCTGCGCTCGCGTTGAAGTCCGCGGGTTCGGGAAGCCGTTCGCTCTGCAGATCGCTGTGCGCGAATGAAAGCAGCAGCGGCGCTTCGTACGACGGCGGTTCGAGGTCGCGCCATAATGCGTGATACGGGACGAACGCGCGATACCCGTCGCCAGCCGACGGGCGGGCGGCAGTCGTTTCCTCGGGAGCCAGAGCCGGCGCGTCGGCTATCACCAACGCGCGCAAACCCGCTTCCTCGAGATCCGACTGCAAACGCTGGTCCGCTCGGACGCCGTCGCCATCGAAACTCGCGCTCCAAGTAACGGTTTGGGCGCCCAGCGCGCGCGCGATCTGCCGCAAGACCTGACCCGGACTTCCGCGGCGGACGATGAGCCGCGACCCGCGTTCCCGAAGCGCCGCATCGAGCGAGGCTACCGCCTGGCAATAAAACGCGGCGCGCCGCGAGTTCGCCGATATGCGGGCTTGCAGCGCGCGATCGATCACGAGCACGGGCAGCACTTCCCCATTCGCGGCTGCGCTCGCGAGCGCGGCGTGATCGTCCAAACGCAGATCGCGGGTAAAGCGGTGAATGACGCCCGGCATCAGAGCGACTCCACATAGGCGCTGACGTCGCGCAGGTCGCTCCGGCTCAGGCGCGCGGGATAGAGTTTGGGCATCGGCGGCGCGGGATCGCGGACGAGCGCGTAGACCGAGCGATAGGGGCGCCGAACGTTTTCATTCTGTAAAGACGGCCCAATCTGTCCACCTGCGCCGCGCTCTCCGTGGCATGCGGCGCACTGCACCTCGTACACGGCCTTGCCGCGTCCGAGGTCGGCTCCCGGCACCCTGGCCGCGCTTGGAGACGGCGCTTGGCGCACGCCGTGGCGGCTGCATCCCGCCGCGGCGCCGGCCGCGCAAAGCAGTGCGAACCAGACGGCGAGCGTGCGAAACGACATGCGCCCGCGATTTTGCCAAAAGGTGCATTTCTCCCCACTTGGCAAACAAAAGACCCGTGGCCGCGAGCAAGATATTTCTCCGCTTCGCTCAACAGGGCGACGCGCAGCGTTTACTGACCGAGCATGTTATCACCGGCCCGCAGCCCAAGCGGGAAACGTGGCCGCAGCGTGTGATGAAATGGCTGGGCGAACAGCAGGCCGGACGGCGGGCAATTTTGATCGCGGAAGATCACAGCGGCCTGCTCGGCATGGTGCAGCTCGTCTTCGCGTTCCCGCCGGGCTACCAGGACGCGGAAGCCGCGAACGGCATGGACGTTGCGATGATGGAAGGTCTGCGCTTGCGCCGGGGCGCTCCCCCGGAAGTCGGGACGCGCCTGGTCGAAGAAGTTCAGCGCATCGCCGGGAAGCGAAACGTGAAAACGCTCACGTTTCTGCTGCCGATGAATGATAATCGCGCGCTCCGCCAAGCGAAGATGTGGGGATTCGAAGAGTTTCGCATCATGCCCGAGCCGGAAAAGATGCTTGCGTTCTTCCGTAAGTCCGTCGACTAAATTTTAGAGGCTGCCGCCCGGACCCGCGAAGGGCGAAGAGGGCTGCGGCGCGCCATCCATCATCGTGCGGCGATTGTCGGCCGGTCCGGCGGCGGGAATCGTTTGCTGGATACCCTGCGTGGAAGCGGACTGGTCGCTCATGTGGAACGTGAACGCATCGCGGTACACGCCCGGAACTGCGCGGCCGTCGACGCTCTTGGGTGTATAGCGCGCCTTCATCGCGGCTTTGCATACGGCATCGTCGAGCACCGGATAGCCGGCGGACTTGGTGATGATGCATTTCGTCGGCATGCCGCGTTCGTCGACGCGCACTTCAAACACCGTCGTGCCGTCCGCACCTTCCGAATATGCGATCATCGGCGGCTGCGGATTGATCGCGGCCTCACCGCCGAGCGGCGCGACCTCGCGCGTCGGGTACGTGGGAGAGACTTGAATCGACTCGGCACTGTGCGTGAGCGTTTCGGGCGCCGTTTCCGTTATCGACGTCGTCGTTGTTTGCGCGATGGTGCGCCACTGGTTTGCGTTGCGGCGCCATACCGGTACGCCGGCATGGTGTGAGGATTGCTGCGGCGCCGCGTCCGGATGAACCGTCATCGCCACGAGCTCCCGCGGTTTTTCGACCTTGGCATCCAGCGTTTCGGCCGGCGGCGCCGCAATCGGAACGCGCGCGATCTGAACGATATTGTGCGTGACGATCAGCCGTTGCGGCGGCGCGGGCGCGGCGGGCTTGGGAGCGCTCGCGCGCTGTTCCAGCACGATGCGCGTCGCGCCGGCGTCGATGACGACCGGCGAGGCGGGCGCGTGCGCGGCCGATCCGATGCTTGCCGCAAGCAGCGCATGCGCGCCGAACGACACGGCCAAAGCAACGCCGAAAACGCGCAAGCCCCAGCGCAGGCCACGCGTGCGCCTGCGCATACGCGTTGCTACGACGTCGCCAAGCGCGGGTTCCCAGACTTCGGCATCGCGTGCGAAGCCGACCGTTGAAGCGACACGTTCGATTTCACACTCGCCGCCGAGTGCGCGTAAACACGCCATGCAGGCTGCGATATGCTCGCGGTACTCGCGGCGTTCCTCATCGCTCGCTTCTCCCAGCGCGATGGCGCCGGCGATCGCTTCGATGCGATCGTGAATGTTCACGCTCACGCGCTCTCCGCCATCACGACGCGCAGCGTGCGCATGGCCCGGCAGACGCGCTGGCGCACGGCGTCGGCTGTCGTCCCGAGAATGGTCGCCGCTTCCGCGGACGAGTAACCCGCGTAGCTGGTGAGCATGATCGCCGCCGCCTGATCGCCGGGCAGCCGCTGCATGGCGGCTTGCAGATCGAGCGAAGCCGCACTTCGCTCGTCAATGCGCAGCGAGCGCACGTCGTGGTCGCGATCGAGGGGAGTGAATCGTAGAATCTTTTTTCTCCGCAAAAACGAGATGGAGGTGTTGGTCGCCGTCTTGTAAAGCCACCCCGCCGTCAGCTCCCGCGAGGGATCCGCGTGCAGCGTCCGGTACGCGGCGAAAAACACGTCCTGGACGATGTCCAGGGCGATGTCCGCGTCGCCTACCATCCGTCGCACATAGCGCGCCAACTTCGTCTGATGCTCGCGCACCAGAGACTCCACCCGGGCATGCGCCGCCTGTGCTTCCGTGGCGATGAGGTAGACCTGCTCCACGTTTTGGCCCCCCTTTGCCCTACAACGGCGACATTCGTCGCAGTGTGACGCTTATCCGCCGATTTCGCTGAAGGCCCGCATGCGCGAGGCGGCCTCGCCGAGCTTGAGGTGGTGGCGCTCCGGCTTGATGAGCATGGCGGAGCGGAGCACGTCGGCAATCTCGGACTGCGAGGCGCCGGCGCGGAGCGGGCCCCGCAGGTCGATGCCCTCGTCGCCGAACAGGCACAGGCGCAAATGGCCGTCGGCGCTCAGGCGCACCCGGTTGCAGCGCTCGCAATAGTCATGGGAGAGGGGACTGATGACCCCCACGGCGCCCGGCGCACCGGGGAAGGCGAAATAGCGAGCGGGTCCGTTTCCGCCCGGGCCGGGCACCGGCTCCAAGCGGCCAATCGCCGATACCCGCTCGAGAATCTCGTCCGCGCTCACATAGGCATCGCGCTGCACCTCGAGGTTCTCGTGCACGGGCATGAGCTCGATGAAACGCACGTAGACGGCCCGCTGCTTCGTGAGCTCCGCGAAGGCCGTGATTTCGTCGTCGTTGCTGCCGCGCATCACCACGCAATTGATCTTCACGGGCGAGAGGCCGCCCGCAATCGCCGTGTCTATCCCCGCGAGCACGCGATCCAATCCCGGACGGCGCGCGATGTCGACGAAGCGCGCTTCCTGCAGCGTATCGAGCGAAACGTTGACGCGTTTGAGACCGGCGGCAATCAACCCGTAGAGCTGTTCTTCGAGCAGCAAGCCGTTGGTGGAGAGCGCGATATCTTCTATCCCCGGAATTACCGAAATCGCTTCGACCAAACGACGGAGATCTTTTCGGATGAGCGGCTCGCCGCCGGACAGGCGAATGCTGCGCACGCCGACCGACGCGGCGGCGCCCACGAGCTGGGCGATTTCCTCGTAGGAAAGAATGTCGGCCTTCGGCAGCCACGGCAAGCCGCGCTCCGGCATGCAGTAGACGCAGCGCAGATTGCACTTGTCCGTCACCGAGATGCGTAGATAGGTGATGGGCCGGTTGAACTGATCGGCGAGCAGTTCGCGCGTCAAGTCGATGAGGGGGGCCGCCATTGAATGGTTCTTCCCCAAAAGCGGTGGGCGCCCCCCGCTTACTCAGCCGTTCTGCGCGAAGATCGAATCGGGGATGCTGGCGTTGATCTTAAAGGCGGTAAACGTGGACTTCAAGTCCGCGCTGTAATGCGGAACCTCGAAATGGCCCGTCTGCTGCGTGACCAAGCGATGTCCGTCCACCTCGCCGTAGGTCTGATCGAGCGTGGCGTAGCCGCCGTCGTTGTAGTTCCAGCGAAGTTGTACCAAATCCGCGGTGCGCTCGTCGACTTTCGCGTCAATATGGTCGATTCGGCCGTGCTTGCGCGGCACGAGCTTCAACGTGGCGTAGGTGCCGTCGGCGTTTTCCAGTGACACGTAGTAGATTTGGAACCACTCGGCGGGACTCGCCACCTCCGGGTACACTTTGCTGAATTGCTTGGCGATGAACGGCAAGCCGCTCGTGAACACGATTTTGTTCTTGCTCGGCTCCTTGTGGTAATACGTTCCGTCGAGCGACGGGCTCAGGAACGGAAATGTATGCATGGCGATGTCGGCGTGCACGCTGGCGGTGTAGCTGCGCACGTCGTCCTCGGCTGCAACCATGCGGCGGATGAGATCGCTGGGGGACGCCGACTGCGCATGAGCCGGAATAACGGCGCCGGCGATGAGCGCAAGCAATGAAAAAACCGCAGCGGCATGGGGAACGATTCGCTTCATATTGCGCTTAACGTCCCGCACGCGGCTGGGGTTCCGCTGTGGACAGGGCTGCTTGCGCTTCCTCCCGCACGGCTTCGTCTTGCTCATCGAGCAAGCAATCGCGCAAGCGCTCGTACGCCTCGTGGCCGCCGATTCTGCCGAGCGCCCAGGCGGCATGCCCGCGAACCATCGGATGCGGATCCTCGCGCATAGCCGCGGCGAGCGCGGGCACGGCTGCCCGATCGAGGGCGTTTCCGAGCGCCACCGCCGCGTTGCGGCGCAAGACGGCGGCGCCGCGCCATCCCATTGCCGTGCGCGCGTACGTTCGTTTGAAGTCGCCGCTGCGCAGCTGCAGCAAACGCAGCAGCGACGGCGTGGACGTTTGCTCCGTGAGCGCGCGATTGGCTTCGCTCGCGTGCACGGTAGCGCGTTCGTTGGGCGGACACGCGATTTGGCAGAGGTCGCAGCCCCACACCCACGTGCCGATGAGCGCACGCATTTGGCGTGGAATGGCGTCCGTGCGCTGCGTGAGATCGGCGATGCAGCGCGTGGCATCGATCGTGTAGTCGCCGCGCAGCGCGCCCGTGGGGCACGCGTCCACGCAGCGCGCGCACGATCCGCACGTTTTGCACAGCGGCACATCGGGCGGAAGCGGCAGCGTGGTGACGATCTCGCCTAGGAACACGAAGGATCCGGCTTGCGGATTGATGAGATTCGTGTGTTTGCCGACCCAGCCCAGGCCCGCGCGAGCGGCAAAGGCTCGCTCCGCGAGCGGCCTAGTGTCGCAAGCGATCGCCGTTACGGCTTCTCCCGCGGCTTGGTCGATGCGCAGCGCCACCTGTGCGAGCAGCGACCTCACGCGGTGGTGATAATCCGCGGACCAGGCGTAGTTCGAAACGCGGCCGCTCAGCGGCGGCGCGGCCGGCTCGTCCGTGCGATACGGCACGGCGATGCAGATGACGCTTTGCGCGCCCGCGAGGACGTGCTGCGGCGAGGATGCTTTGTGCGCGTACTCGTCGTCATAACGCCACGTCGTGAAATCGCCGCGGGCAAATGCCGCGCGCATCGCCGCGCGCGCCGCTTCATCCGCGTGCGCCGGAGCGACTCGAACGTCCGCCGCTCCAAGTTCCCGCGCCGCGCCGCATGCAAGCTCTTTGATGGCCTGCAGCTCAGAGCGTTGCCAGCGGTCCTTCATGTACCGGAAACGCCGCGTCGATCGCGGACACGTCCTCCGTCGTAAGATTCCATCCCGCCGCTCCCGCGTTCTCCTCGACGTGCTCGACGCGCGAGGCTTTGGGAATCGCGAACGTATTGCGCCCCCGGGTCAAGAAATTCAAAATGACTTGCCGCACGGTTTTACCGTGCTTTGCCGCGACGCGTCCGAGCACGCCGCCCGGCTGCGCTTGCGTGCGCGGAAACCGGCCGCGCCCAAACGGTGTGTAGCCGACCAGCGCGATCTCTTCGGTTGCGCAATACGGCAGCAGATGCGCTTCGGCCCCGCGCTCTTTCAAATGATACAAGACTTGATCGCACGCCAGCGGGACTCCCCGCAGGTACGACCGCGCTTCGAGCACCTGGTCGAGATCGAAATTGCTCACGCCGATGAAGCGCGCTTTGCCCTGCTCGACGAGCGTTTCCAGCGCGCGCATCGTTTCTTCGAGCGGATGCGAGCTGGGCCAATGCAGCAAGTAGAGATCCAGGTACTCGGTGCCGATACGCCGCAGCGACCGTTCGCACGCGGCCAGCGTGCCTTTGTAGGTCGCGTTGCTCGGCAGCACTTTGCCGGTAATGAAGAGCGATTCGCGCGGCAACCCGGCGATTGCCTCGCCCACGATCTCTTCCGCTCGCCCGCTGCCGTACATCTCCGCCGTATCGACGTGCGTGAGCCCCAGCTCTATGCCGCGGCGCAGCGCGGCAATCGCTTCATCGCGGCGCGCTCCACTCTCGGGAATATCCCACGTCCCCTGGCCGATCACCGGAACCGGAACGCGACCCGGCCCAAACGCTTTACGTACCATCTTAGAAAAACGCGAATTCGTCATGCAGCGCCGCATATGCGAGCAACCCGCCTTGCAGATGCACGATACGCCGGAAGCCCGCGTCGCGCAGCAAGCGGGCGGCCCAAAGCGACTTCTGGCCGATGCGGCACGCGACGATGTAGCGTTTCGCGGAGTCGAGTTCGTGCAGCCGCTCCGGCAGCTGCGAGGCCGGAATGTGCAGCGATCCCTCCAAGACCCCGAGCGCGGCTTCGTGCGGTTCACGCACGTCGAGTACGATCGCATCGCCCAGCGCATCATCGAGCTGTGCCGGGACAATCTCGTCCACGTCCGCGGATTCATCTTCTTCGGCGTACGCGCAAACGTCCGTGATAGACCGGTGATCGCCGCAGAGAGCGCACGCGGGATCGCGCTCGATCGTCACTTCACGCATGTGCATGCCCAGCGCGTCGACCAAGAGCAAACGCCCGGCGAGCGGTTCGCCGATGCCCAATACGAGTTTGAGCGCTTCGTTCGCCTGCAGCGTTCCGACGATACCGGCCAAAACGCCGAGCACGCCGCCTTCCGCGCAGGTCGGAACCGTTCCGCGCGGCGGCGCCTGCGGAAACAGACACCGGTAGCAGGGCCCCCGGCCGGACGCGAACACGCTGACTTGTCCGTCGAAGCGAAATATCGATCCGTACACGTCCGGTTTTCCCTCGAGAACGCAGGCGTCGTTGACGAGATACCGCGTCTCGAAGCGGTCCGTGCAATCGACGACGACGTCGTACAAGCGCACCAGTTCGCGGGCGTTCGACGCGTCGAATCGCGCGGCGATGGGATCGACGGCGACGAGCGGATTAATTTCTCGTACGCGCTGCGCTGCGACCTGCGCTTTCGATTTGCCGACGTCCGCGGTCGCGAAAATGGTCTGCCGCTGCAGATTGCTTTCGTCGACGGTATCGTCGTCCATCACGCCGATGCGTCCGACTCCCGCGGCCGCAAGATACTGCAGTACCGGCGAACCAAGGCCGCCCGCGCCGATGCAAAGCACGCGCGCAGCCGAAAGCCGCTCCTGTCCGGCGACCCCCACTTCGGGAATGAGCAAATGCCGGCTATAGCGGCGCAGTCCGGAAATCAGCGGGGATGCCGCGCGTTCAGCCATTGCAGCACCTCGCCGCGCGCATTGTCGCCCGCATAGGTGTGGTCGCTGTCGATGATGACGAAGTCGTTTGGTTCGTGCGCACGTTCGTAGAGGTCTTCGACGCTGCGCGGGCTGACCATCGCATCGCGGGCGGCGCCGATATAGAGCTGCGGACGTCCGGCCAAGCGCGGCAGCGCTTGCGCGAAACGCTCGTCCACACCGTCGACCAATTCGGGAAGCGCGACGCCGGCGACGTACGACGACCGGAAATCCGTGACGCCTTTGTTGCGCAGGGCGTCGATCGCGGTGGGGCGGCCATAGCCCGTGGTGATGGCGATCGTTCCCGCGATGGACGGGTCTGCCGCCGCGGTAAACAGCGCGGTCATCGCTCCCATGCTGTGGCCCATGACGTAGAGCGGCCCGTCTTGCCGCGCGCGCGCGAACGCGACCACCGCGCGCATCGCGTCGATGAGATCGTCGACGCCGCGCAAAACGCCCCCGCTCGCTCCCAACTTGTGGCCGGGAAAATCCAGGCTGAACACGGCGTACCCATGGCTCGCCAAGAAGTTGCAGAGAAAATCGAGGTTGTGCTTCGAGCTGGAATAGCCGTGGCCCACGACGATCGTGACGCCGCGCGCGCGCCGCGGCTCGTACTCGAGCACGGCGAGGTCGTTGTCTTCAGCGTCGATGCGATGGAGCGTTACATTCATTGTGTTTCCAGACGCTCTCGCCGCCGTCGGCAAAGTGCTCCTTCTTCCAAATGGGTGCGCGGCTCTTGAGTTCGTCGATCACGTATTCGCACGCATCGAATGCGGCCGCGCGGTGCGCGCAGGCAACTGCGACGGCGACGGCAACCTCGCCGATGCGCAGCTCTCCCGTACGGTGCACCACCGCGATTTCGCATGCGCCGAACCGCTCCCTCGCCTCGTGGGCGATGCGCGCGAATTCGGCCGGCGCCATGGTTTCGTGCCCCTCGTACGAGAGCCCGGTAACGGGGCGGCCGTCGTCGGAACGCTCGCGCACCACGCCCGCGAACGTCACGACGGCTCCGCAGACATCGGTGCGCACGCGCCGTTCGAGGTCCGGCACGTCAATGGGCCGCGAGGTCAGTTCGTACATCAGCCGCCGCCCACGGGGGGAAGCAGCGAGAGGTCGTCGCCGTCTTCGACCCGTTCGCCGCAGTCGCTGACCAGACGTCCATTTCGCGCGATGCGCGTCGACGCCGCGAGCGGAACCAACTCGCTATGGCGATTCGCAAGCGTGTCCCAGACGTCGGCGACGGTGGCGCCGTCCTCAATCTGCAGGTCGTGCGATCCGCCGCCCAAGAGTTCGCGCACGCGCGCGAACGCGAGCACGCGTACCTTCACGCTAGACGCCGCCGAGATCGGTCGAGTAGCCGTTTTCGGAAAGCCATGTGCGCGAAGCCTCATGCAGCCCCATCGTATCGACGCGATTGCAGGTGAGCTTATGCATCAGCACTTCCCAGAAATGCTGATCCTTTTCGTAGATGTCGTCCGGGATCTGGTTGTGCTCGCGTGAGAACTCGCGCAGCCCTTGCCAATCGCGGCGTTCGAGTATCGAGCGCAGCTGCGCTTCGTACTCGTCTGGGGGGAACTGATTCATTGCTTATGCGGGTTTCTTCTGCATGCGCGCCTGCGTGTGCGCAAACCGTTCGAGCGCCAGCGCCACGCCGTCTTCGTCGTTGGTCGCGGTGACGTATCGCACGGATTGCCGTACTTCCGGCAGCGCATTCCCCATGGCGATGCCCAGCCCCGCCCAGCGCAGCATCGGGACGTCGTTGCGGGAATCGCCGATGGCCATCACGCGTTCGGCGGGCACCTGGAAATCGGCGCACAGCCGCGCCAGCGCGCGCTGTTTGGTCGCCTCGCGGCTCGTCACCGCGCATTCCACGAAATCCATCCAGTGCTCGATCTTGAAATGCAGCGGCAGGTCGCCGAACTCGCGCTGCATCGCTTCGACGGATTCTTGGCCCAGGAACCGGATGAACGTCGGCGCGGTATGCATCACGTCTTCGAACGTCTTGACCTGCCGCCAAGCCGGCCCCACCATGTCTTCCATGTAGAGTTTCGAGCCTTCCAGCCGGTAGAAAAATTCTTCGGAATACAGCGCGATCGACAGGCCGCTGCGCTCGGCATACTCCACCATCGGCTTGGCGTACTGCAAGGGCACCGGAACGTGCCCCAGCGTCTTGTTCGCCAGGAAATCTTTGGTGAGGGCGCCATGCGCGCAAATAATCGGCAGATTCAGTCCGATCTCTTTGCTGATGCGGATCGGGGTGTCGACGCCGCGGCCGGTGACCAGCACGATGCGAATGCCGGCATCCAAAGCCGAACGAATCGCGCGGCGGTTGCGAGGTGAAATCTCTTCGCTAGAGTTCAGGAGCGTGCCGTCTAGGTCGAGTGCGATGAGGTCGAATGGCATCAGGTACATCGTATACCCCGCGTCAAATCGCGGGGGCCGGGCAAAAGTGTCTACTCTTTATATGTCGGCAGAACCGGGGCGGGAGTCGAAAGTCCTCCGAGTAACGTTATACGGATATGGACCGTCACATCGTGCTCACCGCCGCCCTTGCCTTGTCCCTCGGAGCCGTCATCCTGAGCCCGTCGAAGGACGCGCAGGCCCAGCCCGCGGGCCACTGCACGCGCGAGGTGCTGAACGTGCGGGGTACCCCGCTTACGGTTTCGTATTGCGTCACGGGTTCGGCCCAGGCGGCGCCTGGGCACGATTTGCCGGTGCGCGTTTCCCAGAGCTATACCACGCCGCGCGGCTCGTATGCGCAAGAGACGACCCTAAACTTCATTGCGGGCGAAGAATCATCGCGCGTCATCCAGGACCTGCCGCTCGATAAAGTGGGCCTGCAGGGGACCCTTCATCTCACCCTGCTCCTGCACGGCGGCCTGGTCCGTGTCGACAGCGCCATGCTCACGCCCGGCGCCGTAACCATCAAGTAAGCCGCGCCCGCCCGGGCGACGGTCAGCCGACAAGGCAAGCTGCAACCCGGCGAGGATTTGGGGTATTCTAGGCTTCTGATGCGGCGCAGATACATCGCGTTCAACATGTCCAAAATCCCCGACGGCTGTCGACGACTGGGAGGCTTCTAATTTTCCATGGCCTGTTCGGCTTTCGCACCCAATCTCACGGCTCGTGAGCAAGCGCGCTTCCTCTATGAAGCGATCCCGCCCGGTCTCTTCAAGGTAGAGAACCAGGACGATCGGATCCCCTGGCGCATCAGCCCCGAGCCGTTCGCGTTGTCAGAGGCGACGTTCGAGCGAATCACCCTGATTGGCGGCGACCTGCTCGCCTTCTACAAAGCGCTCAACAATATGTATAATCGCAGCGCGCGAGGCACGGCTCCGGCGTTCATCGCCGAGTATCTCGACCAGGGCAAACCCGAACACATCATCCGCCTCTCGCGGCAGAACCGGTTCAAGCAAGATCTGCCGGGCGTGATCCGCCCCGACCTCATCCTCACGGACGACGGCTTTACGGCAAGCGAACTCGACAGCGTTCCCGGCGGCATGGGTTTCGTCGGCGCGATGACGGAGGCATATTGCCAGCTCGGCATGGACAGCGCCGGCGGCGCTCACGGCATTCCCAAGCAGTTCGGCTCGATGCTCAAAGCCGCGACCGGCAAAGAGAAGCCGGCGGTTGCGATCGTCGTTTCCGACGAGTCGGGCGATTACCGTCCCGAACTGCGCTGGCTGGCCGATGCGCTGCAGCGGCTCGACCTCTTGCGCGCGTACGTCTGCAAACCGCAGGACATCGTGTTCACCGAGGATGCGCTGTTCGTGCGCTTCGAGGACGGCCGTGAAGAAAAGATCGACGCGATCTACCGCAACTTCGAGCTGTTCGATCTGCTCAACGTTCCAAAGCAAGAACTCATGCTGTACGCCGCGCGCCACAAACGCGTGGAGATGACGCCGCCTCCCAAGGCGCAGCTCGAGGAAAAACTGAGTTTCGCGCTCTTCCACCACCCGGCGCTGCGTAAACTCTGGGAAGGCGAACTGGGCAAAGACGGGCGCGCGATCTACACGCGCCTGCAGCAGCTCTTCCCGCAAACCTGGGTCATCGATCCGCGGCCGCTGCCGCCGCAGGGCGTGGTTCACGGGCTCGACGCGGCGGGAGTACCCGTCAGCGACTGGATGCAGCTTGCCGAACTCGGCAAGAGCGAGCGCGACTTCGTGGTCAAACCGTCCGGTTTTTCGGAACTTGCCTGGGGTTCGCGCGGCGTGCGCGTCGCCAACGACCTCACCAAGGACGAGTGGATTGCCACCCTGCGCGAAGCGATCGGCGAATTCGAGAAAACCCCGCGTATTCTGCAGCGCTTTCACAAGGGCAAGCGCGTGCGCCAAGACTACTACGATCGCGAGCACGACGAGATCCGCAACTTCGAGGGCCGCGTGCGTCTGTGCCCGTATTATTTCGCGGCCGGGGATAGCGTCCGGATCGGCGGTATCCTGGCAACGATCGCACCGGCGGACAAACGGCTCATTCACGGCATGACGGATGCCGTGATGGCGCCGTGCATCGTCAAGCCCGGCGGCAACTAGACCGCCCTACGCGAGCAGCCGTTCCAGCGGCGAAGGCAGCACCTTCGTCGCGTCGGAGTTGCAGCGTGCCCGTTCCAGCAGCGCCGCTTGGGCGAGCGCTACCCGTTGCGGATCACCGCGCCAGATTTCGATCGCCTGCTGCTGCAGCGCCCGCCCGAACGAGAACGTGAGCGGCCACGGCGCGCCGGCGGAACGCGCGTTGATCGCGCGCAAGTGCTCGGTCGCCAAACGATCGGATTGGCCGCCGGAAAGAAACGCCACGCCGGCGACTTCACCGGGGACGGTCGATAGGAGCGCCGCGAGCGTGAGATCGGCGACTTCACCGACCGTGGCCTGCTCCTCACATTGATCTCCGGCGACGACCATATTGCATTTGAGGATCATCCCCTCGAGCGCGACCTCGTGCGAGGCGAGCTCGGCGAACAGCGCTTCGAGCGTTCGCACCGTGACGTCGTAACAGCGCTCGACCGTGTGCGCGCCTTCCATCAAGACTTCGGGCTCGACGATGGGCACCAAGCCCTCCGCTTGGCAGATCGCGGCATATCGCGCGAGCTTGTGCGCGTTTATCCGGATGCAGGCGGGTGAGGGCAGATTCGCGGAGATCGTAATCACCGCACGCCATTTCGCAAAACGCGCGCCCAGTTCAACGTATTGTGCCGCGCGTTCGCGCAAATCTCCAAGTCCGTGCGTGACCTTTTCCGCCGGTGAAGCGGGAATCGGTGCCGTGCCCGTGTCGACTTTGATTCCGGGAAGGATCTCGTTCTCGCGCATGACCTCGACGAACGGCACACCGTCCTGTGTCGACTGCCGCAGCGTTTCGTCGTACAGAATCGCGCCGCTGACGTACCGGCGCAGACCGGGAGCGGTCAACAAGAGCTCGCGGTATTCGCGGCGTTTTTGCTCGGTTTGCGGAATGCCCAATTTTTCGAATCGTTTGTTGCACGTTCCCGTGCTTTCGTCGATGGCCAAAATGCCGACGCCCGGTGCGACCAGTCTGCGGGCCGTCTCGCGTAACTGCGCCGGATTGCTCATGATTCTATCCCCCTCAAACGGCGGTGAGCGCCGAAAGCATGACGTGTTGACTTGAGATGCGGCGCACGGCACCCGTGTACGAGGACACGACGATGGACTGCGTGTGCGCCTGTCCGTGAACGTAGTTGACGCCTTCGAGCAGCTCGCCGTCGGTCACGCCGCTGGCGGCGAAGAACGTTTCGCGGGCACTGCACAAATCGTCGAGCGAAAGAATGCGGCCGGGCGCGATGCCCTCGCCTATCGATATGCGCTGATCGCGATGATCGCGCAGCCACAGGCGTCCTTGCATGTCGCCTCCGAGCGCGCGCGCCGCGCACGCCGTGATCACGCCCTCGGGAGCGCCGCCGATGCCCGAAAGCATGTCGATGCGGCTATGCTCGTCCATCATCGCCATGAGCCCCATCGCGACGTCGCCGTCGGTGAAGATGCGCACACGCGCACCCGCCAGCCGCACTTCATCGATGACGTACTCATTGCGGGGCCGGTCGAGAACGGCGACGGTGATTTCACTCACGCTGCGCTTCATCGCCTCGGCAAGCGCGCGCACGTTCCAGCCGATGCTCTTATCGAGCGAAAGTGTCCCGCGCCCCGCGCGACCGACCACGAGTTTCTCCATGTACGGGACGTGCGTGCCGAAGAGGGAGCCCTTGCGCGCGCCCGCGACAACGGAGATCGCACCGGGGCCGCCTTTTGAGGCAAGCGTCGTTCCGTCTATCGGATCGACCGCGATATCGAGCGGCGCACCGTCGCCCGTGCCGAGCAGTTCGCCGATATAGAGCATCGGCGCCTGATCTTTTTCACCCTCGCCGATGACGACGGTGCCTTCGAACTCCACGCCCGTCAGCACGCGGCGCATCGCTTCAACCGCCGCGTGATCGATCGCGTTCTTGTCACCGCGACCGACCAGCTCGCCGGCCGCAATGGCGGCGGCTTCGGTCGCTCGCAAGAACGCGAACTCGATCGCGGCTTCGTGGCTGCGGTAGATCATACACACGCTCCTATTGCCGCGGCGACGCGACGGGTTGACTGCGCAATGTGGTTGCCGGTGAAAAGCGCCGATCCGACGACCAGCCAATGTGCGCCGGCAAGCAGCAGCCGCGCGGCGTTTTCGACCTTCACCCCACCGTCGATGTTGATTTTTGCCGGCGATCCGCGCTGATCGATGGCCTGGCGGCACGCACTGGTTTTTTGAAAAACCGGCGGTATGAACCCTTGACCGCCGAAACCGGGGTTGACGCCCATGAGCAGCACTTCGTCGATCTCGTCGAGCACGTGTTCCAACACGCCGATTGGCGTTGCCGGATTGAGCGCCACGCCCGTCTGAAGGCCGTGATCCCGCGCGAACGCGAGGTCGCGATGCAGATGCGGACATGCCTCCGCGTGCACGATGGCGCGCTGCACGCCGGTGTCGGCGAACATCGGCAGAATGCGCGAGGGCTCGCTCACCATCAGGTGCACTTCCATCGGCAGCTTCGTGCGATCGCGCAGTGCGCTCACCACCTGCGGTCCGATCGCCAAGTTCGGCACGAAATGGCCGTCCATGACGTCGATGTGCAGGCCCGAAATGAGCCCCGTCTGCTCGAGTTGCGCGACCTCGTCAGCCAGGCAGCCGAAATCGGCATTGAGCAGCGATGCGAAAATCATACGGCCGCCGCCATGTTCAGCTCGTTCTCGACCAGCGCCAGGCGCCGCGCGATGACGAGCTGCGCAAGCGCCAGCGTGTGGCTCACGCGCGGGCCCTGAGCGTCCACGAACGTACCCAGCGCCTCCGGACGCAAATGCGCATGGCTCTCCATGTGCGACCAGATCTTGTCCTGCAGCCCGAGGGCGGTGGCGTCATCGCAAGCGCCGTCCAGTTCCAGAACCGTACGCAGGGCGCCGTCGTGCGCGGTCCGCTGCTGGCGGAAGAATCCGCTCTGCGTGAACTGCGAGTAGTCCAGCGGCTGAAAGCGGCTGCTCTTGACGATGCGCGCGTTCAGATGCGCGTTATCGTATGCGGGCGTTTGCGGCCGGAAAAACTCGACCGTCACGTCGGCATGCTGCCGCTGCGGCGCGATGTGCTTGCGGATGTCGGGCTGCCGTAATTCGATTTCGGCGCGTACTTGTTCGCGCGTATAGCCGCGCTGGGCGCTGTCGCGCTGGATCTTCCAGGCGATCTTCAGATCCTCTTGCGGATCGAGCCACACCGCGACGTCGAACAACGCCCTGAGCGTGCGCGTGTAGAGCGGAAACAGTCCCTGCACGACGATGATCGGGCGCGGTTCGACGTATTCGGGTCCCGTGATCGTGCCGTCATGGTGGTCGTACACGGGCTTGACGACTGGAGAACCGTCACGCAGCGTCGCGAGATCTTCTTCCATCGCCGCGAAATTGTTTGCCCGCGGGTCGAGCGCGGTGATGCCGGTGGCTTTCCGCTGCTGCCTGTCGAGCGAGTGATAATCGTCCAGGCAGATCGTTAGAATCCGATCGAGTCCGAAAATTTCTTCCAGTCCGCGGCAAAGCGTCGTTTTGCCGGTTCCTGAGTCGCCGCCCACGGCGACCATGATTGGGCGCATACCTGTACCTCCAGGGTATGCGAATCGTACGGCTAGGAAGGCGGCCGGGTCAGTGGATCTCGCGTGAACGGTCGCATTTCGCGCGTGAACTGCGCGAAACGCCTCACAGGTGGAACGCGGTGCGAACGGTCTTGGCGAACGCCCGGCTCACGGGCACCTCGCTGCGGTGCTTATCGTCGGTGACCAGCGTATACGTGCCGGCAAAGAACGGGCGAACCTCGACCACGTGCTGCGGATTTACCAGGTACGCCCGGTGTACGCGCAGCAGGCCGCCCAGGCGTGAGGCGCATTCGCTCAGCGTGCCCTTGTACCGAAATGCGCGTTCGAACGTCTGAATGGTGACGTCGTGTCCCGCCGCGGCGACGTAGCGAATTTCCGCAGGGGGAATGAGCATCGTGCGCCCGTCGAGATCCACGGGAAACCGCGCCGTCGCCGCCGCAGCCGGGCCCTCGCTCTTGCGCGCGCGCACGCGGGCGAGGGTTTTCGCCAAACGCGGCGCCGACACGGGCTTGAGTAAATAATCCACCGCCTCATGTTCGAATGCTTCGATCGCGTGGTCGTCGTGAGCCGTTACGAACGCGACTTGGGGCCGCTGCGGCAGTTTGTCGATGACTTGCATCGCCTCGATCCCGCTCAGCCCCGGCATGCGAATGTCCAAGAAAACGATGTCGAACGTACCGCTTTGCAGGCGCGCGAGCGCCTCGAGCGCCGTCGAGCATTCTTCGAAGCGGATATCCTCCCCGCTCGCTTTGAGCGCGTAGGCCAGTTCGCTGCGAACGTGCGGCTCGTCGTCGACAATCAGCGCGCGCAGCGCACTCATGACCGCAGCGGCGCCGTGAAGGCAGCCGTGGTTCCCCGGCCCGGCCGGCTTTCGATGTGCAGCGCGTGCTGCGGACCGAACAGGGCGACCAACCGCCGCTGCACGTTGTCCAGCCCAATGCCCGCGCCGCTGCCGAAGCCGCGATTGAAGACGCGCTTGAGCGTTTCGGGCGCTATGCCCACGCCGTCGTCGCTAACCACGATTTCACACGCGCCTTCTTTGGCGCTCGCCGAAATCACGACGACGCCGGCGCCGTTGCGTGGAACCACGCCGTGTACGACCGCATTTTGAACGAGCACCTGGACCGCCAGCAGGGGAACCGGTACGGCGTACATCGCGGGATCGATGTGATATTCCACGCGCAGCCGCTCGCCGTACCGCGCGGTTTCGAAGCGCAGGTACCGCTCGACGTATTCGAGTTCGCGGTCCAGTGAGATGAGCTCGCCGTGGTCCACCAGGGAGTCGCGGAAAAAGTCGGCGAGGTCGATGATGAGCGCGTGCGCGCGTTCGGGGTTGGTCCGCGTGAGCGCAGCGATCGTCGTGAGCGTGTTGAACAAAAAATGCGGTGAGATCTGGGCGCGAAGCGCTTCGAGCTCCGCTTTGGTCGCGAGCGTCGCGCGTTCGTCCAGTTCGGCGGCCTCCAAATACACGCTCAGGACGCGCGCCAAGCTGCGAGCCACGTTTTCGTCGTACGCGGAGATTTCACGGCCGCCGACACGATAGAGCTTGATCGCCCCGATGACGCGGTCCCGCACCCGCAGCGGGGCGATGACCGCGCTGGTAAGCACGCACTGCGGATTCGGACAACCGATCTCCTCACGGCGCTGCGTTCGCATGACCTCGCCGCTGCGCAGCGCGCGGCGAGTGAGCTCCGTGAGATTGGGCTCGCCCACGATATGGTGATCCGATCCGGCGCCGATAAAAGCCAAGACACGATCGGTCGAGATGACGGACGCCGCATCCAAATCGAGGTGATCGTGCAGCAATTGCGCGGTGAAGCGCGCGGATTCCTCATGCAGCCCGCCGCGCAGATGCGGGAGAGCGGCGACGAGAAGATCGAGTACGCCTTCTTCTCGAACGATCATGGACGGGAGTATACCTCGAAGGCCTGCGTTTGAATAGCGAACGCTGCAAACTCCGCCGCGCCGCCCGGTAATTCACGATCGGCGAGCGCGACCAAATGCCAATTCCGCACGAGCGGCGTGCCCGGCGCGGCAAGCACCTTGAGCGTGCCGCTCTCGAGTTCGCGTTCGACCGTATCGCGCGAGAGCAGCGAAACGCCAAGACCGGCACGCACGCATTCGCGAATCGCGCTGTTCGATCCGATGGTAAGCGCCGGCGGATCGATACCGATCGAGGTGAACAGCGCTTGGGTTGCCGCACGCGTACCGGATCCGGGTTCTCGCAGCAGCCACGTCGCACGCGCGTACTCCGCGCCGTAATCCGGCGCGCTTACGAGCAGCAACTCGTTCGCCCGCACGGCGAGCGATCGAAATACCGGATCGCGCGGCGGACGGCCCCCGACGACCAGATCCGCCTCCCAATGCCGCAATCGGTCCCACACGTGGTCGCGGTTGGCGACGTAGAGCTCCACGTCGATCTCGGGCGCCTGCTCGCGAAAGCCGCGCAGCAGGCGTGCGATCACATGTTCCGCCACCGTAGTCACGGTCGCAATTCGCAGTCTGCGCGCCTCGCGGCGCGCGGCTTGAATCGTGTCTTCGCGCGCGAGATCGAGCGACGAGAAAATCCGGCGCGCGTGCAAAGCAAGCGCCTCACCGGCGGCGGTGATGCGCGTGCGGCGCCCGTCGCGCTCGACCAGCGCCGCGCCGAGCGTCTCCCCCAGAGCGGAAAGAGCGGCTGAAACCGCGGGCTGCGAGATGGCAAGCTGCTCGGCGGCGCCGCCGACGGACCCGGTGTCGACGACGGCGAGAAACGTGCGGAGCTGGTTCAGGGATAACATAATCTCCTGCTTATGATAATACAGCCAAATAGTATTTGACGTCTATATGTCCAGGTGGGACCATGTGTCCATGATAACTTTTGCACCGCCGCGGGCAGACGATCGTTGGGCATCCGGCGTCATCCCGTACGCGAAGATGGGATATTACCAACCGGATTACGAGCCCAAGGACACCGACATACTCTGCGCGTTCCGTTTGGTGCCGCAGGAGGGCGTCGATCCCATTGAGGCGGCCGCGGCCGTCGCGGGCGAGTCGTCGACGGCCACTTGGACGGTGGTGTGGACGGACCGGCTTTCGGCGTACGAGCATTATCAGGCGCGGTGCTATCGCGTCGATCCCGTTCCGGGGAGCGATCAGTACATCGCGTACATCGCGTACGACATCGACCTGTTCGAAGAGGGATCGATTGCGAATCTCACCTCGTCGATCATCGGAAACGTCTTCGGATTCAAAGCGCTCAAATCGCTGCGCTTGGAAGACATGCGCATTCCGGAACTCTACGTCAAGACGTTCCAGGGGCCGGCGCACGGCATCGTCATGGAGCGCGAGTACCTGAACAAGTACGGGCGTCCGCTGCTCGGCGCAACGGTGAAACCGAAACTCGGGCTATCCGCGCGCAACTACGGGCGCGTCGTTTTCGAAGCGCTGCAGGGCGGTCTGGATTTCACCAAAGACGACGAGAACATCAACAGCCAGCCGTTCATGCGGTGGCGCGATCGTTTCCTCTTCGCGATGGAAGGCGTGCAGCGCGCGCAATGCCAGACCGGCGAGGTCAAGGGCCACTACATGAACGTCACCGCCGCGACGATGGAAGACATGTACGAACGCGCGGAATTCGCGAAAGAGATCGGGTCGGTCATCGTGATGATCGATCTGACCGTCGGCTACACCGCGATGCAGTCGATGGCGAAATGGGCGCGAAAGAACGGCGTGATTCTCCATCTCCATCGTGCGGGCCACGGAACCTATACGCGCCAGAAAACGCACGGGGTCAGTTTCCGCGTCATTTCCAAGTGGGTCCGCCTCATCGGCGTGGATCACGTACATGCGGGCACGGTCGTCGGAAAGCTCGAGGGCGACCCGAACATGGTGCGCGGCTACTACGATACCCTGCGCGAGAACTTCGTTGAGACGAACCTGCTGCACGGCATCTACTTCGATCAAAAATGGGCGCAACTGCCGGGCGTCATGCCGGTGGCCTCGGGCGGCATCCATGCCGGGCAGATGCATCAGCTGCTGCACCACTTGGGCGAGGACGTGATCCTGCAGTTCGGCGGCGGAACGATCGGCCATCCGATGGGCATCGGCCCCGGCGCAACGGCAAACCGCGTCGCGGTGGAAGCGATGATCCAGGCGCGCAACGAGGGCCGCGAGGTCATGATCGAAGGCCCGGAAATCCTCGAACGCGCGGCCAAACGCTGCGAGCCGCTCGCCAAAGCGATCGAGACCTGGAAAGACATTACGTTCAACTACGAATCGACCGACACGCCGGACGTGCTCGCCACGCCGAGTCTGGCCTAGGAGCTGCAAAGCATGTTTCTCACGCAAGGCACCTTTTCGTATCTTCCGCCGCTGACCGATCACGAGATCGCGGCGCAGCTTCAGTACGCGCTCGATCGCGATTGGTCCGTCTCCATCGAATACACGGACGACCCGCATCCCCGCAACGTCTATTGGGAAATGTTCGGCTTGCCGCTCTTCGGCTTGAAGAACCCGGATGCGATCTTGGACGAGATCCGCAAGTGCCGGTCCGAGCGCCCCGGCGTTTACATCCGCGTGAATGCCTACGATCGCAGTTTGGGCCGCCAAACGACGGCCCTGAGCTTCATCGTGCAGCGCCCGAAAGTCGAGCCCGGATTCGAACTCGTGCGCACGGAGACGAGCGATCGCCGCATCCAGTACACGCTGCGTTCGTACGCCACCGGAAAGCCGTCCGGTGAACGTTACAACTGAGGCGCCGGCCAGCGTCGGCGTGCGCGAGATCTTTCGGGACTCGGGCGTCGACGCCGTACTGAAGCAACTCGACGAAGACCTCGTCGGTCTGCTGCCGGTAAAACAGCGCATCCGCGAGATCGCGGCGCTGCTGGTCGTGGAACGTATCCGCGAACGCTTCGGCCTTGCGACCAATGCGCCGACGCTGCACATGAGCTTCACGGGCCGGCCGGGAACCGGCAAGACGACCATCGCGCTGCGCATGGCCGAGATCTTGCAGCGGCTAGGCTACACCCGCAAGGCCACCGTCGTCACGGCTACGCGCGACGATCTCGTCGGACAATACATCGGCCACACCGCGCCCAAGACGAAGGACGTGCTCAAACGCGCGGCCGGCGGCCTACTCTTCATCGACGAGGCCTATTACCTTTACCGCCCCGAGAACGAGCGCGACTACGGACAAGAGGCCATCGAGATTCTGCTGCAGGCGATGGAGAACGACCGCAGCGAGCTCGTGGTCATCTTCGCGGGATACCGCGATCGCATGGAGACGTTTTTCCAAAGCAATCCGGGTTTGCGCTCGCGCATCGCCCATCACATCGAGTTTCCCGATTACTCGCGCGACGAACTGCTCGAAATCGGCAAACTCATGCTGGCGCGGCAATCGTACCGCCTCTCCCCGAAAGCGGAGGAAACGTTCCGCGCATACTTGGAGCGCCGGATCGAACAGCCGCACTTCGCGAACGCACGAAGCGTCCGGAACGCGCTCGATCGCGCGCGGCTGCGCCAGGCAAACCGCTTGTGCGAACTGGATTCCATCGATCGCGATCAGGCGATGACGATCGAAGTGCAGGATATTTTACACAGCCGCGTCTTTAGCGATCCTATTTCCAAATCTCCGTGATCAGCACGTCCGGCATCTCGGGATAGAAGTTCGCGATGTCGTCGACGACCGCTTTCCAGCGCGCGTCGTTCGCGGCGCGCTCGAACGTCTGCGCGTCCGGAAAATAGAGCGACGCAATGAGCTGGTACGGCGGCGTACCGCTGCTGCCGCTTGCGAGCACCTTGCGGACTTCGGCGCTTTGCATGCCGAGCGGTTTGAGGTTGTTCATGACAAGCGGCACGTGCGTTCCGGTATAGTACTCGAAGTCCAGCCGCAGGCCGGACTTGTAGCACACGGTTATGGCAATCATGTGCGGATTATGACGCATGAAGCCGCATATTCATGCATACCATCGCTCGCCCGCTTCCAATTTTAACTTCACCGGCCGGGTGCGTGTGCGCGAATGATGTCGGCGTAGCGCGCGCTGGCCTCGGTCGGAGTGCGCTTGAGGTCCGGATCGCGGTCCAAATCGATGTGATACAAGCCGAAATCGCTGTTGTCGTCGAAGGGCAGGCCCCACTCGCGGTTGGACGTGATACTCCAGCAGAGGTAGGCCTCGATGGGCAAGCCTTTTTCGAGCGCGCGATCGACCTGCTTGATGTGCGCCTCGAGGTATTTCGCCCGCGAGAAGCCGTCGGCATTGGTCACGCAGCCGTTCTCGATGATGATAATCGGCTTGCCCGCAAACTGCTCGCACGCCTCCTGCAAAATACTTTTCAGCTCGTCCGGCCACACCGGAGCCATTCCGTAGCGGCACTCGGCCGCGGCGCTCAAGCGACGCAGCTGCGAGGGCCAAATGCTCGGAACGCCCCAGTAGTAGTCCAGGCCGACGTAATCGAGCGCGCCTACGCACTCCGGCGGGCACAAGAATTCGGGTAACTTCCCCGCCATGCCCAGGTTCCACCAGTTCGTACCAATGAGCGTGGTGAACATGCCGAAGGTTTTGCGGATCGCGTCGAAGATTCGCAGCGGAGAGCGTGTTGCGGTTAACCGGCGCCGTCCGTCCAGGGCGATGAACTGCACGCGTCCGTCGTCCGTGCCGAACAACTCGCGCGCGATTCTGCGCGCGATGTCTATTTCGAGGCCCGTGTAGCCGCCCTTCCCATCGGGCATGCACAACCCGTTCACGCCCGGATGCACGCCGACGCGCAGCTTTCCGCGTTTGCGGATGCGTTCGACCGATTCATCCGGCTCGCGCTCGGCGTCGTGCGAGCCGTCATCGCGGATGGCGGAATTGACAAGTGCAAGCAGCGACTGGCTGCCCAGGGCAAGCGCGACGCCGTACCGCTGCTCGTCGCCGCCCACCACGTCCAGCGCGTATCCATCCCCCGCATCCTGACGCAGCATCGCTTCTTGATCGAAGACCGCGTCGATCTTGCCTGCATGAAGCGCGTCGATCGCGTCTGCGATATGCGCGAAGTACGAAAACGCGGAATCCGCAAACAGGCCGGCCGCGCGCTGCGCGGGAGGCAATCCCTCGACCAGTCCAATCCGTGTTTTCCACGCGCGCAAGTCCGCGGGCGTCGGTTCGGACGCGCGGTGCAGGACCGCCAGATGCGTCACCAGATACGGCTGGGAAAACAGCGCGTACTCCATGCGGTGATGCGTGATCGTGAGCTGCGCGATCGAGAGATCGACGTCTCCGCGATCGACGAGGCGGTGCTGCGTGAGGCGTCCGGCCTGGCGGCGTACTTGCTCCGGCGACTTGACGTGCGTCGCGTTTCGATCGGCAAGCCGCTGCACCCAGCGCGGCAAGCCGAGCACCAGCGGATTCGTCCCGACCTTTGCGTTCGGATGCAGCTGTTGTATCGCGGCCCGCGCCTGGCTGTGCGCGCGAAACAGGTTTGGGATGAGCCGCAGCACGGCATCCATTTGCTCGTCACCGCTCGCAAGCGGATCGCGCCCGGGCGGCATGGGATACCCCGACATCCAAAAGCCTTTGATGTAGCCGTACACGAGCTGGTTGGGCTCGTTGAGCGTCACGTAGTAATCGATGAGGTCGCCCAGGCGCTGCGCGACATGCTGCGCGTACAGCCGCACCCGCTCAGGAAACAGCGGGTCCAGCATACCCGCTCCATCGCCGGCGGCCTCGACGTGCAGCGGCCACGTGTTGTGGTGCAGCGTGACGATTGTCTGCATTCCGGCCTCGCGCAGGTACTGCAGCAGCTCGCGGTAATGCGCGAACGCGGCCTGGTCCCAGACGCCGGGCTGCGGCTCCAGCCTCGCCCAGGAAAGGGAGAGGCGAAACGCCGTGCAGCCAAGGCCCTTGGCGAGGTCGACGTCTTCCTTGTACCGGTTCCAAAAATCCGTAGCGCGGCCGCGCGGCGTCAAACGCTGCGCCCGTTCCCAGACGTCACGAATATCGTCGCGGCCGTCGTAGGCCTCGCATTGATGGTCGGCGGTCGCCACGCCGAAACGAAGCGGCTGTTGCATCGCCGCGGGGTTTCTACACGAGGAGCCGAACGCCGCTTGGCATGCGATTCAGCAATAAGACGTGCCTGGTTACGGGAGGCGGTTCGGGCATCGGGCGGGCGACCGCGGTACGCATGGCAGCGGAAGGCGGCAAGGTGGTCGTCGCCGATCTTCATCTTCAAACCGCGCAGAGCACCGTGGATGAAATCACCGCAGCGAAGGGAGCGGCCCTTGCGGTCGAAGTCGATGTGGGAAACAGCGCGCAGGTGCAAGCCGCGATCGCAAAGGCCGTGCAGACGTACACCACGCTCGACGTCATCGTGAACGATGCCGGCATGATGACGTTCACGCCGATCGTCGATATCGCCGAGGCGGATTTTTTCAAGGTCATCACGACGAATCTGGGTTCGGTCTTCTTCTTTGCGAAGTACGGCGTGCCGCACATGCCGCCCGGTTCGGTCATCGTGAACATCAGTTCGGTGCACGCGCACGAAACAACGGCGAATGTCGTGCCGTACGCATCGTCGAAAGGCGCCATCGAAGCCTTCACCCGCGGGTTCAGCATCGAAATGGAAGCGCGCAAGATCCGCATCAACTCCGTGGCGCCCGGCGCGGTCGACACACCGATGCTCTGGAACAATCCAAACGTCAAGAGCGGCGCGGAGAAAATCGAAGGTTCCGTCGGCAAACCGGAGGATTTGGCTGCCGCCATTTGCTTCATCGCATCCGACGAAGCACGGTTCGTCAATGGAACAACGCTCGTCGTCGACGGCGGCCGGTTGGATATTCTCTAAAGCTTGGGCTACGGTTCGCGGGTGACCGAAACGCCTTCGGTCGGTACGTCCATTTCGTCGACGACCAGCGTTTTCGGATCGTACCAAACCGTGAATGGAACCGGATTTTTCACCGAAATCTCGGCGTCGGATGCGGGCACGGTTTTCGGGCGATCGGGTTTGAGCGTCTTGTCGACCGCGATCGGCATGCCCTGGCCGTACATCGGCATGATGGCCACGACGGGAGCATCGCTCCAGGCCTGCATCTGTGCCGGTAAGGCGAAATACCCGCTGAACGGGCCGAAATCGAGCACGACGAAATGCTTGGCGTCCGCGACGAGATCATACGTCTTCGCGACGTCCCCGCTCTGTGTGGCCTCACCGTCCTTGAACGCGAGCGCCGACTGCATCGAGCGCGAATCGGCCAGCGATGCGAGCGCGGAATACCCGACCGGCGCCAACGCGGCGTCGAGCGTGAGCGTGTCGCTGACCGAGCCGCTGCGGCCATTCAGGCTTCCGCTTCCGCTTTCGCTCAAGACGACGTTGCCCGCCGCGTCGCGTTTAACCGTCACGGCGCTCTTGAGAACGTGCGCTCCGTTCAACGACATCACGTACGTGTACGTCCCGTCAGCGGGTACGGGCGTCGCAATGGCCGCCGCCAAAATCAGGGAGAGCATGCGACTTCCTTTCCATATCGTTTCACGGCGTCGATGAGCGCGTCGATTTCGTCGAACGTGTTGTAACCGTGCGGCGCGACCCGAATTCCATTCGCCCGGTACGTCGTCACGATCCCCTCGCGCTGCAGCGCTTTTCCCAGTGCGATCGGGTCGCTGCCGGGTAAGCGGAAGGTGACGATACCTGAAGACTCGGTGCGTCCCCGAATGGTTGCCAGATCTGCGCCGGCGCCGCGCAAACCCTCGGCAAGCCGATCGGTCAGGTCCAGGACGTGTTCGGCGATGCGTGCCGGACCGGCTTTTTCGATAACGTCAATCGACTGGGCTAGCGATAGCGCCCCGATGAAGTTTGGGGTGCCGCCCTCGAAGCGCGTCGCGCCCGGGGCGAGCGGTTGATCGTACTCCAGAAAGGCCCACATATCGGCGACCGATCGCCAGCCCGGCGAGGCCAGATGGAGTTGGTCGATCAGGTCCGCTCGGACGTAGAGGAAACTGACGCCCTGCAATGAGAGCATCCATTTGGCGCCGCCGCAG
>DASSZL010000236.1:0-9659 GCA_035713505.1 Vulcanimicrobiaceae bacterium | reverse complement strand
GCGCTGGTCCCGGCCGACGAAGCGATGCACGTCGGCGACGAGGGTGTGACCCTGCGGCAGTCCGCGGCTGCGTATGACGACCGCCCGGCCTTCAATCCGTCGGCAAACCCGCTGCTGCACCGGCTCTAGTCCCCGCGACGCGGAACCGCC
Source organism: Vulcanimicrobiaceae bacterium (assembly GCA_035713505.1). Classification (GTDB taxonomy): domain Bacteria; phylum Vulcanimicrobiota; class Vulcanimicrobiia; order Vulcanimicrobiales; family Vulcanimicrobiaceae; genus DATGJX01. Next base: position 9,509 of record DASSZL010000236.1, on the reverse strand, counting down.
CGTGCCTGCGTCGTATATCCGGGGATCGACATGGCTCTGAAGTTTTCGATCGTCATCCCTACCTATAATGAAGCCGGGGGCATCGAGCGGCTTTTGCGTGCCCTCAACGACGTTTTCGTCCAGAATTCTCTGGACGGCGAGGTGATCGTCGTGGACGACAACTCGCCCGACGGTACGGGTGCGATCGTGGACCGCCTTTCGGCGGAGCTGCCGGTACGGTGTCTGCATCGGCCCGGAAAGCTGGGGCTGTCCAGCGGGGTCATCGACGGCTGGAAGTTCGCACGGCCCGAATCCGAGGCGCTCGGCGCGATGGACGCCGACTTCAGTCACGACATCGACATTCTGCCGAAGATGGTGCAGGCGCTCGAGAACGGGTATGGCCTTGCCGTCGGCAGCCGCTACGTAAAAGGCGGCGGCATCACGAACTGGCCGGCGAAGCGCATCATCACCTCCAAAGTCGCGTGCATGCTCGCCAAACCCCTCACGCCGATCAACGACATCACCAGCGGCTATCTGCTCGTGCGGCGTGAAGCGATCGAGGGCGTTGAACTCGATCCAATCGGGTTCAAGATCGGCTTGGAAGTGATCGCCAAGGGCCACTACGGAAAAGCGATCGAAGTGCCGTACGTCTTCACCGATCGCGTGGTCGGTCAGTCGAAGATGAACCAGAAAGAAATCTTCAACTATCTCAAGCAGCTGCGCAAACTCTATGGAGCGCGGCTGTTTCCCAAAGCTCCCAAAGCGGAAAGCAAGGCGTAACCGATGCCGATGCCCGACTGGCTGCGCCATCGCCGCAGCAAGCCGCAGGAAGCCGAAGAGGCGGCGCTGTGGAGCAAATGCCCGAAATGCTCGGAAGTGCTGTATCGCCGCGATCTCGCGGCGAATTTGTGGGTGTGCCCGAAGTGCAACCACCATTTTCGCATGACGGCGTTCGATCGCATCAACACGCTGGTCGACAGTGATTTCATCGAGATCGGAAACGACGTTCTTCCGGGCGATCCGCTCAACTGGACCGATAAGAAGAGTTATCCGGCAAAGCTCGCGGCGGACCGCGAAAAATCGCAGCTCAGCGAAGGCGTCGTTTGCGGATTCGGCAAGATCGGCGGCTTTGACGTCGCGCTCGGCGTGATGGATTTTCACTTTCGCGGCGGCACGATGGGCACGGTCGTCGGCGAGCGCATCACGATGCTGCTCGAAGGCGCGCGCGAACGTAAAATACCGTGCATTATTTTCACCGCCAGCGGCGGCGCCCGCATGGAAGAAGGCATGCTCGCGCTCATGCAGATGGCGAAGACCACCTCTGCGGTCGCGCAGTTCATGGAAGAAGGCAATCTCTTCATCACCGTGCTGACGGATCCGACGACCGGCGGCGTCTCCGCGTCCTTCGCGTTTCAGTCCGATATCATCGTCGCCGAACCCAAAGCGATGATTGGCTTCGCGGGCCGGCGCGTCATCGAACAAACGATCCGCCAAAAGTTGCCGGATCAATTCCAAACCGCGGAGTTCTTGTTGGAGAAGGGGCACATCGACATGGTGGTCGACCGCCACGATTTAAAAGCGACGCTCGTGCGGCTGCTCGACTACACCGCGCGCGGGAAGCGTACCGCGTGAATCTGATCGTGGAGCGCGAAAAAGGGCTGCTGGAGCTCGAGAAGCGCATCGAAGAACTGCGGCAGGCAAACACGCAGCAGCCCGTCGACATGTCGTCCGAGATCCGGGCGCTCGAACAAAAGTACGCGGAGATCCAGCGCGAGATCTTCGGGAAGATGACGCCGTGGGAGAAAGTCCACATGGCGCGGCATCCGAACCGTCCGACGGCCGCCGATTACATTTCGCAATTCGCCACCTTCGACGAATTGCACGGCGACCGCCACTTCCACGACGACCACGCGATCATCGGCGGCCTCGCCAGAATGGGCGAACGAGCGGTGATGGTAATCGGCGAGCAGCGCGGCCGCGACACCAAAGAAAACCTCAAGCGAAACTTCGGCATGCCCGCTCCCGAAGGCTATCGCAAGGTGCAGCGCATGGCCAAGCTCGCCGGACGCATGGGCATTCCAATCGTCACGTTCGTCGACACCAAAGGCGCCGATCCGGGTATCGGATCCGAAGAGCGTTCGCAGTCCGAGGCGATCGCCGCTTGCCTGTACGAGTTCAGCATTGCGCCCGTGCCGATCATCGCGACCGTCATCGGCGAAGGCGGCAGCGGCGGCGCGCTCGCGCTCTCGATCGCCGATCGCATCATCATGCTCGAGCACAGCTATTTTTCGGTTGCGAGCCCCGAAGGCTGCGCCGCGATCTTGTGGAGCGATGCGGGCAAGGCCGACGAAGCTGCGGCGCATCTCAAACTCACCGCGCAAGACCTCAAGGGCTTTGGGATCGTCGATGAGATCGTGTCCGAACCGCTCGGCGGAGCTCATCGCGACGCAGGGGGAACGATCGCGCGCGTGCTGAAAGCTATAGAGCTGGCCTTGGGCGAGCTGGAAGCTCTTCCCGCCCAGCGTCTGCGAGAGGCACGATATCTGAAGTACCGCCGAATGGGGAATCTCAGCCAGAAATGAAACGGCGCAGAGGAGCAGCCGGAATTATCCGTCTCTTCAGCCGCCTGGTCTTCGGTGCCGTCGCCGTCGTGGTCTTCACCCTGGTCTCCATCCAATTCGCGCGCATCGTGAACGAGAACATCGCGATGGCCCGCTCGCTTTCGTCCATCCAGCAAGACGTTGCGACGATGCGGGAACGTAAGCGGGTAGAGGAGCGCGAACTGCGCAGGCTGCTCGATCCGCAGGGCGCCGTCCCCGAGATTCACGATCGCCTGCACCTGGTTCGGCCCAACGAGGCGATCATCTACGTGAAACCGGCATCCCGCACGTCGCATGAGTGAGACCCAGCCCGGCGTCGTTCTCAACGTGAACGCGTACGGCGCGACCGTCCGCCTGCAGGACGGCCGGCTCGCGAGCGCTCCGGCGGCGGACGTGGAAAAGCATCGCGGGTACTACGATCGAGGCGTGCTCACGCGCAAGCCGATGGCGTTCATCGTGCAAGCGAGCGAGCGCCGCCCGCTGGTGCTGCTTGCGCCGCAGCTGCGCGACGAGCAGCTCGAAGCGCAGATCACCGGTTATTTGAAATCGACGCAGGAGTGGGAGGCGCCCGAGCAGCCGCCCGCGCACGAGCGGCACTTTCTGCGCAAAAAACGCCGCGCGGCATTGTTCGAATCGCGCCACGCTCCAGATCGTTGAGCCGCAGCGGCCTCATCTCGATCGGCACGAATTCCACGCGCGCGCTGGTTGCCGATCTGGAAGCAGACCCGCCCGCCACGCTGCTGCACCGGTCTATCGGAACGCGAATCGGCGAAGGTCTTCGGGAACGCGGTCACTTGGACGAAAACGCGATGCAGCGCACGCTCGATGCGATTGCGGAGCACCTGACCGCGATTCGCGAACACACGAGCGAGGTACGGATTATCGCCACCAGCGCGCTGCGTCGTGCCGACAACGAGGAACCGTTCGCGCGGAGCGTGCAGGCTTTGACCGGTACGAACCTGGAGATCATCTCCGGTGAAGAAGAAGCCGCGTGTTCGTTCGCCGGCGCGCTGAGCGGGCTGCACGGCGAGCCGGGGGAGCGGTTCGGCGTTCTCGACGTGGGCGGCGGGAGTTCGGAATATGCCGTCGGCACCAAGCACGGCGCTGAACAGATGGTTTCGTGTGAGGTGGGCGCCGTGCGGTTGACCGAAGCCTTTCCGGCGCTATCCGGCGCGCGGCGCGTAACGCAACACGTGCGCGATCAAGCCTGCGCCGCCGCACGCGAAGCGCTTGCGCCCGCCGGTAACTTGGCCGCCGTGAGCCGCGTCGTGCTCGTGGGCGGAAGCGCCACCACGACGGTTTCACTGCTGAGCGGCAAGCGCGAATTCTTTGATTACGCGCAGCTTTCCACCGCGCAGATCGACAGCTGGATCGAACGCCTCGCGGCGATGCCGCTGGAAGAACGTAAGCGCGTGCCCGGTATGAATCCGCAGCGCGCCGACATTCTGCTCGGCGGTTTGCTCATCGTGCGCGAATTCCTGACGATGAGCGGCCACGGGACCGCGCTCGTGTCGACGAGCGACGTGCTGCTCGGCTATCTGTTACGCCATCCGGGCAGGTAACGGCGGACGCCCGACCCCTGCCGAACCGTTTACCTCCAAACATTTGCGCTTGATACGACGAGCGCCGGGTATGATCGAAACGCAGAAGCGCGAGCACCGATAATGGCGAGCATCGATACTGGCGGCTCTGCAAGGAAACGCAAACCCTGGTGCGATGCCGTGCCCAATAACCTCCCCGTTGTGAGCGCGGCATCGCGCGTTTACGTTCGCCCGGCCGCGAGTACTGCGGCGCCTGCGCGTAGAAGAAGCGGCGTATGGATGATGACGTCTATCGCGCCGTTCTCGATGCGCGCCGAGCCTGGAACGATTATCTCGACGCCACCGACGAGGATGAGGACGAGGTGTACGAGGCCTACTTGGAGGCCGCGTCTGAAGCCGTGCCCTTGGTCGGGGGCCTCATCGAGCTGTGCGTCGAGGCGAATCTGGTCGCCATATCCGCCCGCGACCGCGAGGAGCGCTACGTCGACTTGGCCGCGACGAACGCGCGCGTACATGCGGATGCGATCATCGAAATCGTGGGCGACATCGTCCTCGGCCACTCCGAAGAACTGCCGTCATTCGAGCGCCGCGTTCCGCAGGATGACGACGAATCGCGCTTCAATCGCGCCCGCGAAATGTTCCGCGAAATGAACCGCCCGAACGTCAGCCGCGCAGTCGACGAATTACGCCAACTGCGCGACGAACTGCTGCGCAGCGGACAAGAAAATCACGCGACGCGGCTTTCGCATATTCTGAATTTGCTGCAGATTTCGCCTCCGCGCCTAAGCGACTGATTTCTCGCCGGTCGCGTTATCCGCGCGGAATACCGGTGCCCTCGTGTCCGGGAACGGGCTGTTCCTGCGTGATCTCTTCGGTCGGCAAACCCGCCTCCCGGTACGAATCGAAACCACCCTCCAGGATAGCGGCCTGGGCGTAACCCTGTTCGCGCAGGCGATCGGCGACGCGCTCGGCTTCCTCGTCGGAATCGGCGTACACGACGATCCGGCCGTCGTGCGGCAGCGGCAGCGTCAGACGTTCCTCGCCCAGCAGCGCGCGCTCGTCGTAGCGCAGCGCGCCGCGAATTTGCTCTTTGCCGGGATGTCTGCGGGCGTCCAGCACCGGCATGGTTGTCGTATCGATTTCACTCGCGCGAACGCGGCGCACGGCGCCTGCATCACTCATCATGTTCCTCCTAATGGGTTCAGCGGTTGCTATGTGCTCATACCCCGGGGTGGGTAAATGCCTCACGATGTGCCGGAGGTACGTATGATGGACGCCCTGAATTTTCTCAAAAAACAGCACCGTGAAGTCGAAGCGCTCTTCAAGAAAGCGATACAGGCTTCGGAGCCGACCGAGCGCTTGAACCTCTTTAAACAAATCGATCGCGACCTGCGGATTCACTCGATGATCGAGGAAGCGATTTTCTATCCCGAACTCAAGCGGCGCCTTGATAAAAGCGAGGAGCGGCTGCAAGTCGCGGAAGCGTACGAGGAACATGGCCTGGTGAAGATGACGATCGAAAGCTTGGAAAAACTCGATCCGGGTACCGAGCAGTACCAGGCAAAACTCGTCGTGCTCAACGATTTGGTTCAGCACCACGTCGATGAAGAAGAGAGCACGATGTTCAAGATGGCACATCACGTCTTCGAAAAGCCCGAGCTCGAAGAGTTGGGCGTTCGTATGGAAGAGGCGGCGGCGCAAGCCGCGACTCCGGTATAATGCGGTATGGTCAACAGCAAAGGCTCCGGTTCGTCCGGAGCCTTTGCTGTTTATGCGCGTTTGCGCCGTGAGGATTTGCGCCGGTTGGGATTGGGCGGAGCTTTGCCGCCGCTGCGCCGCGCTTCGGACAACCCGATCGCGATCGCCTGTTTGCGGCTCTTCACTTTTTTGCCGCTGCGACTCGACTTGAGCTCGCCGCGCTTCATCTCGTGCATCGCGCGCTCGACTTTGCGCCCGGCCTTCTTGCCGTATTTCCGGCCCGTGCTCTTCTTGCGCGAGCCCGTGGTCTTTTTGCGCGCGCTGGTGCTCTTCTTGCGTGAACTCGTGCTCTTCTTGCGCGAACTGGTGCTCTTCTTGCGTGAACTCGTGCTCTTCTTACGAGAGCTGCTCTTGCGCCGGCCGTTACTCGCTGCAGCCATGCCACCCTCCACGAATTTCACCATGTGCCCTTTGGGGTCATAGAGAAATGCGATGTTGCTGCGATCGAAAATATCGAAGAATCGATCCCAGTCGACGTGTTCCAAATGCTCTTCCGGCTCGCCGAAGTCGATACGTAACATGCCGCCGGTTCCCTCAACGATGGCGGGGTGACCGCCGCGGCTTTCGACCCAGCGCCGGATCTCTTCATGATCGGTAGTGCGCTGTGCTGTTGCCACTCTAACCTCCAATCTCTAGTGCCCGGTTACCCGTACTCCGGGCGGGGAAAACGCAATGCGCATTCACTGAGTACTTGGTGCGCTGTCCGTATCGCCGGAAGACTTCGTCACCAGCGCGGCTTTGAGCGTTTCCCGGAAAGCCGCAAGCGATGGTTCCAGGCCGCCGCCATCCTGATCGAGCCGCTCCAAAGCCAAAAGCAATCGGTTTGCCTGGCCCGCATCCAGTTTTACGCCAATCTCACCGTGCGCGCTGCGGTATGGCTCGACGCCGTAAGTGCTCATGCGTGCCTCCGTTCGAAAAGCAGTATGCCGTACACTTGCTGCGTGTATCGCATGCAATTGATTTACCCAGTGCGAGTGAGGCGCAACAGGGCGTGGCCTAGCTTTTCGCCGCGAGCATTTGCTCCATCGTGCATTGAATCGGGTCTTTGTCCGGGCGCCAGCGCACGAACTTTGCGCCGTGACGGAAACGATGGCCCGTCACGCGATCGAACTGCACTTCCACGACGATCCGGGGTTCTACCGGACGCCACTGCGTCTCGCGCGAGCCCCAGCGGCTCGCGCCGCCCGGCCGTGCGCCGGTGAATCCGGGCTCCGCCACGATGGGCTTGAGCAACTCTCCGGCGCTGGCGCGCTGCGCCGCGCTCATGCTTCCCACGAATCCTACCAGATGCAGCAGATTCGCATCATCGTACAGACCGAGCAGCAGCGAACCGATGGTCTTACCGTCTTTCGCCAGGCGAAAGCCTCCGACCACGCAATCGGCCGTGTAGACGCGCTTGATCTTCACCACGGCATCGCGCTCGCCGAAGCGGTACGGCATATCCAACCGCTTGGCGATGACGCCGTCGAAATGGGCGACGCCGCCGCTCAGCCACCTTTCCGCGGGCGCGCGGTCGCGCGTCGCGGGCGAGAGCCCGATGCTTGCGCCTTTCGCGAAATATTTTGCAGCAAAGGCTTCGAGCGCCGCACGCCGCCGGTCGAGCGGATCCTTGGCATAGTCGTGCGCACCGTCGGCCAGTATATCGAAGACCGCGAACGACGCCGGCGTTTCCAGCGAAAGGCGCCTGATGCGGGACGCCGCGGGATGAATGCGCTGCAGCAGCGCGTCAAAATCCAGGCCGCCGTCGCGCTCGATGAATATCTCGCCGTCCAACACATATCTCGCCGGTTTGAGCGCGCGTAATGCATTTGCGACTTCGGGAAAGTAACGCTCGAGCGGCTGCCCGGATTTCGATTGCATCGCGATCTCGTCTCCGTCGCGAAACGCGATGCAGCGAAAGCCGTCCCACTTCGGCTCATAGAGCCACTGCTCGCCGCGCGGAATCTTCGAGACGGTTTTCGCCTCCATCGGCTCGATGGGCGGCCGCAGAGGCAGACCTTTGAAATCAGGCATGCGCCGCCGCGAGCAATTTCTGCAGATCGTATCTGCCGCGCTTCTCGATGAGCGGCTTCCAAAGATCGCCCAGTTTAGCAACGCGCTTCGGAACGTTTTTCATCGTGAAATCGGCCGGCTCGATACCGCGCTCGACTTCCGCCCACGTAACGGGCGTCGACACGCTGGCCTGCGGTGCCGGACGAACCGAGTAAATAGACGCTAAAGTGGCTCCGAGTCTATTCTGATTGTAGTCTAAAAGTACGTGGTTGCTCGGCCTGCGCTCTATCTTGTATTCCGCGGTCAAGATATCGGAATGCGCTTTCGCGAGTTCGAACGATACGCGTTTGGCGAACGCCCAGACTTCATGTTGCTTCGGTCCGGTTTTGATTGCCGTATACAGATGCATTCCGTGGCTGCCGGACGTTTTTGCGAAAACCGTCATGCCGAGCGTTTTGAGGGCGTCGTTGACGATGAGCGCCGCCTCACGCACCATCTCGAACGGCGCGTCTTGCGGGTCGAGGTCGAAATGCAGGTACTCGGGCTGATCGGAGGTCTCGCATCTGGCGTACCAAGGGTTGAGATCGATGCATCCCAGATTGATGAGCCACAAGAGCGCGGCGGTGTCTTGCACCATCGGGAAATTGATGACGTTTCCCGAGCCGTGTTCGATGGAGCAGGTTTGTATCCAATCGGGCCGCGATGCCGGCGCGCGTTTCATGAAGAAGAAGTCGCCGGCGATGCCGTTGGGGTAGCGTTTCATCACCATCGCCTTGCCCCGGACATGCGGCACCAGAACGGGCGCCATATCGGCATAGTACTGGAGCAAGTCGCGCTTGGTCAGCCCGAGCCCCGGCCAAAAGACCTTGTTGAGATTGGTGAGAGCGAGCTTCCGTCCGTCGACCGTGATGGTCGCCGAATCGGCGCCGGATGGGATCTTCACGTTTTCTCTCGGCTCAACTTCCCACGCTCCTTCGCGCCCGCATCCCCGGCGAGTATGAGAAAATCAAAGGAACCATTTCCAAAGAAGTGCGGCAGATCCGGCCGCAGCTCATGCCGCGGGCGGAATGAGGTAGCGCGAAAACCACGCTTGCGCGAGCCGCGAGACGCGCTCCAGCGCGCCCGGCTCCTCAAATAGGTGGGTTGCGCCGGGCACGATCGCCAGTTCGTGATGCGTTCGCAGTTGCGCCGCCGCGCCGCGGTTGAGCTCGATCACCTTGGGGTCGTTTTCGCCGACGATGAGGAGCGTGGGCGCAGTCACGTCGCCCAGCGCGTCGCCGGCGAGATCCGGGCGCCCGCCGCGCGAGACGATCGCGTCGACGTCGTCGCGCGTGGACGCAGCCAGCAGCGCCGCGCCCGCCCCGGTACTAGCGCCAAAATAGCCGATGCGGTGGCTCTGCAGTTGCGGATCGCGGCGGCACCAATCCGTTGCCAGCCCCACGCGCCGCGCCAGCAGCGCGATATCGAAGCGCAGTGCCGCGGTGCGGTTGTCTATCTCTTCCTCATCTTGTGTCAAAAGGTCCAGCAGAAGCGTGATGAGGCCGCCCGTATTGAGCGTCTGCGCGACAAAGATGTTGCGCGGGCTATGGCGGCTGCTGCCGCTGCCGTGCGCGAAGATGACGATGCCGTGGGCAGTCGA
>DASSZL010000235.1:0-3178 GCA_035713505.1 Vulcanimicrobiaceae bacterium | reverse complement strand
TTGTCCAAGCGCGCCTTCTCGACGTTGAGAATCTTGCCGCGCAGCGGGAGAATCGCCTGCGTGTTCGGATCGCGCCCGCCTTTGGCGGTGCCGCCGGCGGAGTCGCCCTCGACCAGAAAGATTTCGCTCTCGGCGGGGTTGTTGTTCTTGCAGTCGACCAGTTTGCCGGGCAGGCCCGATCCTTCGAGCGCGTTCTTGCGGCGCGAAAGATCGCGCGCTTTTTTCGCGGCTTCGCGGGCACGCTGCGCCTGCATGCATTTGTCGACGATGGCGCGCGCGTGTTTGGGATTCTCCTCGAAGAAAAATTCTAAACGCTCGTTCACCAGGCCATACACGATGTTGCGCACGTTGGCATTGCCCAGTTTTGTTTTGGTTTGTCCCTCGAACTGCGGCTCGCCCAGTTTCACGCTTACGACGGCGGTCAGCCCTTCCATGCAGTCGTCGGTGGAGAGGTTGGCTTCGGACTCTTTGAGCATGCCGCGTTTGCGCGCGTAGCCGTTCACGGCATTGCTGATCGCGGTGCGGAAGCCGGTCAGATGCATGCCGCCTTCAATCGTGTTGATGTTGTTGGCGTACGAGGAGATGATCTCGGTGTACGTGTCGGTCCATTGCATCGCCACTTCGACGTCGACGCCGTCGCGTTCGTTGTGCGTGGAGATGATGGGATGGATCGGGTCTTTCTTCTCGTTGAGCCACTCGACGAACGAGACGATTCCGCCGTCGAATTTGAACGTGCGTTCGCGCACGGGATCCGGACGTTCGTCCCGCAGCGTGATCGAGAGTCCGCGGTTGAGAAACGCGAGTTCGCGCAGGCGCTTGGCGAGCACGTCCCAATGAAAATCGTTGACCTCGAACATCTCGGCATCCGGCATGAACCACTGATACGTGCCGGTGTCCTCGCCCGCGGTCTTGCCGATCTTTTTCAGTTTTTGTGTGGTGATGCCGCGCTCGAATTTGATCTCGTAGATGTTGCCGTCGCGCTTGACGCGCGTGGTCATGCTCGAGGAAAGGGCGTTCACGACCGAGATGCCCACGCCGTGCAGACCGCCCGAAACTTTGTAGCCGCCTTTGCCGAACTTGCCTCCCGCGTGCAGGATCGTCATGATGACTTCCACCGCGGGCATCTTCTCTTCGGCGTGGAAGTCGACCGGAATGCCGCGGCCGTCGTCCTCTACCGAACACGACATGTCCTTGTAGAGTACGACCTTGATGTTTTTCGCGTAGCCGGCCAGCGCTTCGTCTACCGCGTTATCGACGGCTTCGTACACCAATTGATGCAAGCCGCGCTCGGCGGTGTTGCCGATGTACATGCCGGGACGTTTGCGAACCGCCTCGAGTCCCTTGAGGACCTCGATTTGCTCGGCGCCGTAGTTTGTTGCCATTCTTTCCTAACTGTTCTCGCTACCGTAAAAAATATCGTGCAACTCGTCGCCGAGCAGATTGCGCACGACCGCGGGCGCAATCTTGTCCGGCTCCAGCTCGCTCTTGAGCAGGATGTACGAACTGGCGATCGAGCGATCGCGCGCGGTTACGCGCGGCCGCACCGAACGCCGGATGCGTTCGAGCGTATCCTTCCAGCGGCGAAGCAGCGCGATCCGCACGGCCTCGTACTCTTGGCGCGTAAGCCCCGCAACGACGGGCGCGATGCCCGCGTAGCCGAGCCACGGCGCCTCGAAGAGCAGCCGCGCCACCTGCGCGTCCCGTTCCTGCGCGTGCGCGTTGCCGCACGGCACGCAGAAGGGCTCCGGCGCCGTATGAGTACGCGCGCCGCACCGCACACATTCTTTCCACCCGGCGGCGGCTCGGGCCCGCTGGGCCGCCGCGACGTCCGCGCGAAAGCGTTCGAGCGCGGCCTCCAGGCTCGGCGCTACTTCAACGGCGCGGCCGGCTGCCTTGCGGCGATCGCCGCTCCTTCGCCGAGGCATTCCCGGCCCCGTCTGCTCACGGATGCGGCCGACGCGAAACCGCAAGCTGCCGATCGATTCGCCGCCGCGCTGCTGAACGGCGCGCAGCACCCGCTCGCCCAGAAATGCCAGCTGCTGGCTCCACGCGCCGGATCGCGTGAGCACGACCAGCGCGTCGCGCACGATTTCGCTCGGGCGGCTGTTCGCCGCGACCTCATCGCCCACGATCTGCGGCCACTCCGCCTGCAGCACGGCGAGCGGATCGCTCGGCGGCAATGCCTGGGGCTGCCAAGCGGTCAGCGCCCGCCTCAGGGGTTTCATGCGGCCGCCTGGACGCGGGCGTTTTCAATCGTGTACAGGCGCGCCTGCGGCAAACCCTCGGGCAAATGGGTCGCCGTGATGAACGCCTGCTCGAAGCCGCCCACGCCCGCGATGAATGCCTGGGCGCGCAGCGGGTCCAATTCCGAGAGAACATCGTCGAGCAGAAGCAGCGGGGCTTCCCCGGAGCGATCGTGCATGACGCTGTATTCGGCGACCTTGAGGGCAAGTACCGCCGTGCGCTGCTGCCCTTGCGAGCCGTAGGCAGCAAGCGAACGGCCGCCGATCTGCAGATCGAGATCGTCCCGGTGCGGTCCGGCCAGGCTCATTTGCCGCACCCGTTCCTGCGGGGCCAGTTCGCGCAGGCGCGCCGCGAAGGCGCCGGCGACGGCTTCCTGTGTCGGCACCTCGAGGGCCACGCTGGGCCGATACCCGATCCCCAGCCGCTCGACGCCGCCGGTCCACTCGCCGTGCACGCGCGCAGCCGCGGCGCCGAGCACGCGAACGAACTGCTCGCGGGCGAGCATGATCTGCGTTCCCGTTTCGACCAGCGTCTGGTTGTAGATGGCCAGCAAATCGCGATCCGGTTCGTCAATGCCGCGCAGCAGTGCGGATTTTTGCGCAAGCGCTTTTTGATAGCGTGCGAGCTCGTGATAGTAGGCGCGCTGCTCCTGCGCGAGCGCGACGTTCAAAAACGATCGGCGCAGCGCCGGCGCTCCGCTCACGAGTTGCAGATCCGCCGGTACGAACGTCACCACGCGCAAGTTTCCCAGGAACTTTGCGTAGCGCAGGCTTTGGCCGTTGACCGCGTACACTTTGCGCGTGCCGCGCGGCGTCGCCGCGATCGTGCAGCCCAACCGCACCTCGCCCGCGCGCACGTGCGCTTCGCCGGAGATTGCCGCGAGTTCGAAGCCGTCGCGTATGAGATCGCGCTCGCGCGAGGTGCGAAACGATTT
>DASSZL010000234.1:0-2578 GCA_035713505.1 Vulcanimicrobiaceae bacterium | reverse complement strand
ATCGTCTTCGGCCGAAACGAAAAATGCGCCGGGGATATGCGCCGCGTCGTACATGCGCCGGCCCGCATCGAAGTCTTGCAGCAGGTGGCGGCAGTCGACGATGACCCACGCGGCATCGTTCAGATGCGCGTAGACCTGGTCGACGCTCGCAATCGTGGTCAGCACTAGTGCAGGTTGATCGTCGTTTTCGGCGCGACGGCGTGGCCGAACGTTTCCTGCAGCACGTTTTGCAGTTCGCCGTTCTGCGCCATCGGCCCGAGAATGTCCGTGTCGCCGTAGAACTTGCCGTTGATGAACACCTTCGGCAGCGTCGGCCAGTTGGTCATCTCCGAGAGCACTTCGCGTTTGGGCATGTTCTCCAGCACGTCGACCACTTCGAACGGATAGCCGAAACTGTTGAAAAATTCGATCGTTTCGAGCGTAAAGCCGCAGCGCGGCATCGACTTGGTGCCTTTGCCGTACACGAGGATCTTGTTTGCGGCGATTTCGCCTTCGATCTCTTGTTTGATGGTGTCAGTCATTGCTTGTTGTCATCCTGCCAGTGTTTTGAGTTCGACCGCATGCACGCGGCCGTCTTTGAGCGCGGATTTGAGCGCCCCGTAGACGAGTTGATGCTGCTCGATGAGCGTCTTTCCCGCAAACGCCTGCGAGTGCACCGTCACGTTGAAGTGATCCATGGTTCCCGTGCGGTCGTAAATTTCAACGCGCGCGTCGGGAAGTTCCGCGCGAATCAGCGCGGTCAGCGATTCATTGTCGATCATTGCTACTCTGAGGGCTATGAGGGCAGTTTGGGTACTTCGGCTCGCATGGCAAGCGCCAGTGAGCGCGCTTCGCGCAGGGTCTCGGGCAAACGATCCGAGCTTTGCATGAGCGCTCGCGCAACGCCGCCCGCGAGCAGGACGCCCGTGACCGCGACGAGCACGGCGGGGACCCCTTGCGCGCGCAGCGGGCCGACTTCCAGCGAAAACGTCTTGGTGACTTTCGCCAAGCCCTTGAGGTACTTGTTGAGGTTCACCGGGATATTGTACGCCGCCGGGGTGCCCGCGCCCGCTCCATACATCGCAGTGAACACCACCGCCGCGAGCCGTTCTTCGTCTGGTCGAGGAAATACCGGCCGCACGTTTGGCCGCCGCACCTGCGTATGCGGCACAGGTCGCCGGCCGCAATCGCGGTCCGCGCGGCATGCAGCACCTCGAAGAGAATACCGTCCGAGGCCTCGCCGCGGAACGGGAAGGGCAGCGGCGCCGGCTCTCCGCTCACGTTGGCGTCCAGCGCTCCCCGCAACGACCGCAGCGCGGCGCATAGGCCGGCATCGAATCGAGGCTTGCCGGCGACATGCAGCCCCGCGCCGTTCCACCAGCGCGCCGCGCCGACCGGCGTTTCGAGGGCGTCGGGGTCCTCGAACCTCGTATTGAGCAGCGCGATCAACAGGTGATCCATTACTAAACCGATTTTACCATGGGTCGGCTATAATGAGTCAATGCTGCGCGCCTTGTTCTCCCTCGCGGCGTCCTGTTATATCATCGCCGCGCTTGCGATTCCGGGATTCTGGCTCTCCCAGAGCTTGCGTCTTCGCCCCGCGGCCTGGTGGCCGGCATATTTCGGAATCGAGCTGGTTCTGTTGGGCGCGCCGATCTCGGCGGCGGTGTGGCAGCTGGTCTGGCAGCCGGCGGCGGCGCTCCAGGCCGCACGTCCGCAGCATCTGCCGCGGCTCATCGGAATGGTGCTGCTCGTAATCTACGCGTTTCTCGTCGTCCCGGCCGCGTGTTTCATCGCGTTGCCGCGGCCGGTGAATCTGATCGCGGGCTGCACCGTTTTCGGCGTTTCCGCCGTTGCGGCACTCGCGTACTTTGCGGGAAGGCGCTAGTCGTCGTAGCCGGCGTCGGTGCCGTCCGCGTATTTGATCTCCGTGACGTTCATTTGAATCGTTTTCGGTTTTCCGGCGGCTAAACGCATCGTTCCGGCGTCCTCGCTGAAGCGCACGTAGCGCAGCGGGTACCAAAACGCCAGCGTGCCGTGGCCGGCGATTGGTTTGCGAATGCCTATTTCCGTTAACCCGATGCGCTTGCCGGTTGAATCGTGTACTTCCAGGCCCGCCTCCACAGAGCGAATCGCTTTCGCACTGCGATTGTGCAGATGCACGTACAACGAAATCGTGCGACCGGCATCGCGTGTTTGAGAAACGCTTGCGGCAATGAGGCGCGACATTTCCGCTCGATGCCTGGCGGTGTCCGCGCGGTCTTGCGCGGCCAGCCGTTGCCCCACCGCATACGCTTCCCGCGCCTTTGCCGGATCGAGAATCGGTTTTGCCGGCTCATGCGAACACGCCCCGAGGGCCGCCGCAAGAGCGGCGGCCCCGATGAGAGGAAGTACGCGGTTCAACAACCTGCGGGAGCTCCGGATACAAAATCGATTGAGAGCACCGGATGGATCTCGATTCCGTTTGGAGCCACGCCCGTTTGCCCGTGAAGTGCGTCGAAGAACGCCACGCCGGTAACGTCGACGACAATGCCCGATTTGAAGTTCGTGAACGAACTCGGCACCGATCCGAAGCAGTTCGTGAGCTTGGTGCGCACGC
>DASSZL010000233.1:0-2451 GCA_035713505.1 Vulcanimicrobiaceae bacterium | reverse complement strand
ACCGGCGATAATTTCGCCTTCACATCCGCACGGCCACGTCCAACGCCGAACGTACGTGCAGGATTCCTCGATCGTGCCGCGTTCAACGGTGCTGCGGGGCGAGCCCAGACGGGTCGTCACAAGGGTGGTGTTCGCAACCATCGTTGAGCATGCTACCCACCGCCGGAACGGATTATGCGCGCCGGCTTTCCACGAGCGAGGTCATCGTTTCGGCCGCGAGCGGCGCATGGAAGTGCATCCCCTGCCCGTAGCGGCATCCCAGGGCGAGCAGGCGAGCGGCCTGTTCGGCGGTCTCCACGCCTTCGGCGGTCACGCGCAGATCGCAAGCCGCGCCAAGACGGACCAGCATCTCGATGATCTGCGCGCCCTTCTCCGCGGCTATGCCTGCGATGAACGTTTGATCGATCTTGAAAGCGTCAATCGGCAGCGATCGAATGTAGCGCAGTGAAGAATACCCGGTGCCGAAATCGTCGATGCATAGGTCCACACCGATCGCTTTGAGACGCGCGAGCACGCCGGCGGCACGCGACTCGCTTTGCAGGATGGACGTCTCGGTGATCTCGAGCGTGAGTTGACCGAGCTCGATGTTATGCTTCTCGAGCAATGCCGCAAGAAACTCCGGCAGATCGGACTGCAGCACTTCCTGTACGGACAAATTGACGTTCAACGAGATCGCGCGTCCGGGCGAAAGCCGCTGCCACTGTTCCAGCGCTCTGCATCCGCTTTCGAGAACGAACCGGCCGACGGGAACCATCAGCCCCATCTCCTCCGCGAGCGGCAGGAAAGACGCGGGCGCGAGATAGCCTTCCTCCGGGTGATTCCAGCGCAGGAGCGCTTCCATGCCTTCCAATCGTCCGTCGTGCAGCGAGACGATAGGCTGATAGAGCACGACGAACTGCTGTTCTTCGATCGCGCTTCGCAGGTGCATGCGCAGCGAGAGCCGCCGCAGCGCCTGCTCGTGCATGCTCGGAATGAAGATCGCGCTGCGGTTCTTGCCTTCGCCTTTCGCATGATACATAGCGGTGTCGGCGTCGCGCAGCACTTCGGCGATGGAGCCGTACTGCGCGTCAACGCGAGCAACGCCGATGCTGGCCGTCATTACCATGTTGCGGCCGCCGATGTGATACGGGTGGCGCAAAGTTTGATGCACCAAGTCCAGCATGCGCGCAATCCGGCTGGGGCTTGCTTCGTCGAGCAGGACCGCAAACTCGTCTCCCGCCATGCGCGCGACCACGCAGCGGTCATCGACGACCGCGCGCAACCGCGCGGCGGCTTCTTTGAGCACGTCGTCGCCCGCGAGGTGGCCGAGCGTGTCGTTGATCGACTTGAATTCATCCAGGTCCAGATATAACACGGCGCGCTCCACGCCGTCGCCGCGCGCGATGGCTTCAAGCGCACGCGCGAGTTCGAGCGAAAACACGGTGCGATTCGGCAGTCCGGTCAGCGAATCGTGCGTGGCTTCGTATTGCAGACGGCTCTGCGAACGCGCGTTTTCCAGCGCCATGCCCATCAGATTGACGAACACCTGCATCGCACGCAGCGCTTGCGCGCTTGGAATTTCACCGCTGAGCGGACCGTCCGGCGACATGTAGCCGATCATCATGCCGTCCCGGTCGTGCAATGTCAGAACGAGCGCGTCACGCTCGTGCCATTGGCTGGGATATTTGCGAAGCGGCGGATTGGGCAGATGACCGGTATAAATCGACCGCTCCCAGTGCGCTTCTTTTTCGGCCGGGAAGAAATAGCAGTCTTCAAAAAAGCGTACCGCTTGGTTCAGCATCGCATCGAACGCGGAGCGGTCGATGCGTTCGTACAGGTGCTGCTCGATCACGTCTTGCGGCCAGCCCAGCATCACCCGCCGGCGCAGTTCGCCGTTGGGCTCTTGGGCGGCGACCATCGTGACGTAGCGCCAGCCGAAGAGATCTTGCACCCCGCGTGCAAGAGACGCGAGCGCAGCGTCAAGCGACGAGGCGCCCAGGACGTCGCGCGTAATCTCGAAGAGCCGTTCCAGTTCGGTAACCGAACCGGCTCCACTTGAAAGAGCGCCGAGCGGATACATACCCGAGCTGCTATTCTGGCGGCGGGGCGGCTACCCTATGGCGCGGGCACCCCTTTGCGCCGGATTTACGTAGTGCTAACGCACGAAAACGGTCGTGCCGGGGATTGGCACGGTGCGCCTGCAGCACGATGCTGCGTAAGGCATTCACAACGAAACCACGTGACGTAAAACGAGCGCAAACGCCGCGATGGTCAGTGCGACGGCGACGAACAGCATAAGGCGAGGCGACTTCAGGCGCAGCGAGAGCCGCGCGCCGATAGGCCCTCCGCAGAGACCGCCGACAACGAGCGGCAGGACCAGCGCCCAGTCTATGTCGTGCTGCACGTAGTGCGCCGCGAAGCCGACGGGCGAGGTGAGCACGATCCCGAAGTGCGAGGTCGCGCTGATCGCAT
>DASSZL010000232.1:0-13162 GCA_035713505.1 Vulcanimicrobiaceae bacterium | reverse complement strand
GGTGCCGCTGGCAAGCAAATCGCCGGGCTCCAAATTGCAGCCGTTCACGGTGTGATGTGCGAGTTGTTGGGCGATGCTCCAGTAAAGATTTTGGAAATTCGTGTTCGTGATGATTTGCGGCGCGGTCATCGATGAAGTTTGCAACCGCGCTTCAAGATGAATGTCGAACATGAAATCATTCTTCGCGCGCAAGTACGGGAGTGGTTCCGGATCCTGCTGAGGAAGTGGTTTTTTGAATGGTTCCAGAGCTTCCAGCGTTACAACCCAGGGCGAAATGCTTGTGCAAAAGTTTTTCGCCAGAAACGGGCCGAGCGGTTGATATTCCCACGCTTGAATGTCGCGCGCGCTCCAATCGTTCACGAGGACAAGCCCGAAAATGTGATCGCGCGCGGATTCAATTGGAATGGGCGCGCCCATCCGGTTTCCGGGACCGGTGACGAAGCCGATTTCCAATTCGATGTCCAGCAAACGCGAGGGACCAAATACCGGCACCGGCTCGCTCGGCGCTTTATGCTGCCCGCTCGGGCGCACGATCGGCGTTCCGTCGATGACAATGGTGCTTGTTCGGCCGTGGTAGCCGATTGGAATCCAGCGCCAGTTGGGCATCAGCGGCTCGCCGTCGGGCCGGAAGATCTTCCCTAAATTCGTCGCATGTTCGAGCGAGGAATAGAAGTCGACGTAGTCGCCGGCGGCAAACGGCAGAACCAGCTTTGCCTGCGGCCGGCCCACCACCAGCGCGTCGCGATTGACGCCTTCGAGCAGCGCAGGCGCGTCCTGCAGCAGCTCGCGTATCCGCTTGCGCAGCGCGCTCCAAGCGTCGCGTCCCGCAGCGAGCAGCAAGTTCATCGTCGGGGCGGTGAGCACCGCCCGCGAGACAACGCCGTCGAACAGACCGGCGTGCGCGGCTTCGTGCAAGTCGAAGATCGAATCGCCGGCCGCGACGCCGATGTGCGGCCGGCCGTGCGCATCCGCGAAGACGCCATACGGTAAATTCTCGAGCGGGAATTCCGAATCGGGCGGGATGCGCACCCAAGATTGCGCGGCTTGCGTCATCTAGAGGATGCCTAACTCGTGCAAGTCGCTCGTCGGTTCCGAGAAGCTGCAACTGCCGTAGGAAATAAAACACTGCGAGCGCGTCGCCTGCAGATCGTCGACGTGCACGTGCTCGCCCTCCCATTCCAAGCCGTGTTCGCTGAATTGAAAATGATGCGGGTCCTCGCACGCCACGATGCCGAGCACGCCGGACTGGTCCATTCCGGCGCGCGCGAAAGCAGCCGCCGCGAGCAGATTCAGAAACCCGTTCATCGGCACGCCGAGCCGGTGATCAAAATGGCGAATGGGATGGTGCAGCCCCGCCGTGGCTTTCATGGGCAGGCGATGCTGCGCAATTGCGGCGCGGATAAACATCGCGACGTCGTTTGCACCTGGAAATGCTTCGGGCACAACGCCGCCGCAGCGCAATTTCGCTCCGAGTTTGTGTCGCTCGAGCGCGAATAGCGCCGATTCCAGCTCGCTATTCCAGCGATCGTCGCGCGGAATCTCGACGAAGGCCGGCAGGTCGTTCAAGCCCGCTTGCTTGAGCGCGGCCGCGAATTGGCCGATCGGCGCGTCGTACGTGTCGCGCTCCCTCGGCAGGGGCGTGAGCGCGATCTCCAGTGATTCCACGCGCACGCGCTGGCCGGCGCCGCGCAGTGCGCTGACATCACCGAGGATCTGCTGGACGCGCGAAAGCCACGCAAGGGGATCGCTGCCCGCGTCCACGATGACGCTCAGCGGCAGCGGTTCTACGGCGGGAACCGCCGCAGTCAGCTGCGCAATCCGCGACGCCGGCACGATGAAGCGGCCCAGCATCCATGCATACGGCCCTCGCCGGGCAGCGGCGTACTCGGCCAGGGCCGCGGCCATGTCCAGTTTCGCCGGCGGAAAGAGTCCGGCGTAGTCGATCAACTGCGTGAACGCCGCCCGAACGGCGGCAGAGGCGGTAGCGGAGGTGGCCATACAGGGCGCCTTCGGTTGTCCCGCCAAGCACCCTGCCATGACCACGACGACGACAATGCAAAGCAATCCGCTGGCGAAGATCGACTGGGACTACGTCGAGTTTTACGTCGGAAACGCCAAGCAGGCCGCACATTATTACTGCACCGCCTTCGGTTTCGATCAGGTCGCTTACGCGGGCCCCGAAACCGGTGTGAAGGATCGCGCGTCGTACCTGCTCGTGCAGAACAAGCTGCGTTTCGTCATGACGTCCAGCCTCCGCGGAGATGACGAGATAACACGGCACGTCGCCCGCCACGGCGATGGCGTCAAAGACATCGCGATCGTCGTTCAGGACGCGCGAGCCGCATACGAACACGCGCTCGCGGGCGGTGCGAAATCCATCGCCGAGCCCAAAGAGTTCCGCGACGAGCACGGCCGCGTCGTGAAGGCCACCATCGCCGCGTACGGAGATACGGTGCACACGTTCGTCCAGCGCGACGGCTACACCGGCGTGTTCATGCCGGGATTCGAACACGCACCCAAGATCTATACCTCCGTCCAAAAAACCGGCCTGCTCTTCATCGATCATTGCGTCGGGAACGTCGGCTGGGGCGAGATGGATCCGTGGGGCGAGTTCTACGCGAAGGTTTTCGGGTTCTCGCAATTGATCTCGTTCGACGACAAGGACATCTCCACCGAATATACGGCGCTCAAGTCCAAAGTGATGAGCGACGCCGAGCACCGGGTGAAATTCCCCATCAACGAACCGGCGACCGGCAAGAAAAAATCGCAGATAGAGGAGTACCTCGATTTCTACAACGGCCCGGGCGTGCAGCATATCGCGATCCGTACCGACGACATCATCTCGACGATCCGCGCCCTCAAAGCCAACGGCGTCGAATTCCTCGACACGCCGGATACGTATTACGACGGTCTCGAAGCGCGCGTCGGACACATCGACGAGGCCACGCAGATTCTGCGCGATCTGCGCATTCTGGTCGACCGCGACGATTTGGGGTACATGCTCCAGATCTTCACCAAGCCGCTGCAGGACCGGCCGACGGTGTTCTTCGAGATCATCCAGCGCAAGGGATCGCTGAGCTTCGGCAAGGGCAATTTCAAAGCGCTCTTCGTTTCCATCGAAAAGGAACAGGAGCGCCGCGGCACTTTGTAGCCTAGGTTACAGGCGGGCGGCCGCCCGCGTCGAAGCGCAGAGGCACCCGAACGGAGGGTTGCTCGATGTCGGATGCTTCTGCTTTCTCCGGGCTCGAAGCCCGGTTCGACCGCCTGGAACGTCAGGTGCGCAGCCTCAAGCGGCTGCTGCTCTTGGCGCTGGTGGGCGTAGTCGCCGCCTTCGGGGCCGGTGCCGCGGGCGCCGCCCAAAAGGCCTTGACGTTCGCGGACGCGCAAGGCCATGCGCGCGTGAAGATCGATGCGACCGGCGTTCAGATGTACGACGCCGGCGGTAAGCGCCGCGTGCTGCTGGGCTTTAACACGACCGGGCACCCGTCGCTCTACTTGGAGGACGGCAGCGGCAATTACCGCCTCGGCGCGTATATCTCCGACAAAGAACAGCCCGTAATCCGCCTTGCGGACGCAAACGACAAAGGGCGCGCGTATTTCGGATTGACCGCCGATCAGCATCAGCCGCGCATCGAATTCGACGACGCACAAGAAAATGAGCGCTTGTACGTCGGCCTGTCCACATCTTCGAGCGGCCTTGTGCGCTCATTCACCGCGGCCGGCAAAGACCAAACCTCGTTGGAAGAGGACAAAGTCACCATCACTGACGGCAGCGGCAACGAACGCATCTATCTGGGAACCACCAACAGCGGCGACGGTATTTTGAAAACGTTCGATTCGGAGGATCGCGAGCGCACGTATGCGGGCGTGTTCACCGATGGGAAGGCCGGTTTTCAATCGTACGATACCGGCGGAACGGCGGATTGGAACTCGACCTGGAAGTGACGGCGCGCCGCTGGAAGTAAACTGCGGCATGGCGGCTAACAAGAGTGAGGTGACCGCCATCGTTGACGCCGTGATGCTCGAAGCCCGCGCGGGCGCTCTTTCAAAACGTTCGATAAAGACGAGCGCGAAAGTGGCCGGCATCCGGCTGAGCATTGCGTGCATGGATTTGACGACGCTCGAGGGCAAGGACTCCGAAGGCCGCGTGCGTTCGCTCTGCGCCAAAGCGGTCCGCCCCGCGCCGCACCTCCCGGACGTTCCGAGCGTCGCAGCCGTCTGCGTGTATCCAAATTTGGTGGCGGTCGCCAAAGACGCGCTCGCGGGCACGTCCGTGAAAGTGGCATCGGTCGCAACCGCGTTTCCGAGCGGACTCTCCAGCTTGGACGTACGTCTGGCGGACACGCAAGCGGCAATAGACGCCGGCGCCGACGAGATCGACATGGTGATCGATCGCGGCGCATTTTTGGCCGGGCGTTACGAGCAAGTCTTCGATGAAATCGTCGCGGTCAAACGCTTGTGCGGCGACGTCCATCTCAAAGTCATTCTGGAAACCGGCGAATTGGGCAGTTACGACAATGTGCGCCGCGCCAGCGATTTGGCGCTGGAGGCCGGCGCCGACGTGATAAAAACGTCCACGGGCAAAGTGGGCACGAACGCCACGTTTCCGGTCGCCGTAACGATGTGCGAGGCGATTCGCGACTATGCGCGACGTACGGGCCGCCGCGCCGGGCTCAAAGTCGCGGGCGGTGTGCGCAACACCAAACAAGCGCTCACGTATCTCGTCATCGTGAAAGAGACGCTCGGCGAGGATTGGCTCACGCCGGACATGTTCCGCATCGGCGCCAGCTCGCTGCTGGACGATCTCCTCATGCAGTACGAGAAACAGCTGACGGGCCACTACGCCGGACCCGATTACTTTCCGAAAGACTAAGTAGCAATTATGACCGGAATCTTCGACTACGCACCGGCACCGGAAACCGTCAAAGCGCCGATTCGGGAGCAATACGGCCTCTTCATCAACGGCGAGTGGGTCTCGCCCAAAAGCGGCCGCTATTTCGACACGATAAATCCGGCGAACGAGCAGCACCTCGCGCGCGTCGCCCATGCCGGTGAGGAAGACGTCGACCGCGCGGTTCGATCGGCGCGCAAGGCATACGACAAGTATTGGCGCACGATGCGCCCGGCGGATCGAGCAAAATACATCTTCCGCATCGCTCGGGCGATCACGGAGCGCTCGCGCGAGCTTGCGGTTCTGGAGACCCTCGACGGCGGCAAGCCCATCAAAGAGTCGCGCGATTTCGACATTCCCACCGCCGCGGCCCACTTCTTCTACTATGCCGGTTGGGCGGACAAACTCGAGTGGGCGATGCGCGCGGGGCGCGTGCCGCATCCTATCGGCGTCGCAGGACAAATCGTCCCATGGAATTTTCCGCTGCTCATGGCGGCGTGGAAACTCGCTCCCGCGCTCGCATGCGGAAATACCGTCGTGCTCAAGCCCGCGGAAACCACGCCCCTTACCGCGCTGGCCCTCGCGCAAATCATTCAAGAAGCCGATCTGCCGCCGGGCGTCGTCAACGTCGTCCCGGGCGACGGCGTGACCGGCGCCGCGCTGGTGGGCAATGGCGGGACCGACAAGATTGCGTTCACCGGCTCGACGGAGGTCGGTAAAGGGATTCAACGCGCGCTCGCAGGGACCGGGAAGCGTCTCACGCTCGAACTGGGCGGAAAAGCGGCGCACATCGTTTTCGCGGACGCCCCCATCGATCAAGCGATCGAAGGCATCGTCAACGGGATCTACTTCAACCAAGGACACGTCTGCTGCGCGGGGTCGCGCCTGCTCGTCGAGGAGCGCGTTCACGAAGAAATCGTGGTGCGGCTCACCGAACGGCTGCAGACGCTGCGCCTTGGCGATCCTATCGACAAGAATACGGACATCGGCGCCATCAATTCGCGCGCGCAGCTCGAGCGGATCGAGGATCTCGTGCGCAGCGGGATCGACCAGGGAGCCGTTCTCGTGCAGCAGTCATGTACCGTCCCGGACCGGGGTTTCTACTTCCCCGCATCGTTTTTCACCAACGTGCAGCAGTCGCACCGAATCGCGCGCGAAGAGATCTTCGGGCCGGTTCTGTCCATTCTAACCTTCCGCACGCCTGATGAGGCGATTGAAAAGGCCAACAACACGCCGTACGGTTTGTCGGCAGGAATTTGGACCGACAAAGGCAGCAAGAATATGTACATAGCTCAGCACATGCGCGCGGGGGTCGTGTGGTGCAATACCTTCAATCAGTTCGATCCAAGTTCGCCCTTCGGGGGATATCGCGAGTCGGGCTTTGGGCGCGAGGGTGGCGTTCATGGGCTATATGAGTACCTGGCTCACTGACGCCAGGGCCTTCGAGTCCCTTTTCAGCGCCTCGCCGAGCGCCATCGTAGCGATCGATCGCGAGTATAACGTCATTGCCTGCAATCCAGCCTGCACGCTGATGAGCGGGTACACGAAGAGCGAATTCATCGGCAAGAACATTCTCGACCTGGCCGGAGCACCGATGCGCGCCTTCATCGAAGACGCCTACGGCGCCGCGAGTGTCGAGAAAACGTTACAGCGAGACGTCTCGGTCACCCGCAAAGACGGCACCCTGCTCCTCACCGAAGCAACGAGCATTCCGGTGATCGATGCGGTCAACTCGGTGTATCTCTTCATCGTTTTGCAGGACGCCTCGTGGCGTCAGGAAGCCGAGCAGCGGTTCCGCTCGCTGTTCGATCGCAACCCGATCGCCGCCGCGATGTACGATGCGGACGCGCGCATCATCGAAGTAAACGCGGCGACTGTCGAGCAGAGCGGCTATCCGCGCGAATATTTCATCGGGCACCTTCTTGGCCGGCACTGCCGCGACGAACATCGCGCCGGGCTGCTTTCCGCCTTCGAACAAACGCTGCACGGTCAAGTTGGACGTGCCGCCACGGAACTGCAAACGGCAGGCGGCGAATGGCTGCAGTTCGATGTTACGTTCATTCCGCGCACCGAAGGCGGCCGCGCCGCCGGCGTTTACGCGCTGTACGACAACGTTACGCGCGAACGCGCCGCGCAGCAGCGTTTGGAAGAGCAGGCAAAGGCCCTGGCACGCGTCGAGCGCGAGTTCCGTACTATCTTCGAGCACCTCCCGACGCCCGTCGTCGCAATCGATCGGGATCGCTACGTCATCGACCTCAATCCCGCCGCGTTGGCGGTTGCGGGCTTCGCCGCGCGCGAGGGGGTCGTCGGTCAGCGCCTCGACGAATTCATACTACATTCGTCACAAGCCACGGTCACCGCCGCGTTCGAACGCGCGCTGGCGGGCGAGATCAGCCGCCACCGCGCGCACGCAAAAGGCGCGGACGCGCGCAAACTCGTCTTCGACGTGACGAATGTCCCCATGTATTCGGGCGAACAGGTCGTCGGCGTCTACGCGCTTCTGGAGAACATTACGCCGCTGACCAGAACGCACGAAGAACTCGCCCAGGCAAGGCTCCAGTTCCGACTGCTCTTCGAACACAATCCCGCTGTCGTCATCGCCGTCGACACGCAGCAGCGGATTATCGAGATGAATCCCGCGGGGATGCGCGTGAGCAGTTATACGCTCGAGGAGATTCGCGACCATAACGTGAGCGAGTTCGTGCCGCCCAGCCAGCGGGACAAACTTCGGCGATTTCTCGACCAGGCGATCAAAGGCGAGACGGTATCGTTTCCCATCGATGCGTACTCGGCCGACGGGCGCCTCATCCAGTATGAGGCCACGGCGCTGCCCATTCTGCAAGAGCATCAGATCGTCGGCGTGTACGCGCTCATGGAGAACGTCACCGAACGCATGCGCGCGGAACGCACCGTCGCCGCGCAGCGCGAAGAGATCATCGACCTCGAACACGATTTTCAATCGCTGTTCGCG
Organism: Vulcanimicrobiaceae bacterium; assembly: GCA_035713505.1. GTDB lineage: Bacteria > Vulcanimicrobiota > Vulcanimicrobiia > Vulcanimicrobiales > Vulcanimicrobiaceae > DATGJX01. Next base: position 5,300 of record DASSZL010000232.1, on the reverse strand, counting down.
CACAATCCTGACGGCATCTGCCTGCTCTCGACCGACGGCGTCTGCTTGGATATCAATGAAGCGGCCGCGAGCATAGCCGGGCGCTCGCGCGACGAGATTGCGGGTCAGAATTTTCGCGCGTTCCTGCAAAACCAGGAACTCGAACGCGGGTGGTCCTTCTTTCGCCGGGCCATAGACGGCGAAACCGTTCATTACGAAATCGCTTCGATCCGCGGCGACGGCAAAGAGCTGCATCTGGACACGACGCTCTTTCCCAAGTACGCGCAGGGGCTCGTGGTCGGCGTGTATGCCGCCTTCAAGGACATCACCGAACGTAAAGTCGTTCACCGCAAGCTCGAGATGCAGACGCAGCGCATGCGCGATCTGTACTTGCTGGCGACGATTCCGGAATATACCGACACCCACGTGATGTCGACGCTGCAAACGGGATGCAGGCTGCTGGGCCTGGAGAGCGGCGCGATCATCGATTCGACCGACGGCCTGCACGTCGATATGCGCTACGACTCGTTGGAGTTGTTCGCCGGGGACGACGAGCGTGTCGTGGAGGTAGCCCAAGCCGTGCTTTCGCAGCGCGAGCCGGTCGCCTCGCATCTGTCGCGTGCGGATGAAGCGCCGGAACACGGCTACGGCACGTGGATAGGTTCCCGCCTGCTCGTGGGCGGCGCGCTTCACGGCGTTCTGGTGTTCTTCTCGCGAACCACCCGCGACCAACAGTTTGAGGAGGTCGACCTCGACACCATCGCGCTCATGGCGGCGCTCGTCGGCAGCGCGCTCGAACGCGTGCGAAGCCGCTCGCACCTGCGCACGCTGGCGTATTACGACTCGCTAACGGGCTTGCCGAACCGTCTTTCGTTTCAAGAACGCGTGCGCGACGCAATCATCGATCAACGGGGCCACGTGCGTCCTCTTGCGATTCTCTTCTTCGATCTCGACCGCTTTAAGGACATTAACGACACGCTCGGGCACGCGATGGGCGATCGCTTCCTGCAGATGGTCGCGCACCGCCTCGTACGCGCCGTCGGCGAGACCGGAACCGTGGCTCGCATGGGCGGAGACGAGTTCATCATCCTGCTGACCGACATCGAGAGCCGGCAAAGCGTCCAGGAGGCCGCGGTAAGGCTCCTTCAGGCCATAGAAGAACCGTTCCGTATCGAGGGGTACGAGCAGTTTATCGCGACCAGCATCGGCGTCGCGATCTCACCCGACGACGGCCGCGACGATCAAACGCTCATCAAACATGCGGACATCGCAATGTACCGCATGAAAGATCAAGGCGGCAACGGCTATCTCTTCTACGATCAGACCTTTGAAGCGCCGCTGCGCACGCGTCTCACTGAAGAAAAACATCTGCGCCGCGCGATCGAGCGCGGACAGTTCGTGCTGCATTATCAGCCCATCATCGAGGTTGCGTCGGAAAACGTGGTCGCCGTGGAAGCGCTGGTGCGTTGGAATCATCCGCAGCGCGGCATGGTGTTTCCCGACGATTTCATCCCCGTCGCCGAAGCCAGCGGCCTGGTCATGCAACTCGGCGAATGGGTCGTCTCCCACGGCGCGGCGCAAGTGCGCGAGTGGGAAACCGGCAGGCCGATTTCTCTGGCCGTAAACATCTCCGCGCGGCAATTCCATCATCCCAATCTCTGCGACCGGCTGCTGGAGCTCATTACCGCTGCCGGCTTCGATCCCAAACGCATCGAAATCGAGATCACGGAAAGTATGGCGCTCGCGGACGTGGCCCACAGCATCGAAACGGTCCGGCAGCTCAAGAGCATCGGCGCGACGATTGCGGTGGACGACTTTGGAACCGGGCACTCATCCTTGAGCTATCTGCGCCGGTTCGACGTCGACCATCTGAAGATCGATCGGTCGTTCGTGGCCGGCATCGGCACGGAACCCAGCGACGAGACGATCGTCAAAGCGATCATCGCGATGGGGCACAGTCTAGGCTTGACGGTCGTCGCCGAGGGCGTCGAGAAACGCGAACAGTTCGAGTTTCTTCGCGATCACGGCTGCGACCGCGTCCAGGGCTACCTGTTCTCGCCGGCCGTCGATGCGCAGGCGGCGCAAGCGCTGCTGGCTGCCTGGCGAGGAACCACTCGAGAAGCTGGGTAAGGACCCCGCATGACGACCGCGGCGCCCGTGAACGCCGTTCTCGACCGCGACGGATTGGCGGCATGGTATTGCCGCAATCGCGAACGCTCCGCGCAGCTCTTCGGGCTCATCGATGGCGCTGCGTACTACTCGCGCCCCATTCCGCTGCGCCATCCCTTCGCATTTTACGATGGCCATCTTCCGGCATTCAGTTTTCTCGTGCTCAACGAGCGCGGATTGGAGCAGACTCCGGTCGATCCGAAGCTCGAACGTCTTTTCGAGCGCGGCATCGATCCCGGGGACGCGCAATCCGCCGCCGCACACAAACGTACGGATTGGCCCTCTCGCGAGGAAATCGAAGCGTTCGGGCGGCGCTGCGACGAGCGCGTCTACGATGCGCTCGCGCACGCCCAGCTCGTGAATGAACGCGTCCCCCGGCTTGCGCGCGGGCAAGCGGTTTTCACGGCGCTCGAACACGAGCAGATGCATCACGAAACGCTCGCCTACATCATTCACCGCCTAAAGCCCGAACTCAAGGGCCGTATTCCGCAGACGCATCACGATACCGAGCCGCCGCGAAATGAGTTCGTCGAGATTCCCGCGGGCACCGCAACGCTCGGCGCTCGCCGCGATGCGATACGGTTCGGGTGGGATAACGAGTTCGAGGCCCACGACCTCGCGGTTGATGCATTTTCGGTTCAGCGCTATCCGGTCACGAACGGCGATTATCTCGAGTTCTTCCGCCGCGGCGGCCCGATGCCCCCGTTTTGGGTGGAGCGCGAAGGCGAACTGCAACTGCGCGGCGTCTTCGAGGATTTACCGCTTCCGCTTTCCTGGCCGGTGTACGTGACGAACGAACAAGCGCGCGCATACGCCGCTTGGAAAGGCGCGCGGCTGATGACCGAAGCGGAATTTCATCGTGCGGCATACGGCGCGCCCGGGGGCGAGCAGCGGCCGTTTCCCTGGGGCATCGACGAACCGACACCGCTGCACGGAAACTTCGGTTTTGAGCGCTTCGATCCGCAGCCCGTCGACGCGCATCCGGCCGGAGCGAGTGCATGGGGCGTCTGCGATCTCGTCGGCAACGGGTGGGAGTGGACGAGCACGGTGTTCGCGCCGTTTCCCGGCTTCGAACCGATGGCGAGCTATCCGCAGTACAGCCTCGACTTTTTCGACGGCAAGCATTACGTGCTCAAAGGCGCCTCGCCCGCTACCGCGCGCGAGCTCATCCGTCCAAGCCTGCGCAACTGGTTTTACGGCGACTATCCGTACATGTACGCGAAGTTCAGATGCGCCGCATAACGGCGGTTTGCATCTGCCTGCTCCTGCTGGCTTGCGGCTGCAGCAAGACCGGCGGCACCGCGGGCAGCGCGGCGAATCCGAACGCCGTGCTGCGCGTCGCCAACTACGCCGAACCGACCTCGCTCAATCCGATCTTGGCCACAAACACCGCGGAAAACTTTTTGGCGAGCCTGGCGTTCGACTTGCTCGTGACGATCGACGATAAAGGCAACGACGCTGCGGATCTTGCCGCGCAGGTACCGACGCTCGCGAACGGCGGTATCAGCAAGGACGGCTTGACGATCACCTACCATCTGCGCCGCAATGTGAAATGGCAAGACGGCGCGGCATTTACCAGCGCGGACGTGAAGTTCACCTGGCAAGCGATTATGAATCCAAACAACAACGTCGTGGAGCGGCGCGGCTACGATCAGGTACGATCGATCGATACGCCGGATGCGTATACCGTCGTATTTCATCTCAAGCAGCCGTTCGCGCCGTTCGTCGACACGGTCTTCGGCGAGAGCGACGACCCGTTTCGCATCATTCCCAAGCATCTGCTCGGGCAGTATCCGAACCTCAATAAGGTCGCATTCAACTCGCTGCCTATCGGAACCGGCCCCTTCCGCATCGTACGCTGGATTCACGGCGATCACGTCGAGCTGCTCGCGAACCCGAACTACTTTCGCGGAAAGCCGCGTCTTGCGGGAATCAACGTCTACTACGTTCCGGACGAGAGCACGCGCGTTGCCGAGCTGCGCTCGCACCAAACCGACTTGATCATCGATCTCGGGCCGGCTCCGTACGCGCAGCTCCAGGGCGTGAGCGGCGTGAAGACCATCCTGGTCAAGGCACCGGCCTACGATTCAATAGATTATAATTTGACGCACCCGCCGCTGGACGATCTGCGCGTTCGTCAAGCACTCTCATACGCGATCGACGAAGCGGGCATCGTGCGAGACGTCGAACACGGAACCGCGCGGATTGCGACCAGCGATCTCTCGGATTTCTATTGGGCGTACGATCCGAACGTCGAAGGCTATCCATACGATCCGCAAAAGGCCGCGCAGCTGCTCGATCAAGCCGGCTGGAAGCTCGGCCGCGGCGGCATCCGCGAGAAAAACGGACAACCCCTATCCTTGCAACTCGTTTACGGCCAGGGCAGCGAGGCCGCGCGGGAGATCGGCGTGATCGTTCAATCTGATTTGCGCAAGATCGGCGTCGACGTTCCAATCAAGACGTACACCTACCAAATGCTCTACGCAACCAAGGCCGAGGGCGGAATCTTGAGCCTCGGGAAGTTCGATCTCGCGCTCTGGGCGTGGGTTGCGGGCGCCGATCCGGATGACTCCTCGCAGTGGATGTGCGCCATGGCGCCGCCGGCGGGAAACAACTATCCGCGTTATTGCAATGCGCAGCTCGATGCGCTCGAACGGCAAGCGCTGAGCACGTTCGATAGAGGCAGACGCAAAGCGGCGTACGCCAAGACCCAGGCCATCCTCGTGCACGATTCGCCCGCCGCGTTCATGTTCTATCAGCGCCTGCGCTACGCGATGAACCCGGCCTTGCAGAATTTCACTCCCAACGGCCCGAGCGAGGGCTGGAACGCCTCGGACTGGTCCCTCTAAACAACGGCGTTGCCGGGCGAAGCGACTTTCGTCTGAGGCCCGCAGGGAAGGTCGCCGCCCCCGGCAGGCGCAAGTCTTTGAGGCATTTGTTATTGAGGAGAAACGCTTCGTGACCACGACGCTCACCGCCAAAAAGACCCCCATCACCGTCGCGCACGGCGACGGCATCGGCCCCGAAATCATGGACGCCACCCTGCGCATCATTTTGGCTGCCGGCGCGCAGCTCGACATCGAGAACATCGACATCGGCGAGAGCGTCTACAACCGCGGTTTGAGCAACGGCATCGAGGACTCGTCGTGGGA